>JAJYDB010000017.1 GCA_021777845.1 Planctomycetota bacterium
GGTCGAGCGGTTGTTGTACGAGACCCGCACGTTGGTCGCGAAGTCGGTGAACGCGTCCTCGAACTTCGTCCCCGCGGAGACCGTGTACTTCGGCATCTCAAGCACGTGGCAGCCGCGGCAATTGTAGCGATTGAGCAACTTCTCGCCCTGCGCCTTCGCGAACTGCGCGGGCTTGTAGTGCGTCTTGGGCAGGTAACGCGCCGAGATCTTCTCGCCGGTGAGGCCGAGCACGAAGGTCATCACCTCCTCGACGGCCTTCGGGTCGTTCGCCCAGACGAACTGCGGCATCCGCAAGCGGTCGTCCCACGCCTTCAGATCCTCGTTCGTCTTCTTGTAGTCGTAGCTCCGCGGCCGGTGCAGCTTCTCGTAAAGGAAGCCCGGGCGGGTCTGCTCGAGGATTTTCTCCTGGTAATACTCGTCGGTGCCGTCGCGGCTCTTGTCGTCGGCGATCGGCTGGTCGCTCAGATACTCGGCGATGTGCCCGTAGTCGAGCTTCGTCGGGCTCTTCGATCCCCAGCCGTTCAGAGGCGTGCCGATCGGCTTCGCGTTCTCGTATCCGGGGATGTTGTGACAACCGAAGCAACCGAGCCGACTGATCGTCTTCTCGCCGAGATACATCAGCTTCTGCTGCGTCGTGAGCTTCTCCTTCACGAACGACTCCACCTCGGAAAGCGGCACCGTCGTCAGCTTGCCGTTCTCGAGGAAGCCCCCCTTCGCGACGTACAGCTTCACCAGGTAGTTGAGCGACTCTTGGACCTCGGTCGACTCGACCGGCGGCACCTCGACCGGCGTCGGCCACTCGGCTTTCACCGAGAGGATCCACGTCGCGATGTCGGCGGCGTCGGCGAGGCTCAGTTGCAGGTTCGGCATCAACGTCTTGGCGTGATACGCCTCGGGGGCGTGAATCCAGTTCGCCAGCCACTTGTATCCCGACGCCTGCGAGCTGAACTTCGCCGCCATGTTCGAGAGGTTCGGCCCAAAGTTCGCGTCGACGAACTCGCGCGCCGCCTCGGGGAACTTCGACGCGGCGTAATCCTTATGCTGGTGGCACGCAAGGCAGCCCTTCTGCAAGAACAACTGCTCGCCGTGCTTCGCGTCCCCCTTCGCGGGCGGCTCGACGAAACCCGACGGCGGGGCGCTCTTCGCAAACAGGTACGTCGTGATCGCGTGGATCTCGGCGTGATTCTTCGGCCAATCTTCCTTCGCGTTGTTGTTCGTGAGCCCGTAGAACTTCGGCATCCGCGTGTCGGGACGGAACGCGTGCGGATTCTTGATCCACTTCAAGGTCCAATCCTTCGAGACCTTCGACGCGATCCCGCGCAGGCTCGGGCCGACTTGACGCTCGTCGGTCAGGTCGGGGCCGAACGAGCCTTCGCCGCCGATCGTGTGACAGCCGGTGCAGCCGTACTTCACGATCCGCTGGTAGCCCGCCTGCAACTTCTTCGCCTGCGGGACGTCGGTGACCTCGTGGTGACACTTGATGCAGCTCGACTCGACGAACCGCTTCGGCAGCATCGGGTAATCCCAGTGGTGGATCTCCTTCCAGGCGAGATCCTCCGTCCACTCCTCCTTCTGGGCGAGGTCGTTCGGCTCGTGCGACGAGTAGGTAAAGTCGGTCCCCGAGCCTTGACCGCCGTGGCAGATCGTGCAGCCGAAGCTGTTGATCGGGTGCGGGCCGTTCGAGTCGAGATAGAGGCCCGCCTTCACGACGTTGCCGCGCGGGTCGACCGCGGTCGCGCCGTCGGTCAAATGCGGGTGCGCCGCGAACGCCGCGTTCAAATCCTTCATCGGCTTGCCTTCGGGGTCCTTGTCGTACCCGAGGCGGTCGATCCCCTGGTGGCAGGTCTGGCAGCGGTCGTACCGCGGCACGTCCTTAAAGTTATAGTTGATCGTGAGCTCGGGCAGGCTGATCTGTTGAATCTTCGTCGGCGGCGCGGCCAAGTCGATGAACGGCAAGCCGCGGAACCACGCGAGCGGCCCGAAGTACTGCTCTTCCTTCTGCGTGAGGGCGCGGTCGATGCGGTCGACGTCGCGCGTCAGGTCTTCTTTTTCCTTCTTGAGGTTGTCGACGTGACCGAGCAGGTCCTCCTTGGTCGACTTCAGCTTCGCGAGCTCGCCGCTCACCTCCTCGAACCGCTCCGACAGATCGAGCAGACGCGCTTCGCTCTTCACGATCACCGTGCGGAGATACTCGCGGGCGTGCCGCTCCTCGCCGCGCTCGATCATGCCGTCGTACAAGCTGCGCTGACTGTCGAGCTCGGCCTTCTGGAATTTCTTCTCGGTGTCGAGCTTCTCGAAGCGCCCCTGCACGACCCGGAGCTCGCCGTCGAGCTTGTACAGCGCCGACGCGTTCTCGTCCTTCTTGGCCTCGGCCGAGGCGACCTCGGAGTCGATCTCCTCGATCCGCGCCTTCTTCTTCGCGCTCTGGTCGGCGAGCTTCTCCTTCTTCGCCGCCTCGAGCTTCGCGACCTCCACGTCGTGAAACTCGCGCTGCACCTGCTTCCAAGGGCGCAAGTGGTCGGCCGCTACCATCCAGACGATCGACAGCGTCATCGCGATCGAAGTGATCGCGAAGACGATATGCAGACCCGACTGGCTGCGATACGTTTCCTCTGTCGCCGGCATATGCGTTCACCTTCGTCAAGGAATGCGTCGAGGGGCGGTCCAGCGCGGGCGCCGCGGGCGCACCCGCAACGCCCCCTCGCGTCCGTTCAGATGTTGAAGAAATATTCCGGAATCGCCACCAGATACTTCAGGTTGATCGTCCAACGCAGAACCATCTTGATCGGCAGGCTGGCCATGAACAACAACAACCCCGCCAGCACGTAAAACCGCATGCTTCCCGACTCGGCGATGTACTTCTTAAAGAAGAACTTGCCGAGCAACGGCGGGATCACCGCGAAGTACGCGAGCGAGATCGCAATCCCGGGCAGCTCGCGGGTGAGGATGTTCGTCGGCTTCGCCGTGCCGAGCAACTGCACCCAGAAGATGTCCGAAAGGTTGACGTTGTTGAGCGGAATCAGCTTGTGGACGTCCCAATACTCGTACGGGCCGAAGAAGTTCCAGTTCGGGCCGCGCAGGAACGTGCCGAGCAGAATCAGGATGACCCAGAGCACGAGATAACCGTACTGAAAGGTCACGTACGCGAACATCCGCTGCTTGATCGTGTAGTAGCCGTTGCCGAGCTTGTTGGTGTCGATGTAGGGGATCGCCATCAAGCCGACGATGATCATCGACGGCAAGACCACGCCCGCCATCCAAGGGTCGAAATAGACGAGCATCTCTTGCAAGCCGAGGAAGTACCACGGCGCCTTCGACGGATTCGGCGCCACCGTCGAGCTGGCGGGCTGTTCCAAAGGCGCCTGCAGCGCGATCCCCCAGACGACGAGCACGATCGTCTCGACGACCATCGCGATCAGCTCGGTGTAGACCAAGTCCGGCCAGACGAGCGTCTTTTCGGGCTCGAGCTGCTCGAGGTTCGGCAGTCCGCTGTCCATCCGCGCGTCGTTGATCACCGCGCGGCGCAGGGCGAGCCAGGTGAAGAACGCCACGAGCACGATCAAGCCCACGATCGGCACGTTGTCGGGCTTGGTCACGATGTCGCGGAAGTCGAAGTCGGTCATGCTGAGGCCGAAGAACATCAAGAAGGCGTTCACCAAGCCCCACGCCAGAATCCCGTTCGCGAACAAGCGTCGATACTTGATGATCAGCACGAAGGCCGCGGTCGCCCCCACGAAGAACGTCGTCGGTCCGGAGACCGCGTCGACCGCGTCGCGCATGAATTTCGGCAACGCGAACTCGGCGCCGAGCGCGTAAGTCAGCCCCATCACCTGGAAGACCAAAGCGGCGGTCGTCCAGACCAGCGTCCAGAGCGTACGGTTCATCGGCTTGCCGAGGCCGTGCGCCGGGATGTGGTCGTCGAGCGTCGCGGCCGCGTCGCTCACCCCGGCGTGCGCCGCGTGCTCCGAGCGCTCCTCGGCGAAGTGCGCCGCGTCGGCCCCCGCCGCGATCGCCACCAAGACGTTCGCCGCGGCGCAGATCCAATACGCGACCAACGTGCCGCCGGGCAACGCGCCTCGACCCAGCATGAGCAGCGTCGCGAGCCCGTACAGCCCGAAAAACGCGATCATCAGCCAGTTCGGGAGCTTCCGCGTGCGGGGCGCGAGGCCCTTCGTCGACGCCCCCTCCGAGACGATCTGCATGTAGGCGACGTAAGCCGCCGCCGCCGCGTTCAGCATCGACGCGAGCAGGTAGTACCAGGAGAGTCCGGCCATCACGCCGGGAGTCAAGTCGGGATGATGATCCATGATCGTCTCTCGGAGCCTTCGACCGATCTATCCGCGGGCCGCAAGCGCCGGCCGTTCGTCGTGAACTTCAAGCCCGAACGCCGCCCCGCGGGATCCGAAACGCCGCCACATTCCGCGCGCCCATCCGCAACCTCCCCTCCCGCGCGGCGCGGCGCGCGGGGCGAGGCGACGACCTCACATGGGGGCGCTGATGCCGCCGTCCTTACGGACCCGCCAAAAGTGGACCATGATCAAGAGCGTCGCCGCCAGCGGGATCGCGACGCAGTGCAACACGTAAAACCGGTTCAACGTCATCTCGCCGACCGATCGGCCGCCGAGCAGCGCGAACTTCGCGTCCGACCCCGAGGTGATCAGACTCACCCCG
Organism: Planctomycetota bacterium; assembly: GCA_021777845.1. GTDB lineage: Bacteria > Planctomycetota > Planctomycetia > Isosphaerales > Isosphaeraceae > JAJYDB01. The sequence goes on from JAJYDB010000017.1 coordinate 4,672, forward strand.
TTCAACTTCAACAGCGACGCGCCCGGCCCCTCGACCCCGACACCCGGCGTCGCCCGCGCCATGTTCGAGCCGACCGTGATCGCCCAGATCGCCAACTGGTCCCAAGGCAGCAAATACCCCGTGAACGACAGCAGCAACGTCGATACCAGCAACAACACGCCGATCACCCAGTTGAACTCGCGCGGCGGTTTGTAGCTGCCCGTTAAAAACACGCGGTACATATGCAGCCAGACCGCGATCACCATCGCGTGCGCCCCCCACCGGTGCAGCTCGCGCAAGATGCCGAGCGTGGTCACGTCGCGGAGCGCCAAGATGTCGTTGTAGGCGTGTTCGAGCGTCGGTCGGTAGTAAAACATCAACAAGACGCCGGTCACAACCTCGACGATGAACAGGAAGAACGTCGTTCCCCCCATGCACCAGGTGTAACTGAGCGCGATGCCCTGCTTCCGCACGCTCACCGGGTGCAGGTGCAGGAAGAAGTTCGTCAGCACGACGACCGTACGGTTGCGGCGGTCGGTCGGCATCGGGTGCCGGAAAACGCTTTTCCAGACCTGCGACTCGGTGATCTTTTCCAAAATGGCCATGCAAGATCCCTAGTTGACCGTCGCGGGGCGGACCCGACGACGTATTTTGCTTGAATCCGACCGGCATCGATTCCGAAACAGCGGTCGAAACCGCGTGCTCAAACACTTGCTTGTTGCCCGCTCGCACCGCGAAGCCGCGCGAGCGCGGCCAACCCGCCGACTCCCCTTTTACGCGACGATGAAACTATCGGGGTCGGACCACTGACCCAGCTCTTGCTGGAACTTTTGGCTCTTGTCGACGACGATTTGACCGTCGTCGGCCACCGTGACCTTGAATCGTTCCAGAGGCCGGGGGGCGGGCCCTTCGAAGTTGATGCCCGAGATGTAGAAGCCGCTGCCGTGGCACGGGCACTTGAATTTCTGCTCGGCGGCGAGCCAGTTCGGCGGGCAGCCGAGGTGCGTGCAAATCGACTGCAACGCGTAGATCTCGTCGACGCCGTTGACTTTGGTCGAGCGCACCACCCAGAAGCCCCACTCGGCCTTGAACCGCTCGTTCACGTCTTCCTTTTCGTAGTCGGTGGGGTAACCGATTTTGACCGTGCTCGGCGGCTCGGCGAGGACGTTCGGGAAGAGGAACCGCACCGTCATCACGGTGAGCGCGGTCATGCCCGCGTTGAACGCGACCCAGCCCGCGATGACCCACGCGAGATTGGCCGGAATGTGGATCGTGACGTCGCGCCGCGTGAGCTTCGAGAGCAGGCCCTTCGAAGGCTTCGGCGGCACCGTCTGCGGCTTGGCGTCCTTCGCCTTCGCGCCGGCTTTCGCGGCGGGGGGCGGCGGCGCGGATTCGGCGATTTTCTTCTGAGCCGTCTGCCGAAGCGCCTCGGCGAGATCCTTCGGGTCGCTGATTTTGTCGAGCGGGGGCAGCTCGCGGGCCGCGGGCTTCGCGGCCGCGGCGGCCTTCGGAGCACCCGCGGCGGCGGGCTTCGCGGCAGGCTTGGCGCCCGCGGCGGGGGCGGAGCCGCTCATCATCCGCGCGGCCGCCAGCTTCTCGGCGATCGTGAGCGGACGTCCCAACTTTTCAGGCGTGGGGATGTCGGGCGGCGGACCCGCGGGGGCGGCCGGAGCGGATTCGGCGGCGGGGCTCGACGCGACCGCCTTGGCGGCGGGCGCCGCGGCAGGTTTCGGAGCGCCGCCCGCTCGCGCCGCGGCCAGCTTCTCGGCCAACGTCAAGGGACGCCCCAAGCTCGCGGGCGTCGGCGCCGCGGCGGCCTCGACATGCGCCGCCGGCGCCGAGGCCTCGGCCTCGGCCGGCTGGGACGCCGGAGCACTCTCCGCGGGCTTCGCCGCCGCACCGGCACGCGCGGCCGCCAGCTTCTCCGCAGTCGTCATTGGTTTGTTGGCCATCGGTCGATCCCTAGACTCCCGGTCAAACCCTTACGGCCCGACCCCTGGAGGTAAGTCGAATTCTGAGTGGGATAACCTCACAACTGCAAACTTAATACCATCCCGCCCGAATCCGACCTCTACACTCTAACCCGTCACTCTGTTGAGACTTCGGATTTCCGCGCACCGACGTCGCCGCACGTTCGTTCTCAATACTGAGAATATCGGGCCGGCGTGTTGCCGTTCGCGAGAACCGCGGGGCGGAGGGGGGAGACTCGCGCTTCGCGACGCAACCAACACGGGATCACGCAACGAACGGCATCGCCCGTCGCGCGACCGCGTTTTCGAGTCGCTTGTGAAAAGTGTAGCAAGCCCCGTCGCGGGAAGCAACGGGGCCGCGCGCGAAATCAACGACGGGGCGGCTGCTACTTCGAGACCGGCTGGATCTGCTCGATTCGTCGAGGGGCATCGACGCCTCGGGTCGGCGAGTTCGCGACGTCAAACGCATCGGCCGAGATCACCTCGCCGCCGGCCTTGCTCATGATCGCTCGCAGCACGACGGGGCGCACCCTGTCCGAGAGGAACCGCACCGAGCCGTCGGCGAACAAGGCGTTGAAGCCGCCGGGCTCGATGCCGACGAGGTTGGGCAGAGGGACCTTGAGATTCTTCGCGTCGACGACAAAGTCCTCGGGTTTCGTCCACGGGATGTCGCTGTCGGTCTCCAAAACCATGATCGTGTTCGAGCTCCCGTCGGTCACCTGCTCAAACTTCGTCGCGGCATCCCCTTCAAACATCGTGCCGGGGCCGGTGATCGCGAGGTAACTCGCGCCCTTATTCTTCGCGGCGGGATGCCGGAACACCGCGGGCATCCGCTCGACAAGTTTGATGTTGTTGGGACCGTCCCAGGGCTCGTCGAAGTTGTAGGACTTGTACAACTCGTCCTCGCCGAGTTCCGGCAGGATTTCGACCCGCCAACTGTGCGGAGCCTTGCCGCTCCGCCCGCCCAAGACGACCGCGGGGGGGATGTGATCGTACTTCGCATGATAATTATGGAGGGCAAGCCCGATCCGCCTTAGGTTGTAGGAGCTTGCCTTGCGATCCGACCCAACTTGAGCGGGACTCTTCGGCGTCTCGGAAGCGGGATCCTGTGCGAGCGACTCCGACGGGCCGCGGATGCCGATCAGCACGGCGAAGGCCGCGGCGAGGGCGGTGACGACAAAGGTGCGCGTCCAGAGCGGCGGACGCGCATCGAGTTTCGTATTCTCATCGCGCAACATTTCGATTCTCCTCATGAAGCTGCCTCGGACGGGAAGGAAGGCGCGCGCGGGGCCGAGGCGTCGCGACGACTGGTCGTCGAGCCGCAGGGCCGGCCGCGCGAGGTTGACGAGATACGCCTGCCGACCGCCGGCGAGCTGTGCGCCGAGCGCGTCGGCCGCGAGTTCTTGGTCGAGCCGCAGACGCGACGCGAGCAGGTGCGCGGGCGGATTCACGAACTGGAGCGCGAGGCTGACTTGCGCCCAAACGCCCGCCGCGTAGTCGCCGCGGACAATGTGGGCAACCTCGTGAGCGAGCACGACGCGACGTTCGTCCGCCGTCCAGTCGCGCCAATGCGGGGGCAGAAACAAAGTCGCGCGACGTCCTCCCACGGTCGCGGCGGTTTCGAGTGCGCGCGACTCGCGCGCCTCGACCGCGATCGAGCGTGACGCGCCGGCGTCTTCGAGCAGCAGCTTGAGCTCGGACGCGAGCGCGGCGTCGACGATCGGCGGCGCGTCGCGACGCAATCGACGCACGCCCCGCAGCGCCGGCCCGAGGCGAATCAAGCCGAGCGTCAACCCGATCAAGAACGCGACCGCGACCCAGGCCCGCGCGTCCCGGCGCTCCGCGCCTTGATCGTCCGAGGCCGCGAGATTTTGACGAAGGGCCGCGCCGAATCCGTCCCAAAAGCCGCCTGGAGGCTCATCCGCGCGAACAGCCGTGGTCGCGTCGCGCGGGTCAAAGCGCGCGCCGGGATCAAACCCGGCGGGATTGTTCGCCGACGACGAATTCGCGCGCGGCGAGGTCACAACCGAGGGCGACGCCGCTGCCGGTTTTTCCGGCTCCCCGATGCTCCACCAATGCGGCCAAGGGCTCAGCGCGCAGAGCGTGAGCGGCGCGAGCGCCGGCAGCGTCGTCGACGCCCCCGCGACCGGTCGCGCGCGGCGAATCAAGACGCCCAATACCAATCCCACAACCGCCAGCGCCGCGCCCCGCGCGAGCGCTCCCAAAATCAAGGCGCCGAACGCGTTCATCGCTGGTCCCTCCGCAGGACGTCCTCAAGCAGCGCGCGCTCGCGCTTCGTCAGCTTTTTGCGATCCAAGAGCCGCATCAAGAGCTGCTCGCGCGAGCCTCGAAACACGCGTTCGACGACGTCGCCGAGTAAGCTCCGCGCGACGTCCTCGTAACTGCGCGCGGGCCGGTATCGGAACGGCCGCTCGTGATGCGTGCGCTCGAGACAGCCCTTCTCGGTCAATATCCCGATGAGCGTCGCGACCGTCGTGTACGCCAGACCCGTCCCCGACGCCGCCAGCGCGTCCCGCGCCTCCGCCGTCGACGACTCGCCGCGATCCCAAAACACGTGCATCACCTCGAGCTCCCGCTCGGTCAAATCCTTCGCCGCCGGTCGCGCCACGGCACGCCCTCCTTCCCAAAAGACGTGTCGCCGCCGGTTCGATCATCCGTCTTCTGGTTTTCTAGAACTGGTTATATCGCAATCAACGTCAGACGTTTGTCAAGCACCCGGCGGCGGGATTATATTTGCGGGCGCGCGGCGACGCGCGCGGGGGGTGCGCGGCCGCGCTCGCGCGGCGCGTCGAGGACGACTTCGACCGGACGCGATTATTTGCGCTTGGCGGCGACGGCGCGTCGCGCGTGGACCGGCTTGCCGCCGAGGTGCGGCACGAACGCGAACAGCTCTTTGCCGCCGGGGCCGTTTTGGTCGGTCGCGGAGACGAAAATCACGTACTGGCGTCCGTGCGAGTTCGCGCCCAGTTTCGCTTGGAGGTAGAGCGTGGTGGAGAACGAGAAGGTGCGGACGAGGTCCTCGACCGCGGGCGAGTAGATGCGCGGAGTGATCTTAGTGCGCGGAATGTAGTAATTCGCGGTATTGATTTGGGTGAGCGGCACGAGCACGGTCGGCTCGTCGGCGCGGTATTGGTCGACGACCTGGACCATCGCCTTGCCCGGCGCGGCGGCGTTCGCGTTCGCGGCGTCGAGCGGCGCGAGCACCGCGGGGCCGGGCTTCGTCGCGGGGTTGCCCGGCACCGTCGCCGAGATCCCTTGCTGGATCGTCCCCGACACCGTCACGGGAACGAAGCGGCCGACCGGCTCGAGAATGTGCGGCGTGACCGTCGCGACGATCGTCCCGATCGTGAGCAGACGGCGGTCTTCGAGCGTCGTCAACGCGGGCCGCAGCGCGCGACCCGCCCCGCGCCCGGTCCGAGACGCATCCTCGGCTCGAATTCGAAAAATACGCACCATGACCGCAGTCCCTTGCAGGCCGCGAGCGGAACGTGGAGCCGCCCGGTATCCTGTACATCGGACGTCCGCGCTCGTCAACATTGGTTTTCGAGTCGGCGCGCCCCGATCGCTCGAACCGCCCCGATCGAAACCGCGGCGTCCAGCGTCTTTGTTCGCGGCGCGGGCTCGGATAAGATCGGGAATCGACGTCAAGGTCGATCGGATTCGGGTCGACCTCTCCGCTGCCGCTCCAACCACGGGGGAACGCTCCATGCTCACCGACGGCCTTTCGAGGCGAGGATTCCTGCAAAATACGATGACGGGCCTGCTCGCCGCGGGTCTGCCCGCCTGGTACGCCCAAGAGGTCCTCGCGCACGCGCTCGAGGCCGCCGACAACGCGAAAAAACCCGTCGCCGCCAACGACCGCATCCACGTCGGCCTCATCGGCTGCGGCGGACAAGGCACCGGCGACACCAACTGGGCCGTCAAGCACAAGGGCGTGACCTGCGTCGCGGTCTGCGACGTCGACTCCGTCCATCGCGAACGCGCCGCCAAAAAATTCGACGCGAAATTCCAAACCAAGGATTTCCGCGAACTCGTCGCCCGCAACGACGTCGACGTGGTCGTGATCGGCACCCCCGACCACTGGCACGCCCTCACCGCCATCGCCGCGATGAAGAAGGGCAAGGACGTCTACTGTGAAAAGCCGATGTCGCTCACGATCGCCGAAGGTCAGGCGATGCTCGCCACCGCGCGCGGACAAAACCGCGTCTTCCAGACCGGCAGCCAACAGCGCTCCGACGACCGCTTCCGGCTCGCCTGCGAACTCGTACGCAACGGACGCCTCGGCCGGATCAAAACCGTCGAAACCCGCATCGGCGACAACCCCAAGAAAGGCCCCTTCCCCACTTCGCCGATCCCGAAAGAACTCGACTGGGACATGTGGCTCGGCCAAACTCCTTACGTTGACTACGTCAAGGAACGCTGCCACTACGAGTTCCGCTGGTGGTACGAATACTCGGGCGGCAAAATGACCGACTGGGGCGCGCACCACAACGACATCGCGCAGTGGGGCCTCGGCATGGACGGCAACGGACCGGTCGAGATCATCTCCACCGGCACCGCCCCCATCAACGAGCCCAACGCCTACAACACCAACCCCGACTTCACCGTCACCTACACTTACGCCAAGGCCCCCGGCGCGATCCACGACGGCTCGCAGGTCGTCTGCAAGAGCGACGGCGAGAACGGCGTCAAATTCATCGGCGAAGACGGACGCTGGATCTTCGTCGACCGCGGCAAGATCACCGCGAGCGACAAGAAACTCCTCGAAGAACCCCTCCCCTCGAGCGCGACCAAGCTCGAAGTCTCCCAAGACCACATGGGCAACTTCCTCGACTGCGTCAAGTCCCGCAAACGACCCATCTGCGACGTCGAAGTCGGACATCGCTCGGTCAGCGTCTGCCACCTCGGCGTGATCTCGCTCCGACTCGGCGGCGCAAAGCTGAAGTGGGACCCCGCCAAGGAACGCTTCCACGGCAACGTCCTCGCCGACGAACTCCTCAGCCGACCGATGCGCAAACCCTGGACGCTCGAAAGCGTGATGTAACTCGACGACGTTCGCCAAACGCCGCGCCGTTCGGGACTTGCACCTCGGCGAGTCCCGGACCGCCGGCAGATCGCCCTCGCCGGATGCGGAACTCAGAACGAATCCGCTCCGAGAATCTCGCCGCCGTTGCGGGTCGCCAACTTCTGCCAAACGCCGGGGCTGGGAAGACCGGTCCAGCAACCGTCGGGCCGAGTTTGCTCGGAACCCGCCGGATCGCCCGCCCCGGCGTCAAACGCCCAGCTCTCGACCGTATCCTTCACAAACCGAACCGACCCGTCCGCGCAGAGAAGATTCATCCCGCCCGGATGCAGACTCGCCGGGGCCGCGGGGACGGGCCGCTCGGACTTTCTGTATTGATTCATTGGATAAAAGTTGGAGACCAACGTGTCGCCCCAATTCCCCGCGAAATACCAGCCGTAGCGCGTGTAAACAGTGTCGTCCCATTGATAGAGCGTCGCGGTCGCGTGTTCCTCCACGACAATCGTTTGGCTCAATCCGTCGGTAATCGCGGCGTACGAAATCGGCGCGACGTCGCACAAGCAACCGTTCGATTGAGACCGCGCGCACGCCGCGACGCGACAACCGCTCCCGGGATTCGGCAAGGCATCCGCCAAGAGCGACCCGATGTTGCCCGCGTAACTTGTGAACACCGCGTTCAGACGCTCGCCCGCGCCGGCCCATCCGTATCGACTCAACTCGCTCATGTCCATCCCTCTCGGCACGCCTGACCCGCCGTCGTCGGGACAGAAATACGTGTTCACCGAGATCGCGAACGCGCTGCGGTTTTCCACACCGAAGATGTTGACGCTCTGATTGATCGAATTGTAGAGTGGAGCCTGCTCGACATAAGGCAAGATCATCACGAGAAAACTCTTTTCAATCGTGAGCGGACAAGAAGGAAGTGCCGGTAGATCGCGCGGGTCGTAGGTGTTGAAGCGACCCGGCGGCAGGCACCCGCAGGAGTCTTGGTAGAGGTTGAGCGCGAGTCCGATCTGCTTCAAGTTGTTCGCGCATTGCGCCCTTCGAGACGTCTCCCGCGCCGCCTGAACCGCCGGCAGCAAGAGCGCGACGAGGATCGCGACGATGCCGATCACCGCGAGCAACTCGATGAGCGTGAATCCGCGCTCGCGCGCAAACTCGCGTGTTGTCCACATGCGACGACTACTCCCGCGCAACCTCGACCCTGATCGGAATCGCAACCCGCGACGACTTGTCCTTGCCCGCGAGCACAACCGACAGATTTCGACTCGTCTCCACTCCGCCGGCCCGCGGAATTTCAATCGTCAAGCGAATCTCTCGAGTGGTCGCATCGAACTGCCGCAACTCCACTTCCACACCGCGACTTGTTTCGACGATTTCGACGTCTTTCCACTCCGGCTCCGAACTCTCGAAAAAGACCCGTCGGGCCACCCTCTTCCCAGGCGGTCCCTGCACGTCAAGCTTGCGCGGCCTCAAGTTGTACGGCTGCGTGAAGGAGCAGTAGACCGGAATCTTCACGGCTGACACACCCGATTTCTTCACTTCGATCTCGCCCGAAACCGTTTCATCGGCGGCATCGATCGTTGTTTCCAACGCAAATCTCGGCTGATAGCGATGTCCGACCTCCGTGTTGGAAGAGCCTGCCAACTTGACCAGTCGCGCATGGATCAGCTTGGGCTTCGAGACGCTGAGAGTGTAGTCCTTCAGAGATTCCTCGCCCGCGTTTGTGTACAATACGAGTTTGTTCTTGACCGGGGTTCCGGCGCGGATGTTCAGAATCGTGATCCGCGCGGGTTCGGCTTTGATTGAATTCTCCACTTGAAACGACCAGGACGCAACACACTCGGGAAGAGGCTTTCCTTCGGCTTCCGCGTTCACGGTGATTGCATAGGACTGGTCGGGATCGCCTGTCGCGCGGGTGATCGTTTCGAGTTCAACCTCCGCCGAATCGCCCGGCTCGAGCACGAACGGCGGCTTGGTCTTGCCGTTGGGAACCGTCGCCAAGCACGAGCACGACGTGCTCAATTCCCGCACCGTCACTGCGACTTTGAGCGGATTCGTGATTGTGTAAACCTGCTTGATCACTTCCGCTTCGCCGAAGACTCGATCGGTGACCTTCACGGCGGGTGGGTCGATCTTCAATCCTTGAACGGCCCTCGGAGCCGAACGGAGATTCAAAAGGATGCCGCCGACGGCAATCGACAAGCATGTCGCAACCAGTGCGACGAACCACCACGGCGGCGGAGACGCGCGCAACCCAGCATCACGAGCCGGTACAGTCATCTCCTTTTCCTCCAACCGAAAAGCCCGAAGTGGAGTTGATTCGATAATGTGGAGGATTACACGCCGGCGATTTTCACACGTCGCCGATAAATCAGCACCGCGGCCAGCCCGAGGACCGCGCCCGCGAACGACAGCACGGGCATCCACGGGAAGCTCGGCCTCAATCGGCCGTTAAACCGTGTGCTTAGGTCGTTATGCCAAGCCGCGAAATCGTCGTTCGACTCGAAGATCCGCGCGGGCTTCCCGTCTCCCCACAGGGTGTATTTCTGGGTGATCCCGTCATGCACGATCATCCCCGGCAAGAACTCGAGTGCGAGTTCGGCGTCGGGGATCGGTTCGTTCACCTTCAAGTCGCCGAGCGTCACCTCGACAATCTCCCGCGGATTCAGACGGTCGATTGATCTGAGGACGCGTGGAAGAGTGAGACCAGGGGACGCCTCCTGCTCCTCGACGACGAGGTCCTCCCCATCGGTGGGTAGACTGGAGTCCTGACTCTTGTATGTAATCTTCGCAAGCAGATTCTGGTGCTGCGGCGCAATCGAGACGGTGTAGAGCATCTTCCGTTCGGGGTTGCTGAGATGAAGCTCGACGAGATCGCCCCACCGGTCGTCACGGGTCAGCTTGAACTGCTTGGGTGAGGATCGTTCAAACAATTCCTTCAGGGAGTACTCGGGGTCGAAGAGGAACATGGCGAAGCTCGTCCACTGGGAAGTCCTAAAGCAGCCATGCTCCGCGCTTGGCGGCACGATGTTTCCCGACACCGCGAGTTGATCCTTGCCGGCCAACGGCAGAGAGTGAGGCGAGCCGGCATCGATTCCACCCATGGTTCTGGTGTCTTCGAGCGAAAACCGCATGTCGGTTTCCGATGCGGCGTCGACCCAATGAGATCCCTGCATCATCCCGAAGAGTTTGGTGTGAACGCGATCGACGTCTCCCTTGCGTCGCACCGCGATGTGATACATCGGGGTCCACGTTTGCCCGCCGTCCACGCTTCGTTTGCCGTCGATGGTGACACTCAGCGTGTGGATCGAGCACATGGCGTCGTTGTAGCGCTCGACGACCCGCGCCGGATCGAGTGGAGGCTTCTGACCGAGGACGCAAGAGAAAACGAGCACGACGGCAACCATGCCCCCCCCCCCCTCAAAGTCAAAAATCAAACACTCAACGAATATATAATCCTCAACGACCCGGAAAGCCGCGGGGAGGGCGCTCTTCTAGTTCCACGCTTCTCAAGTTGGCGTCGAACGTATCAGCAAGCGGCGGCCCGCGCGGACTTGGCTCGACTCATCGGACACACAGTAAAGACGAACTGCCCCTTCTAGCAAGCTCCGAACTGGCACGAGCAGGGGTATTTCTTGTTGGTGTAGGTTCCAGTGCAGACACTCCCGCCGACACATCCCGCCGTCCCCGCGGCACACACCCCCTTTTGTCCTGTCGAGGTGCATCCGTTGCATCCGCCGGTGCCGTTCACACAGGTTGCCGGCGGCAGGCAGGAATTATAGGCCCCGGTCGCAGCCACGACCTCGCCGCTCGTAAATTCCAAGCACAACAAAGCGCCCGTGAACACCGCGAGGGCAATCATCAAACCCGACAACGCGTTGAGCAAATCAAAGCGACGCATGGCGGGCCTGCTTTCGGAAAAATCGGCATTTGGAAATACGCGAATTGGGCATCCCTAAGGAAATGATACCCGCCCCCCGATTTGCCGTCAAGAAAAAATTGCGGAATTCTGTGCGAACCTCGACGGATTCCCGCGTGGGCCGGCACTAACAAGGTGTGAGGATCGACCTCGGGCCGGCTCAAACGAGTCGGTCGGGCCGATCTCGACGCTTTAGGGAATGCGCCCGGCGCGGGGAGTTGATCCGATGCGACTGACGTTGCGGACGCTGTTGGCCTGGCTCGACGACACTCTGTCGCCGAACGAGGTCCGTGAAATCGGCAAGCAAGTGGCGGAGAGCCCGTTTGCGCGGGAGCTGGTCGAGCGTCTGCACAAGGTGAGCCGTCGCCGCCGGCTGACGGTCCCAAGCTCGAACGGCCCCGACGGCACCGACCCGAACGAGGTTGCGGCGTATCTCGACAACGAGATGGAGCCCGACGCCGTCGCCGAATTTGAGCGCAAATGCCTGACGTCGGACGTGCATCTGGCCGAAGTTGCGTGCTCGCACCAGATTTTGAGCCTGATCGGACAGAAGGCGAAGGTTCCCGACGTTGTCCGGCAACGGATGCATCACCTGATCAAGGGGCGTGAGTCGCAGCCCCCCGCGCCGCGGACGGTCGACGGGCACGCGGCTTCGAAAATGAGCGCGCCGGTCGGTCCGCGACCGGTGAAGCAGCCGGTGCAGCCGTGGGTGACGCCGCTCCCTCCCGAGCGTCCGGCGTGGCAGCGCTACGGCCCGGTCGCGGGGGTCTGCGTGCTCTTTTTGATCCTGATCGCCTCGGCGTGGATGAGTCTGACACCCGGCGGCGCGGCCTCGGGTCCAGGTGCCGTCGCGGTGCTCGACGCGGGCCTTCCGCAGCCGAATCCCGCCCCGAACGCGGGGAATCGGGCCGTCGAACCGGCCCCGGTCGTCCCGGCCGCCGCCGCGATTCCGCACCCCGACCTCGCCGCCAACGCCCCGCCCGTCGCGCCCGCCGAGGTCCCCGAAAAACCCGCCCCCGAGGCCGCCAAGCCCGACCCCGACAAGGCCGACGCCTCGAAGCTCCCCAACTTGCCGCAGGGCGCGGCCGCGGTCGCCAACACCGAGGGCGTCCTGCTCCGCTGGAACAACGACGCCCGCACCTGGGAACGCCTCGACGACGGTGACTCGGTCAAAAATCAAGAACGCGTGCTGAATTTGTCGCCCTTCCGGGCCCTGCTGAGTTGGAAGAGTTCGCGTGTCGAACTCGTGAGCGAAACCGAGCTGCGCGTCTTTTCGGCGGCGGCGGGTCAGGCGGCGCGGTTCGAACTCGTCCGCGGCCGGGTCGTCCTCCGCGATACGAAACGCGGCGAGACCTTCATGGTCACCTTCGGCACGCGCTCGGTGCGCGTCACACCCTCGCCTGATTCCCCTGTGGGGCTTGAGGTTGTGTTGTCGCGACCCGCCGGCGCAGCGGTCGGCGCGGCGCCTCGTCTGCGGGTTTATTCGGCGGACGCCGAAGTCGAACTCGACGCCGGCGGCCACAAAGACACGCTCGCCTCGTCCTCGTCGATCCTCCTCAACGACGCCGGCGAGTGGACCCAAGAAACCGCGCAGGCGACCCCCAACTGGGTCGCCGACCCGTCGCTGCCCCCCTTCGATAAGCAGATCGGCGAGCAATTCGTGAAGTACTTCCGGCCGAAACGCCCCGTCGTCGCCGATCTCGTCGAGGCCGTCGACGACGAACAGGCGGATATCCGTCGCCTCGCCATCGCCGCGCTGGGTGCCGTCGGCGACCTCTCGATGATCGTGCCGGTGCTTAATAATGCCGAGAGCGCCGTTTCGAGGCGCGCCGCGATCAATGTCCTTCGGCAATATTTGTCGCGATCCCCCGAGAATATTAAGGCGGTTCGCGAGCAGCTTAACACCGAATTCGGCGAGGACTCCGCCGCGAGTTACGAGCGGTTGCTGATCGGTTTTAGCCCCCGCGAGGCCCGCGAGGAGGCGACATACCGGTCGCTCGTCGACCAGCTTTCCGCCGCCGAGGTTGGCCTGCGCGAACTGGCGATCTGGAACCTCGAAGACTTGACCGGCCGCGACAACCTTGAGTACGACGCCGCCAACCCCGAGGGCAAAGGCCTGAAGGCGTGGCAAGATCTGCTCCGGAACAAGGCGCTCCGCCCCGCCGCGGGGGTGCCGAAAAGTTGAGTGTGGGATCGCTCGCGCGCCGACGTTCAACGCGGACGTCGGCGCGTAAACCTCGACGCAACCCCAAGGCCGCATTGATCAAACCGCAGGTTGGCTTCGTTTCGCGCAGGCGTTGCGCGCGGTCGACCGGACCCCGCGCCGCTCAAGATTTCAGGCGGCGGATTTTGGCCGGCTGCCGACCGCTCGCCGCGGTGGCTCGGCGCGCGCAAACAAAACGACGGGCACCGACCCCAGCGAGGAGTCGGACCCGTCGAGTGTGGGAACGATCGAGACGGCTGGGCACGCTTAATAATGCACAGCCGAGAGATCCGCTGATTAATGAGCGACCGGGTAGTAGATGGTCGTGCCGGTGGCGGGGTTCATGTAGACGGGGTAGCGCCAGCCGTCGCCGGGCTCGTAGTACTCGCCGGTGAAGTAAGGCGCGCCGGTCGTTTGGGTGGTGTAGCCGTAGCCGCTGTTACCGTATTGGTACCCGTTGCCGTACCCGACGTAACCGCCGTAGCCGCCGTAGCCGAGACCGTAGCCGCCATAGCCGAGACCCGTTCCCAGGCCGTAGCCGAGCCCGAAGCCAAGGCCGCCGAGGCCCAATCCGTAGCCGCCGTAACCACCGTAGCCGCCGTACCCGCCGTAGCCGCCGCGGTATCCGCCATAGCCGCCGCGGTATCCGCCGCCATAGCCGCCGTGGTATCCGCCGCCGTAGCCGCCGTGGTATCCGCCGCCGCCCATGTGGCCGCCGCCGCCGTGACCGCCGCCCCCTCCGCCGCCGTGACCACCGCCGCCGCCGCCGCCGCGAGCAAACGCAGGCGACATCGAGCCGAAGGTCAGCATCAACGCCAAGGCGGTCGCCTTGGGCACAAATCCGTGAAGAATTGACATCGTAGGGCTCCCAGGAGAGTTCGAGTCGCCCCATTCGCGCGAGCAGGCTCAAGTTCTGTATCTCTCTGGGATTTCAATACGCGGTTCGCGGCCGGTTGGGTCGCGCGTTTTTTGGGGACGTCGGGCCTCGCGACGACGCCAACCCCTGCAACGAAATCGCTGCACATTATTGTTATGATACTATATCGATGATAATATCTAACGTTTTGAGCGATTTTTGCAATGTTTTGGATCGACGGGGGCAACCGGCGGCGGGCCGCCGGCGCCCCGTTTTGTTGTGGACGAGCGCGTGGTCGCGACGCGCGTCGCGGTCAGACGGTCGCGAAGGCGGCGGCGCGGCTGAAGTGCGGGCGAGCGACGGCGCCCGCGTTCGATTCGCAGGCATGTTGGCGGGCGCGGCGGGCGGCCGCGGCGTAGGCGTCGGTGAGCGTGAGGCCGACGACCTCGCACGAGCAGCCGGGGCGACGCAACGCCACCGCGTAGCTTGGCCCGTCGGCGGTTTCGATCAAGTTGTGCCAAACCTGCCACCCGTCGACGCGGAGTCGGCAGGCGATCAACTCCCAGACATACATGGGTCTGACTCCCGGTGCGATTCCTTGGTGCCGGCGGCTCAACCTGGTACATTCCCACGTTCCAGGTTCCGAGCCGACATCGCAACTATGGAGCGCGTTTCGCAAGAATCCAGCAGAAATTACGCAATCCTCGCATCTTTCCCAAACTGGATATTTTTATGAAGTCGCAGGGTCTCGATTACCGATCTTATCTGGATGCGGCGGTACGGATGGCGCACGAAGCGGGCGAGCTGCTGCTCCGCTACTACCGACACGTCGAGGCGCGCGAGAAAGGGCCCGGAGACCTCGTTACCGACGCCGACATCGCGAGCCAGAGGCTGATCGCGGCGCGGATCGCCGACGCTTTCCCGACGCACACCCTGCTCGCCGAGGAAGAGGGCGCGACGCCCGACCTCGACGCCCCCTGGAGGTGGATCGTCGACCCGCTCGACGGCACGATGAACTTCGCGCACGGGTTCCCGTTCTGGGCGGTGTCGATCGGGCTCGAGCACGAGGGCGTGCCGGTCGTCGGGGTGGTTTTCGACCCGGTCGCGCGGACGACGTACGCCGCGGCGCACGGTCGCGGCGCGACGCTGAACGGCGAGCCGATCCGCGTCAGCCCGGCAAAATCGATGCGGAACAGCCTGATCGCGACGGCGCTGCCGGCGGACGTCTCGAAGGAGGCCGACCGGCAGATGGCGTACATGCGTCGGTTCTCGATCGGCACGCACTCGGTGCGGCGGACGGGGTCGTCGGCGCTGAATTTGTCGTTGCTCGCGGCGGGTCGTTGCGAGGTCTGCTACGCGACGTGGATGCACCCGTGGGACGCCGCGGCGGGCGTCGTGCTTGTCCGCGAGGCCGGCGGCGTCGTCAGCGACCTCGACGGCACGCCGTACAACTTGTACGGCGGCTCGATCCTGGCCACGAACGGCCACGTGCACGACGATGCGGTCCGGTTCCTGGCGGAAGCGTGGTCGGAATAACGGCGGCGTTACGGAATCCTGACGATCACCTCGAAGTCGTCGTCAAAGACGGCGCAGACCGGTGTTGGGACCCGCTAAGCGGTCGCGGCCGGGCAAGCGGGGCGTTCGCGGTCGACTTTGCGGCGTGATATAGTTGAACGGGCGTCCCGAGGGGGCGGCGGGGATCGGATTGCGCGCGCGGATGTACTTTTGGGTGCGCCGCGGTTTCGGGAGGCGTCCGCGAGGGATCGACCGAACGTTGAGCATCGAGCGCGTCGGGGAACGAGCGTGGCTGGGTGGTTTGATCGCGGCGGTGTGCCTGTGGGTCGCGGGAGCGGCGGCGGCGCGCGGTCAGGATCGCGCGGCGTCGACGACCAAAGAGGCGCGTCCGCCGGCCGCGAGCACGCGCGCGGCCCGGACGTTGGTCGCGCCGGCGACGTCGCGCGCGAACGCGCCGGTCGCGGCCGAGGAGCCGAAGGAGGCGGGGACGCGGCCGGGGTTGGAGCCGCCCGCGGGATCGACGAGCGGCGCGATCGAGCTGTTCGTGGGGGGTCCGGGCGACATCGAGACGTTGCTGAAGCGGCTCACGCAGCCGGATTTCGTGCTGTTGCGGGGCGACGAGGCGCGGGCGTACGCGGAGTCGAAGCGCGCCGGGGGAACGCGCGCGGGCGAGGCCGGCGACCCGCCGTACGTGGTGGATGCGGTCGCGATCGCGGGGACCGCGAACGATGAGCGGGTCGACCTGACGGCGACGTACGGGGTGGTCGCGGCGGCGGGTGCGGAGGGGCCGGTGTGGGTGACGGTCGGGCTCGACGGGCAAACGATCGTCGATGCGAGCGAGGGGGGGCGGCCGATCGCGGTGCGGGCGGGTGCGCGCGGCGCGTGGCAGGTGGAGGTCGCGGCGGGTGCGCACACGGTGCAGGTGCGGTTTAAGGCGCGGTTAAAGGCGAACGCGGAGGGTCGTCGGCTCGACGTGGCGATTCCCGAGGCGGCGTCGACGGGATTCACGATCGACGTCGAGCGGCGTGTTTTGGACGCGACGGTCGGGGACGCGGAGCCGGCGGCGGCGCTCTCGATTCGCGACGGGCAGGCGACGCGTCTGACGGCGCGACTGACGCCTCGGCCGCGTCTGGAACTGTCGTGGCGCGTGGAGTCGGAGCCGGGCGCGCAGTTGCCGCCGTTGCTGTCGATCCGCGGCGAAATCGCGCTCGAGGTCGAGGCGGCCAGTCTGCAAACGCGGTCGTCGTGGGAGATCCAGTCGTTGCGCGGGGCGGCGCGGTCGTTGCAGTTCGTGCTCGACCCGGGTGACGAGGTGCTCGAGCTGGAGCTGGACGGCCAGCCGTTGCCGGCGGGGATCGATCGCGGCGACGGCACGGCGCCGAAGTTGACGATCCCGCTCTTTGAGCCGCTGCGCGCGGGGCCCTCGAAACGGCTCGTGATGACGACGCGGCGCGCGATCGAGGCGTCGAAGCCGTTCGAGTTCCGCGGATTTCCGCTCGTCGACGCGAAAGAGCAGTCGGGCGCGATCGGCGTCGCGCACGGTTCGAACCTGTGGGTTGACGGCAATGCGCGGCGCGGCTTGAGCCGAATCGACCCGCGCTCCGAGCTGCCCGCCGAGCTGCGGGCGCGGCCGGGGACGAGTCTCGCGTACCAATTCTTGGATCAGCCGTTCGAGCTGCGTCTGCGGGTCGAGCCGTCGCGGCCTTTGATTCGCGCCGAGGCGCGGACGACGATCGTGTTGAGCGCGGCGGCGGCCCGCGTGGAGACGCTGTTCGACGTGCGGACGGCGCGCGGCCGTCTGTTTGAGCTGTCGATGGATCTGCCCGCGGGGCTGGAGCTCGAGTCGGTCGGCCCCGACGCGACGGTGGCGACGTTCCAGGTGAGTCGCGCCGAGCGGGGAGCGGAACGCGCGGCGTCGACGCGGACGCTCGACGGCGCGTTGGCCGCCGAGGCGGGGCGGACGTTGACGATCAGGCCGTCGGCGAGCGCGCGCGAAAGCGGGGCGTTCGCACTCCGCTTCGTGGGCAGGCAGGCGATCGACCCGACGCGGCCGGTCGAGCTGAAGATGTTCCGGATTCGCGACACGGTATCGGCGGGGGGTCGGGTGGTGGTGGCGGCGGATCGCGACCTGACGGTCGACCTGGCCGGCGACGACCGCGCGAGCGCCGTGCCGAGCCCGTTTCGAGCGGCGGTGCTGCCGATTCCGAGCGACTGGCCGACGCCGCCGGGGGTGCGTCTGGACGCGGCGGCGCTGTGGCTGCGGTTTGACGGCGAGGCGGAGACGCTGGCGTTGCGGGTGACGCCGCATCGGCGGACGATCGAGCACGAGACGTCGTTGACGTTGGCGGTGGAACGCGGCGGGGTCGAGGTGACGCAGGAAACGTCGGTGCGGGCCCGGTTCGGGACGCTGGAGAGTCTCGACGTGCTGGTTCCCGCGAATTTGGAGGGGCGTTGGGAGGCGCTGGGATCGGAAATCCGGCGTCGCGAGGATTTGGGGGCGTTGCCGGGTGGGGGACGTCGGGTGCGGCTGACGCTCGCGACGAGCACGGATCGGGCGCGACTGCGGATGCGTTATCGACCGCCGGGTTCGGCTTCGTTGGAGTCGGGTCGCGGGGCGAGCTTCGTGGTCGATTGGATTCGGCCGGCGGAGGGGGCCGCGCTGCCGACGCGCGCGACGATCAACACGGACCCCGGGCTGACTCCGCGACTGATCGGCGAGGGTTGGCGTCGCGACGACGCGGGGGAGTCGTCGGGGTCGGCGGTGGATGTCGCGGGGGCCGCGCGATTGCGCGCGGAGCGCGACGCGGGCGGGTTGGACCCGCCGCTCGACCTTGAGGTGGAGGTGCCGGAGTTGGTCGGGCTGCCGAAGGTGGTGGTGTCGCGGATGTGGCTGCGGACGACGGCGGGCACGGGGGGCGAGCTGCGGACCTCGGCGCGTTTGCGGGTGGAGACGCGGGGGTCGGCGCTCGATTTGGCGTTGCCGGCGGGAGCGGAGTGGGTGCGGGCGCGGGTCGCGGGCGAGACGCTGGGCAGGATCGAGCGTCTGCCGTCGAACGCGGGGTACCGGCTGCCGCTGCCGGTCGCGACGCGGGGCGCGGGGGGGCCGATCCTGGTCGAGCTGGAGTTCGTCGCGCCGGCGGAGTCGTCGTGGCGGGGGACGTCGTGGACGCCGCCGTCGCTGCTGGGCGGCGCGGTCGTCGAGCGCAGTCTTTGGGACGTCCGGCTGCCTTGGAACGCGGCGATCGTCGGTGCGCCGGCGGGTTGGTCGGACGAGAACACGTGGTACTGGGACAACTACGTGTTCAAGCGACGGCCGACGATGGACTCGAACGCGTTGTGGGCGTGGACCGCGTCGCGGACGAGTTCGGAGGCGGGGACGCTCGACGAGCCGGCGGGGCGGGGCGACGACCACGACTATTTGTTCGGCGCGGCGGGTTCGCCGGGGCCGCTGCGGCTGTGGATCGTGTCGAGGGCGGGGCTGGTTGCGGTCTGTTCGGGGTTTGTGCTGGCGGCCGGGGTGTTGTTGATTTTTGGCAAGCCGGGAGCGCGTCCGGTGTGGGCGGCGACGGCGGTTGCGTTGCTGCTCGCGGCGGCGGCGCTGCGTCCGAGCGTGGCGCCGGCGGCGGCGCAGGCGGGACTGCTCGGGGTGCTGCTCGCGTTGCTCGCGGCCTGGATGCACAGGTCGAGCGAGCGTCGACGACCGCGACCAGCCTACGGCGAGTCGGTCGGCTCGTCGGGGAACACGGCGTCGGGGTTGTCGCCGCGAACGGCGCCGGCGATTCCGCCGGCGGGGTCGGACGACTCGACCGCGATTCGCGTCCGGCCCGTCGCGACGTCGGCGCCTGCGCAGGCGACGACCGTCGATCGTCAGGCGGTCGCGCCGACGGAACCGCCGGGGAGCGCGACGTCGGCCGAGGTCGCGGCGCCGGGCGAGGTCGAATCGACGCGCGACCGGCTCAAGCCGCGGCTGGAGCCTGGATTATGAGCATGCGCGTCTGGCTGCGGCGGGCGATGGCGGCGGCGTTGCTGCTCGCGGCGGTCGCGGCGCGCGGCGACGACGCTCCGACGGCGCCGGGCGACGCGAGCGACGGAGCGCCTCTGGAGATCATCCGGGCGCGGGTTGCGGGCGACGCGGCGTTCGGATTATTCCCGCCGGGAACCGAGCTGCGCGGCCTCGGTTTCGAGGAGTTCGAGGGATTAGTCGCGCGGGCTCGGGCGGGTTCGCGGCGCGTGACGTCGCGGCGCGCCGCGCGGATTGTGCGGGCGCGGCACTTCGCGGTCTGGCGCGACGACGTGCTCACGGGTCGTTCCGAGTTGCGCGTGGAGCCGGGTTCGGAGTCGCCGGGGGACGTCGCGATCGAGCCTTGGACGCCGTCGTTGGAGGCTCGCGCGGCGAGCGAGCGGACGTTGGTCGCGAGCGACGCGTCGGGCCGATTGCTGCTGCGGTTCGCGGGTCGGGAGGCGTTCGAGACGGCGCTGGGCTGGCGACAGCACGGCTACGCGGAGGCGGGGTCGGGAGTGCGGACGGTCCGGCTGGGATTGCCCGCGTGCACGCCGAGCGTTCTGTTTCTCGACCTCCCCGCGGGGTGGGTGCCCGAGGCCGAGGGTCGACCGGTCGAGCGCGCGCCGGCCGCGGATCCGGCGGTCGCGGGGGACGTCGGGCCGGCCGCCGGCTGGACGCGCTGGCGGATGGACGGCGCGGGCGGCATGATCGCGCTGCGGCTGCGTTCGCGCAACGGCGCGACGGCGCGAAGCGCGGTCGAACCGCGGCCGTGGACCGTCGGCGGCACGACGCGGATCGACGTCGACGGCGCGACGGCGCGCTGGACCGCGGTCTGGCGCGTCGAGCGCGAGGAGTCCGGGCCGACGCGGTTCGGAGTCGAGCTCGACCCGGGGATCGAGCTGCTCGAAGCCTCGGGGCCGGACGTCGAGTCGTTCCAGTTGGAGCCGAGCGAAGGTGCCGGCAAGGCGGGGCGGGCGGCGGTGACGTTCCGATCGACGAGCGCCGTCGCGAGCGAGTTGACGTTGCGGGGCACGGCGGCGGTCGTCGACGAAGGCGACTGGCGGATCCCGTCCGCGCGGCCGACGGGGGGGGTCTGGAGCGGCGGGACGACGCGGGTGCGGATCGGGTCGGGGCGGGTGGTGCGAGAGTGCCGGCCGATCAGCGGGCGCCTGCTCGCGGACGCGACGCCGCGCACGCCGACAAGCGTCGCCGACGACCGCGCCGAATTCGTCTTCGACGCCCCCGCGCCGCGGTCGCCGGCGGTGCTCGTGTTCCGCAAGCCTTGGGTCGATGCGACGGTCGAGGTCCGCGGCCAGCTCTTGCTCGGCAACGCCGCGCCGCGGCTCGAATGCCAGTTGAATTGGTTGCCGAGGCGCGGCCGGCCGCTGGAGCTCGACTTTGAGCTGCCGCCGTCGTGGACCGCGGATCGCGTCGAGATCGTCGGTCGCGGCGAGCCGATCGGCTGGCATCCGGAGCCGCTCGCGGGGGGTGCGACGCGGATTCGCGCGGCGGCGCCGTCGGACGAGACGCGGCGCGGGCCGATCGTGGTGCGGGTGGCGGCGACGTCGTCGCTGCCGGGGGGTCAAGGACCGCTCGCCTTGCCCCGGGTGCGGCCGACGTCGGCGCGGGTCGCCGACGAGCTCTGGCTGTCGTGGACCGAGCCCGACCTCTTGATCGAGCCGATCGAGGCGCGGGGGCTGGCGTGGATCGAGCCGGCGCTGGTGCTCGGCGCGACCGCCGCCGCGAAGTCGCTCGGCGAGCCGGCGCTCGATGCGAGCATGCCGCGGCAGGCGCTCGCGTGGCGTTGGATCGAGCCGCGCGGCGAGGCGCGGATCGACCGTCGTCGCATCGCGGCGGACGAGCCGGGGCGGATCGAGATGCGGGCGGTCGCGCGTTCCGACCGGCTCGCGCTCGACTGGCGGATCGACGTCGACCTGGGCGAGAGGTTGACGCGCGGCGTGACGCTGGTCGCGACGTCGGACCTGGCGGCGGGTTCGTCGCCGCGCGCGGTTGACGAGGAGACCGGCGAGACCTTGAGCGTCCGACGGGTCGCGGCTCCCCCCGCGGCGGGCGACGAGGGCGCGGCGGCGTCGGCCCGGCAAACCTGGCGCATCGAGTTCCCCGAGCCGCGTCAAGGCCGCGTGGTGATCAGGATCGACCAGGACCGCGCTTGGAGCGCGTCGGTCGCGCCGCCGCTGCTCGCGTTCGCGGCGCCTCGACGCGTGTTCGGCGCGGTTCTCGTGGGCCAGGGGGCGGGCGTGCGGGTGTCGTCGCGGTGCCCGGGGGGGTCGCGGCTCGATGCGGGCGTGCTCGAGCGGCGGCTCTCGACCTGGGGCGCGACCGCGAGCGCCGCGGCCTCGGCGTCAACCCGCTGGATCGACGCCTACGTCTATCAAGCCGCCGACGCGACGCTCGCCCTCGACATCGAAGTTCCCGCCGCGGAAACCGGCGACGGCATCATTCAAGAGGCCGTCCTGCAAACCGCGATCGAGCCCGAGACCGACGCGACCACGCGACGACATCGCCTCGCGCTCACCGTCGCGACCGTCGCGGCGAGCACGCTCGAATTCGAGCTGCCCGCGGGCTCGACGCTCGCGCGTTGCCGCGTCGACGGCCGCCCCGCGACGCCGGTCCGACGCGGCGACGGACTCGCGATCGCGCTGCCCGCGACCCGTCCGAACCGGCCCGGCGCGATCGAGGTCGCGCTCGATTATCTGACGCCGCCGTCCCCCGCCACCCCCGCGTCCGCGACGCTGATCCAGCCCGAGCCGCCGCGATTCTCCTGGCCGTGCACGTCGTTTCGCTGGGAGCTGGTCGTCCCGCGCGACTACGACGTCGAACAAGTCGGCACCGCCTGGACGAGCGCCGACCCCGCGCCGATCGCGACCGTGCGCGACGCCTTGCTCGACCCGTGGCGCAGGCTCTGGACGCGTTCGTCGCGCGGCCCCGACAACCGCGCGGAGGAGGCGACCTCGCACTCCGCGACGCCCGAAAACGCGACGCTCGGCGAGTATCTCGCGCTCCGCGACGGCGGCGCGCGGCCGGTCGTGATGGATCGCGTCGCGCTCTCGGCGGCGGGCTGGGGACCGCGCTCGCGCGGCCCGAGGGACGGACGCGGCGCGACGTCGGGTCCGACCGCCGACGACCCGCTCGCGGCGCTCGGTTTGAGCGCGACGCCGATCGCCGGCGCGGTGCTTGTGACCACGATCGAGGAAACCCCCGCGCGGACCGACGGCGGCTTCGACGACGACGCGACGCGACGCGGCTGGGAGCGCGCCGTGCGCGCCGCGGTCGCTTACGGAGCCGATGACGCCGATCGGTTGCAGTCGTTTGAACGTTGGCGGCGCGAGCCGACGCCGCGCGCCGTCGCCGAGCCGAGCGACATCCGCGCCGGCCACGTCGTTCGCAGGTTTGTCGCGAACGGCCTGCCCGCGTCCGGCACCGCGGTCCGACTCGTCGATCGCCGCGCCGTCGGCAGCGCGCGGTGGGCGTGCGCCTGCGCCGTGCTCGCGGTCGGCTGCGCGCTCCGGCGTCGAGCGCTCGCGCTCCGCCTCGGACTCGTCGCCGCGGTCGTCGCGGTCGCCGGGCTGATGTTCGTGCCCGCGTTCGCGCGCGGCCTCGGCTTCGCGGCGGCGGGACTCGCGGCCGGGCTCGCCGTCGTGATCGTCTGGCTCCGCGACGCCCGTCGCGCTCCTTTCGAGTCCTCGACGAGTTCGAGTCCGTCGTCGCGCTCGACCACGCCGCGGGCGCGCGCCGCCGGCTTCGGCTCGACCGTGACCCCGATCGCGCTCGCGGCGTTCACGGTCACCGCCCTCGCCACGACGCGCCCCGGCCGCGCCGACGCGCCCCAAGCGACCGCGCGGCAAACCCCCAACGCCCCCAACGACCGCACGCACGCGATCATCGCGCTCGAAGTCTTCGACGGCCCGCCCGACCCCGCCGCGCGGCCGTCGCGCGTCTGGCTTCGCCTCGACGACTATCGACGCCTGGTCCGACTCGCGGAGGGCAAGCGGCGGAGCGCCGACGACGACGCCTTCCCCACGATCCGGCTCGCGAGCGCTCGGCACGACGTCGTTTGGACCGAGCCCCGGCAGGCGCGCGTCGCGAGCACGCTCGACCTCGTGAACCTGGCCGCCGCGACGTCGTCGTGGGAGCTGCCGATCGCGGGCTCGTTCGATCTGAGCGCGACCGTCGACGGCCGGCCGACGGCGTTGCGGGTGCGGCCGGGCGGGAAAACGGCGTCGGTCGAGGTCGCGGGCGCGGGCGTACACCGCGTCGTCCTCGAACGCTCCATCGAGACCAAGTCGAGCGCCGACGGACGCTCGCTGCGCCTGCCGGTCAACCCCTCGTCGACCGCCGCGGTCGTCGTCGCCGCGATCCCCGGCGCGCGCGACGTCGAACTCGTCGGCCCCGACGCAACCTCGACCCGACCCGCGGGCGAGCCTCCTTGGACGTCGCCTCTGGGCGCGATCGCCCTCGTCGAGCTCCGCAGACGCACCGACGAGCCGGGCGCGCGGCCGGCCCGCGTCGGCTCGGTCGAAGGGCTGATGCTCTGGGACGCCGAGTCCGCGGGCGACCGACTCCGCGCGCGATTGACCTGCCGCGCGCCCGGCGGCATCCGCGCGCTCCGCATCGCGATCGACCCCGGCGCGCGGGTCCGCGCCCCGATGCTCGCCGGCCTCGTCGAAGCGCGGATCGACGCGACCGGCGATCGACCCGTCTGGCTCGCGCGCTTCGAGCCCCCCCTCCCCGACGGCGCGGTCGTGAACCTCGACGTCTTCCGCCCGATCGCGAACCCGTCCGCCGCCGCGGCCGCCGCCAACGCCGCCGCGGTCACCCCCGATCCCGAGGCGATCTCCGACCGCAAACCGCCCGAACTCGACCCGATCGACTTCGAAACCTTCAGCGCCAACCTCGCGCTCCGCAGGCCCGCCGACTGGACCGGACGCCTGCCGCGCGCCGCCGACGCCATCGACGCCATGACCGAAGAGGCCTTCGTCCGCGCCTGGGGCGAACTGCCCGTCGAGCCGCTCACGCTCTCCGGTGTCGTCCGCGTCGCGCGCCAGACCGGCCCCGCCGTCGCGCTCGGACCGCGACCCTCCGCGCCCCGTCTCACAACCTCGGTCGAATATCGCATCGGCGCGGGCCTCGTCGAGGCGATCTTCGAAATCGAGGCGTTCGACCCCGCGCGACCCGTCCGCGAACTCACCTTCGACCTCGCGAACGCTCCCCGCGTCGTCGCCGTCGTCGCGCCCGACCTCACAAGCTGGGATCAGCCGAACCCCGCCGCGCTCCGGTTGCGGTTCGACGCCGCCTCCGCCCGCACGCGACGCCTCCGCGTCCAACTCGCCGTCCCGGCACACCGCGACCCACTCGCGAACGCCGCCGCCGCGTCCGCCGAGTTCGCGCTCCCGGCACCCTGGCTCCGCGACCCGCACGCCGCCGCGACCACCGCCGAGATCACCCTGCGAGCCGCATCCAAAGCCTGGTTCGACGACGGTCCCGGCATCACCCGACTCGCCGCCCCCTCCGCGACCAACCCCATCGCGACCGCCCCGCGCTCCGACGCCGACGCCCCCCACGCCGTCGTCGCCGCCTATCGCGTCGCCCTCCCCGAAGGACCCGGCACGCTCCACTGGCGACCCGAGCCCCCGCGACTCGGCGTCCTCTCTCGCTCGCAGCTCACCCTCCTGCCCCGCAACGCCCTCTGGTCCTCGATCCTCGACGTCGCCGCCAAAGGCGGACCCATCGACGTCGTCCACGCGCGCATCCCCACCGAGTGGGCCGCCGCCGTCCACGTCCGCGTCGTCGGCGACGACGCCCGCGTCACCACCCAGCAACGCGGCACGCTCACCTATCTCTCCATCTATCCCCAAAACCCGATTTGGGGCGGTCGACGCATCCTCCTCCGCGCCGATCGACGCCTCGAAGCCGCGCGCGCCGTCGACTTCCCGCGCCTCGAGCCCCTCGGCCAAGGCTCGGTCGACGCCTACCTCGCCGTCGCCTCCGCCGGAGGCCGCGAACCACGCCTCGAAGCCTCCTCAGGCCTCGAACCCTCCGCCGACGCCGCTCGCTTCGCCGCCGCCGACTTCCAGGTCCCGCCCGGCGTCCCCACCCAGGTCTTTCACGTGCTCCGCGACGACTGGAACCTCCGCGTGCAAGGACCCGGCGACCTCGACTCCGCCGGCGACTCCGACTCCCCGCGCGTCCTCGACGCCGAAGTCGAAATGACCCTCGCCCCCGACCGCTCGATCCTCGGTCGCGCCCGCGGCCGCGTCGTCGCGCGCGGCGCCGCCTACCTCGCCGTCGACCTCCCCCCCCACGCCGTGCCGATCTGGCTCGGCGTCGGTTCGACCCCCACCCGGCTCCTCGTCGCGCCCAACGGCCGACGCCTCATCCCCCTCGGACCCGAGACCGCAACCAAGTTCGACCTGCTCTGGCGCGTCGACGCCACCCATGTCTTCGACCACGGTCAGGGCACCGCCCGCCTGCCGCGACTGCTCGGGCCCGCCGCCGCCGTCACCCTCGCCGCCTGGCGCCTCGAAGACGCCTTCCGCGTCGAGCCGCGCTCGCCCAGCCTCGAAACCTCAACCTGGGAACGACTCGCCTTCGAGCGCGCCCGCCGCGTCGCCCGTCGGATCGAAACCGCGCTCGACCTCCCCCGCAACGCCGGCTCCAAAAGCGTCGCGACCACCCCCGAAGCCCGCGCCGCGCTCGATGCCGAACTGACCGAATTCAACCTGCTCGCGCGCTCCGCCGCGCGGACCGCGGAGTGGTCCACGCCGCGCGGCGCCGGAGATCTTGCCGATCTCCCACCCGAACGCCGCGCCGTCGCGCGCATCGAGGCGCTGCGGTCGCGGCTCGCCGACCAGCTCGAAGCCGCGCAGCTCGCCGCCGCGGCGCGCGACCTCCGCAACGGTCTCCCACCCACCCTCGGAACCCCGGACGACCCCTCCGAATCCAGGCTCCGCGACGCCCCCGCCGAGTTCCGCCTGCACGCCGCCGGCGCACCCCTCGCCTTCCTCGCGACCGAGCTCGCCGGCGGCTCCGCGACCGACGCCACCCCGTGGTGGTCCTTGTCCGCCAACCCCGAGGCTCCCGCACAGTCGACGTCGAACCTCGCCGCGCCGCCGACCGCGAGCGTCGTCGTCATGTCCGCCGCGCTGCTCCTCTGCTTGGCACCGCTCGCGCTCGCCGACCGCAGCCGCGCCGCGCGTCGCGCCGCCCGCCTGCTCGCCGCCGCCGGACTCGCACTCGGCCTTGGACCCGCAGGCGCGGCGCTCGGCGTCGCGCTCGTCGCCGCCTCCTCGCGCTCGCGCAAAAACAAACCGTCGACCCGGAGCGGAATCCTGGTCGACGGTCGGAAGAGGCTGAACGAATTGCACTCGCCGGCGTGATTAGCCGACAAGCTCCTTGATCGGCGTGCCGCCGTCGACAACCTTCACCGGACGGCCGCGCGGCGTCGTGTATTGCGTGTCGATCTTGATGCCCATCGTCTTCGTCATCGTCGCGATCAGATCCATCACGCCCACCGGCCGGTCCACAATGTCGACCCCGTCCTTATCCAGCGCGCCGACCGCCTGACCCCCCTTCATCCCGCCGCCGCCCATCACCACCGACCAACTGTTCGGCCAGTGGTCGCGGCCCGCGTTCTGATTGATCCGAGGCGTCCGCCCAAAGTCGCCCGCCCAGACGATCATCGTGCTGTCGAGCAGTCCGCGCTGCTCCAAGTCGGACACCAACGTCCCCATCGCCTTGTCGAGCTTCGGCAACAAGTCCTTGCCCAGCTTGTCGAAGTTGTCGGCGTGCGTGTCCCAACCCCCCATCCCCACTTCGACGAACGTCACCCCCATCTCAACCAGCCGACGCGCCATCAAACAGCCCGAGCCAAACTCGTTGCGGCCGTAAGCGTCCCGCACCGCGTCGGGCTCGCCCTTCAACTTGAAGGCGTCGCCGTAACGCGAGTTCATCATCCGGATCGTCTTGCCGTAGACCGACTTGTGGTCCTTCGCCGACTGTCCGCGACGCTGCGAGACAAACTTGTTCTCGACCAGCCCCAGCATCTGCAAACGACGCTCGAGCCGCTCGTTCGAAACCCCCGCGGGGGGCAGCAAGTTCGCGATCGGCGCGTTCGGATTCTGCACCATGAACGGCGAATGCGCCATCCCCAGGAATCCCGCGCCCATGCTCGGCGTGCCGATCGAAATGAAATGCGGCAGGTCGAAATTCTCGAGCCGCTCGCCCAATTCATACGAGCAAATCGCGCCGAAACTCGGATGCACCACCGTCGGGTTCGGGACGTAGCCCGTGTGCAGCGCGTACGTGCCGCGGTCGTGGTTGCCTTCCTTTGAATTCAACGAACGAATGATGTTCAGGTGCTTCATCTGCTTCGCGACCGTCGGCAGATGCTCGCTGATCATCACGCCCGAGGCCGACGTCTGAATCGGCTTGAACGGCCCGCCGTTCTTCTCGCTCTCGGGCTTCAAATCCCAAATGTCGATCGTCGCCGGGCCGCCCCCCATCCAAAGGAATATGCAGCTCTTGTTCGACTTCCGCACCGCCTCGGCGTTCGCCTCGAGCGTGCTCATGAACTGCAACGCGGGCAAGGTCATGGCGGTTGTCGCCATGTGCCCCATGAAGTGGCGGCGGGACATCCCGCTCGGAATAATCAGGCCGTCGGACATCGACACACCCCCTTCAATTCTTTCGTTCACGAGGCGTTCGCACCCTCGGCGAGATCCCGCTTCCCGCCTTTTTTTTTCCGCACAAGCCGCCGCACGCGGCGCGGCGTCTCAACCCACCGCAACGATCGCGTCATCGATTCAAAATGAACTCGTTCGAATTCAAGAGCGCCCAGAACAAGTCCTCGAGCACGTTGATCGTGTCCGGGCTCGACCTCAGAAACCGCTCCGACTCCATCATTTCAATCCGCGCCGGATAACGGCTCAACGCCGCGAGATACAGGTTGTTCACCATGTAAAGCTCGGGGTTCGGCCGCTGCCGCGCCTGCGCCAACAAGTCCGCGAGGAAGCTGCCGGGCTTGCCGCCCACCGCCTTCTCCATCAGCTCGCCGTTCATCATCATCAGCGACTGCGGAATCGTCCCCTGGAAGTTCAGCGACTCTTCGCCTTCGTCATTGCCGAAGGTGAAGATGAACTGCTTCATCCACTCGTCGCGCTTCTTCGTGGTGTCGGCGCCGCTGCCGGCTTTGTGAGCCGAGGTCGCGGTGATCAACGACTCGAAAAGTTGCTCGGGCGTCATCGGCTTCAGAGCCATGTGGCTGAACAGCGTTTCGTCCTTCTCGTTCGCGGTCGTCGACGCGCTCGAAAGCTGATAGGCCTGGCTCGCGGTGATCCACCGGATCAAGGCTTTGACGTCGTAACCGCTGTTGCGGAAGTCGGCGGCGAGCTTGTCGAGGAGCTCGGGGTGACTCGGCTGGTTGTGCGCGCCCAGGTCGTCGACGGGGTTCACAAAGCCGCGGCCCATGAAGTGGCCCCACGTCCGATTCACGAACGCCTTCGCGAGATTCTCGTTCTTCGGGTCGGCGATGAACTTGCCGAGCTCGGTCCGACGGTCGACGTCGCTCCCTTGGCTGATCTTGCGGCCGTCGAGGAACGTCGGGAACGCGATCCCGACCAAGCCGTTGCGGCGGTCATAGCTCGAATACGCGTTCGTCGGCTCGTCGTTGAGCTCGAAGTGGTCGCTGACCTCGACGCCGGTCGCGCTCGCGACCTTCACCTCGCGCGTCCGCAAGCCTTTGAAGAACGCGTTGATCCCCCAGAAGTCCGCCTGCTTCCAGTCGTTCGACGGGTGATCGTGACACTGCGTGCACTGAATCTG
>JAJYDB010000226.1 GCA_021777845.1 Planctomycetota bacterium
ATTCGAAGCTGCCCGACATCCGACTGGCGTTGCACGACATCGTCGTCGTCCGCGACCACGAGCGCGGTACGACCGAGCTGCACGCGATCGACTTTCTGCGCGAAGGCCGCGACCAGATCGAGCGCCGCGTCCGCGAGTGGAAGGAGCGGATCGAGCAAGCGCCGCGCGTCGAATCCGTTCTCGCCGCGGGTAGGCTCGGACCGATCGAACCCGAGACGACGCGCGAACGCTACCTGCGCGCCGCCCGACGCTCGCTGCATTACATCACCGCAGGAGATATCTTTCAAGTCAACCTATCGCACAGGTTTGTCGCATGCGGCGACGTGGACCCCTTAACGCTGTACTTGCGGTTGCGCGAGCACTCGCCCGCCCCCTTCGCGGCGTATATCGCGACCGACGAGGGGACCGTCGTTTCGGCGAGCCCCGAGTGGTTTTATCAGATCCGCGGCGACCGGATCGTGACGCGTCCGATCAAGGGGACGCGCCCGCGCGGCGCGACGCCGCGCGACGACGCGCGCCTGCTCGACGACCTCGCTCGCAGCGAGAAAGACCGCGCCGAGCTGACGATGATCATCGACCTCGAGCGCAACGACCTCGGCCGCGTCTGTCGCTACGCGACGGTCGGCGTCGCCGAGCCGTTCCGCGTCGAGAGTTTCGCGCAGGTCCATCATTTGGTGGCGACCGTCGAGGGTCGGCTGCGGACCGACGCGGGGCCGATGGACGTGCTCGCCGCGATGTTCCCCGGCGGCTCGATCACCGGCGCGCCCAAAATCCGCGCCATGCAGATTATCGACGAACTCGAGCCGACCCGCCGCGGCATCTACACCGGCGCGATCGGTTACATCGGTCCCGACGCCTCCGGGTTCAACATCGCGATTCGCACGATCCTCGTCGAGCCCGGCCGCGCGGCCTTTCAAGTCGGCGGCGCGATCGTCGCGGACTCCGACCCCGAGGCCGAATATCAAGAGACCCTCGACAAGGCCGTCGGCATGCGCGCCGCCGTCGAATCCGCAACAATCGAAAGCGCCGCCGCATCGTAATCGTTGAGACACGTTCATGTTCATCTGGCACGAACAGTCGATCCGTCCGATCGAGGGATTCGCGATCTCGGCGCGCGACCGCGCGTTCGAGCACGGGCTCGGGCTGTTCGAGACCTTGCGCGCCGAGCGCGGCGTCGCGCCGCTGCTGGGCAGGCATTTGGAGCGACTGACGCGTGCGGCGGTCGCACTCGGCATCCCGCTCGATCCGGGCCGATTGCCCGACGCCGACGCCGTGCGCGCGCTCGTCGCCGCGAATCGCATCGACGCCGCGGCGCTGGTGCGGATCACGCTCACGGGGGGCTTCGACGCGCGCGCCGGCTCGACGTTGTGGATGCGCGCCGAGCCGCTCGCGGCCAGGGAGACGACCCCGCGCGTGAGCGTGTTCGTCGATTCCGGCGTCGTCGCAAGCACCGACCCGCTGGCGCGCTTCAAGACCTTGAATTACTGGTCGCGGCGCATCTGGCACGAGCGGGCCGTCGCGCTCGGCTGCGTCGACGCGCTCGTGCGGTCGTCCGACGACGGCGGGTTCCTCGAAGCGACCCGCGCGAATCTGTTCGTCGTCGATCACGGCACGCTCGTCACCACTTCGCTCGACGCGGCCGTGGTGCCCGGAATCGCGCGGGCCGTCGTGCTTGAAATCGCGGCGCGGCGCGGGATCGAGACGCGTCTTGTCGAGTCGGTGCCCCCCGAGATGTTGAATCAGGCGAGCGAGATGTTTTTGACGAACGCGGTGCGGGGCGTCGTGTCGTTCGGGTACTGTCTCGGCCTGAGCGGGGCGGAACTTCGAGAGGTCGCCTGCGCACGCGCGCCGGGACCGATCACGGCGCGCATCGCGAGCGACATCGAGCACATCCTCAAGAAAGCGGAGCCGTATTAAATGGTCGCGACGGGCACGATTGCGGCGTGGCTGGAGGGATTCGCGCCGCGCGCGCTGGCGGAGAGTTGGGACAACGTCGGACTGCTCTGGGGCGACGCGCGGACCGAAGTCGATCGCGTGATGACGTGTTTGACCGTCACCGACGCCGTCGCCGCGGAGGCTGTCGAGGCCGGCGCGGGGCTGATCGTCAGCCATCACCCGGTCCTGTTTCGAGGGGCGAAGCAGGTGCGCGGCGACCGGCCGGAGGGGGCGGCGCTCTGGCGTTTGGCGCGGGCGAATATCGCGGTCGCCAGCCCGCACACGGCGTTCGACAACACGCGCGGCGGCATCAACGACCTGCTCGCGAAGCGCGTCGGGCTGGTCGATCTCGTGCCGCTGCGAATGCCGTCGGCATCCACGAGCGATCTTGTGAAGATCGTTGTATTTACGCCCGCGAGCGACCACTCGCGGGTGCTCGAGGCGGCGTTCGAGGCCGGCGCGGGACGGATCGGCGACTATCGCGAGTGCTCGTTCGCGGCGGCGGGGGTCGGCACGTTTTTCGGCGAGACCGGGACCAACCCGACGGTCGGCCGCCCGGGCCGTCGCGAAGAAACGAACGAGCTGCGCGTCGAGATGGTTTGCCCGCGGTCGCGGCTGGCGGCGGCCTTGGCCGCGATCCGCGTTGCGCACTCGTATGAGGAGCCGGCGATCGACGTGTTCGCGCAGGTCGAGGGGGCCGCGGGCCCTGGGGTCGGTCGAGCGGGCAGACTCGACGAACCGTGCGGGCTCGAGCGGTTCGCGCGTCGCGTCGCGCGGATCCTGCACGCGCCCGGGCTGCAATTCGTCGGCGACCCGTCGCGCTTGATCCGTCGCGTCGCGGTCGCCTGCGGCGCGGGCGACGACTTCCTGAACGACGCCGCACGCGCCGACGCCGATGTCCTACTCACCGGCGAAGCGCGCTTCCACCGCGCGCTCGAGGCCGAGGCGATCGACGTCGCGCTCATCGCGGCGGGACATCACGCCACCGAGCGGCCAGGCATCGAAGACCTCGCCGAGCGACTTCGGCACGCGTTCCCGACACTCAACGTCTGGCCCAGTCGCCGCGAGGCCGACCCCTGGCGAGTCCTCGCCGACAACGACGATTGAGTCTCAAACAACGCCGCGACGCCTGAAACACCCAGGCTCGCGGGCGACGTCGCTCGCAGTCGGTGTCCAACCACGAAAAATCCCCGGAGAGGCCGGGGGTTTTGTGGATGCGTTGGTGTGTACTCGGTTCCCGTCTCCGACGGGCGCGCGGGTCAGTCTCAGGCCTTCGCCGCCGGTTCCTCGGCGCCGTTCTTGCCGCGGGTGGTGGGCACCGCGAGGTACGTCTGGTGTTCCCACTGTCCTTGCCAGGCCAAGCCGGCCCACTTTTGCAGAGAGATCGCCCGCACCGTGGGCCGATCCTCGTCGCGAATCACGTCTGTCCATGCGTTCGCATATTGCGCGCGCACCTGCGAAGAGCTTTCGCCCACGCAAAGCAGCCGCTCGCCCGTCGGCGCCAGGCAAGCCACCGCGCGCCAATCCTGCGAACCCGTCGAAGAACCCGATGTACTCATTGGTTTTTCTCGTCTCCAACCGGCGAATCCAAATGTGTCGCACGACTAGCGTCAGCGACCAAAGAACAACGTTGCGCCGGGTCATGAAATCAAAAGCAAATATAATTCAGACTTAGACCGGTCGGTCGAGGCTGCGCCGGCTTCCGGAACGCGATCGACCTACACAAACTCTTTCCTAATACTAGGTTGGACCAGGCTTGGGGGCAAGGCGAGGGCTTTCGGAAAAGGCCACGCGCTACCCTCCTCGGCCGCGGCGACCACGGCTGCATGATGGAAAATCAAGGGACGGCGGGCCGGCGCATCGCTCCCGATTCGTACCCGAAGATCACCCGCGTACGGCGGTTTGCGACGCGTTCCTCCGTGAAGCCGATATAATCATCGTAACGCAACGACCGCCGCGTTGAGAACAAAAATCTCGCGATTTCCCCAAAAAAACTCCGCGCGCGGACAATTTAATTCACACTGAGATCGAAAACGGGTCGTCAAATCGCCCGCGTGTTGCGGCAGGTCAACATGGCGGCGCGGCGGGTCTCAATGCGCGCCGATGTTGAGCAGCACCTTGCCGCGGCGTCCGACCACTTCGGCGGCGCGGGCGGCGTCTTGGATGCGGTCGAGCGGGAACGCCTCGCCGGGTTCGGTCGCGAGCACGCCCGCGCGAATCAATTGGGTGATTTCGCGGAACAGCAGCAGCATTTGCGGAATCGAGCGTGTTTTCGCCCAGTGGCCGAGCCAGAAGCCTTCGACGACGCGTTTGCCCGCGATCATGCGTCGGGAGTCGATGCGGATCGGCTCGCCGCTGAGGGTGCCGTAAACGACGAGTCGGCCGTCGGCCGCGAGGCTGTCGAACATTGCGGTGCCGACGTCGCCGCCGACGGGGTCGAGCGCATAACGGACGCCGTCGTTGCCGACGATCGCGCGGATCTGGTCGACGATCGGGCCGTTCTCCGAAGCGATCACCGCGTCGCCGCCGAGCGCCTTCAACTCCGCGACCGCCGCCGCTCGACGGACGACGTTGATCGTCTTAAAGCCGTCGGCCTTGCCGAGTTTGATGATCATCCGGCCGAGCGAGGATCCCGCCGCCGACTGCGCCAGCCAGGCGCCTCGAGGGACGCGCAGGACGTGTCGCACCAGCGCGACAACCGTCGCGGGATTGACGAAAAAGCTCGCGACTTGCTCATCGGGCAGGTCGTCGGGAACGGGTCGGGCCTGCCGCGCGTTGATCACCGCTTTTTCGGCCCAATTGCCGCCGCGGTCGTTGATTGCGACCACGCGCTTGCCGACGACGAACCGACCCAGCACCCCAGGGCCGGCTTTTTCGACGATGCCGACGCCCTCGAATCCCGGGGTCGCGGGCAACGTCGGCAGTTTTCCGTACAGGCCGCGGGTCACGAGTAGGTCGGAGGGATTGATCGGGCTCGCGATCATCCGCACGAGGACCTCGCCCGGCCCCGGCGTCGGGTCGGGCACCTCGCGCACGCCCAACACCTCGCTCGGCTCGCCAAAACGGTCAAAGACAACGGCTTTCATAGCGGCTCACGTGAGTTTAATAAGGGTCTAGCGTCGATTTCGGGGGCCGACGTCGACCCGGCATTGTAACACGGCGGCGGCCGCGCGGCAGGTTCCGCGACCGTGCGCGCGCGGCTCGAGGGTCGGTCGGCCCGCGGGCAATCGGTCGCCGCGGACGGTGCGCGGTATTCAGATCGAGGTCCGGTCGAATAAGCTCTGGGACGAGAATTTGGGGAATCGCGGCGGGGATTTGGGAGCGAGAAGGGTCTATGTTGGACTGGGAAGGTTTACGGCGCGCGGAGTTTGGCGAGGTTACGCGTCGCTGGGCGTTTCTCGATCACGCGGCAGTGTCGCCGTTGCCGAAGCGAGCCGCGGACGGGGTGCGCGAGTATGCCGATCGTCAGCAGATGAACGGCGTGCTTGAGGCGGGCGAGTGGGAGCGCACGATCGCCGCGGCGCGGGGGTCGGCGCGCGCGCTCATCGCCGCCGAGGACGGCGAGGTTGCGCTCACGACGAGCACGACGGCCGGTGTGAACATCATTGCCGAGGGGTTCCCGTGGCAAGCCGGCGACGTCGTCGTCACGGCGTCCGACGAATACCCGGCGAACGTGTATCCGTGGATGAATTTGCGCGACCGCGGCGTTGAAACGCGGGTGGTGCCGAGTCGCGACGGGCGCGTGGCGATCGAGGATATCGAGGCCGAGCTGAAGCGCGGCGCGCGGCTGCTGGCGCTGAGTCACGTCGAGTTCGCGACGGGATATCGCAACGACCTCGACGCGCTGGCGGCGCTGTGCGTCGAGCACGGAGCGGCGTTTTTCGTCGACGCCATCCAGGGTTTGGGGGCGTTGCGGATCGACGTTTCGAAGACGCCGATCGACTTTCTCGCGACGGGCGGACAGAAGTGGCTGCTCTCTCCGGAGGGGTCGGGCTTTCTCTATATCAGGAAGTCGTGGATCGAACGTCTGCGGGCGGTCGGCGTCGGGTCGCGGAGCGTGACGACGTCGTTCAACGAGCCGCTCGGCGAGATGCTCTTGAAGCGCGACGCGACGCGTTGCGAGGGGGGGGCGTACGCGACCGCGAGTTTGATCGGGTTCGCGCGCAGCCTGCTGCTGTTTCAAACCATCGGATTCGACGTTGCCTCGGAGCGGATTTTGGAGCGGGCGGAGTCGGTCCGGATGCGCGCGACCTCGGCGGGCTGGTCGCTTTACGGCCCGAAAACGCCGGTCGAGGAGTCGGGGATCGTGGTGCTCGAGCGCGCGGGGGTCGAGCCGAACAACGTCGTCGCGCGGGCGCGACACTCGGGCGTGATCATTTCGTCGCGGCGCGGACGGTTGCGCGTCAGCCCGCACATGTACACCAGCGACGACGATCTCGACCGACTCGCGTCGGTCTTGCGGTCGGTTTGAGGAGCGTCGCCCCGGCGAGGACTTGCGAATCGACGACAGTTGACGTAGGATGAGCCGGCCATGGTCGCAGCGGGGGGATGTCGATGTCCGAACGTGTGATCGACCCGTCGCGGATCGCTGTTTTCACCGGGATGTTCGACCCGCTCACGCTTGGGCACCTCGACGTGATCCGTCGCGGCCGGCAGTTGTTCGAGCGTCTCGTCGTCGGCGTCGGCGTGAATCCGAACAAGGCGGCGCTGTTCACGCTCGAGGAGCGCGTCACGCTGGCGCGCGAGGTCGTCGCCGAATACGACAACGTCGACGTGCAGGCGTTTCAAGGGCTCGCGGTGGTTTACGTGCGGAAGATCGGCGCGCGGGTGATTTTGCGCGGCGTGCGGACGCTCTCCGACATGGAATACGAGTTCGGCATGACGCTCACGAACGCGCGGCTCGACCCGCACGTCGAGACCGTCTTCCTGATGGCCGACGGCGAGTATTCACACGTTTCGAGCAGTCTGATCAAGCAAATCGCCCGGCACGGCGAACCCGAACAGCTCGCCCGCTTCGTCCCCGCGAGTCTCGTCGAACCGATCCTCATGAAAATGCGCAAGAACTTGAGCGAGTGATCGAGGCCGCACGCGGCGTACGTTTCACAAACGGACCAGACCAGGGTCGATTCGCATGAACATCAACGCGTCGACCGGCGAGCACGACCCGCGGGACACGTCGCACCTGGCGTTGGCGGCGCTTGTGGCGCGGGTGGGGCTGGGAATGCTGTTGCTGAAGTTGGGATTCATGGAGGTGATCTCGGCGCGGGTCGGGGGAATGGGGCCGACGGTGCAGGTGATCGGCGTGTTTTTGGATCCGAACGCCGAGCTGCTCAATAAGATTGTGGCTTTGGGGTCGATCGTCAGCGGTCTGGCTTTGATTTTCGGTCTGCTCACGAGGCACGCGGCGGTGCTGGCGGCGTTCTGTTTGACGTCGGGTTCGTGGCGAGGCTTGATCTCGTTGTTCCTGCCGGGGGCGGTGCTGACGCCGCCTCGGTTGGGGATGCCGGGGATGTTCGGCGAGGAGTTTTATGAGTCGCGCTCGACGCTCGGCCTCTTGCTGGCGGTGGTGGTGTTGATGCTTTCGCCGCCGTCGATCAACCGTTGGACGCTCGAGTCGCTGGTGTTCACGCGGACGCGGAAGCAGGTGGCGGCGATTCGCGCGGGGAAATTGGGCGGGCAGGGGGGGCTGAACGCGCGGCCGG
>JAJYDB010000227.1 GCA_021777845.1 Planctomycetota bacterium
GGTTGGCTGAAGGAGTGTCGGCGCATCGGAACTCGATTCGAGAAGTTGGCGATCAACTTCTTGGCCATGATAAAGGTCGCTATGATCAAGCGTGCACTCAGACTGGTGTTTTCAAACCGAGCCTAGTGGTCCGGCGATGAAGTTGGAGTAGACAACGGCGTCTCTCCTAATTTGCGTCTTAAGCGTGTTATTTATATGGCCGGTATCGCGTTGGTTGCGCGGAGCCCGCCCTGCCCCGCTTTTCGAGAGCGAAGCGATAAACTCGGCCCACAGTTCGTCGACGTTTTTCGTGGTTCGCGTTTTAAAGATAGTCTCATTGTAACGGCCGTCGCGCAGAGCCTGATTCAACTCGCGTACGAAGTTATTGTCGCGGTGCTCCACGATCCAATCGAGGAACGCGGCCGTGGTCCGATAACTGTCGCGGTAGCTTGCTTTCAACGGGTCGACGCGAACTTTGGATTGCGGCTCGAACCGAAAGAAACGCACGTAGTCGGCGACTCCCTCGACGAGCCAGCCCGGGCCGCCGTGATGGTAGGACTGAATCACGTGGGTTAATTCGTGAATGACCATCCCTGCGTCATCGGGGTGCCGAGCGATCCAGTCGGCCGAAATCGTGATCGCGTCGCCCGACGTATACGCAACACCTTTCATATTGCTTTTGAAGATCAATCTGATCTTGTGCGGCGGGACAAACCCGTCACTCGGCAGCATCGCCGCGATAATTGGTTGCCATTCCTCGACCAAACGCTTTGCCTTGCCGGCCCAAGCGGCTGCGGCGGGAGCGTCGGAAGTATCGACGGTCACCTCGACTCGACGCCCGCCGGCGTCGTCGCCGCGAGCGTGGTCGATCAAGCACGACGAGGCGAAAACAGTCAAAGTCATGACGAACTTTAATGTCGATCGCATCATGGTCTTTGTCGTCC
Organism: Planctomycetota bacterium; assembly: GCA_021777845.1. Taxonomy (GTDB): domain Bacteria; phylum Planctomycetota; class Planctomycetia; order Isosphaerales; family Isosphaeraceae; genus JAJYDB01. The sequence goes on from JAJYDB010000227.1 coordinate 924, forward strand.
CTAGAGTCGAATACATCATGTCTAAGTCTGCGCTGTTCGTTTCGCGGTACGGATCATCCGCGCGATGAACATGGCGTCGGAATCGGCGTCTTGCGGCCAGATCTGCAGCATTCCGTCGCAAGGCGCCCCGTCGAGCGGATTCGGAAACGGGTCGAGCGCGAACTGAGGGTGTGTGTCGAGGAAAGCTTGGACGACGCCTCGTGTTTCGCTAGCGGTGATCGTGCAGACCGAATAAACAAGCACACCGCCGGGCTTTACACCCGCGGCCGCGAACCCGAGAATCCGGCCTTGGAGCGCGGCGAGGCGGTCGATGGTATTGCATGCGAGCGTCCACCGCGAGTCAGGGTTGCGTCGCCAGGTTCCAATGGCGGAGCACGGGGCGTCGACGAGGACGCCGTCGAAACTCGCGGTTCTGCCCGCGACGTGCTTGCCGTCCCAGTCGCGCGTGGTGAGGTTCCTGAAGGGGCTGCGACGGGCGCGACGGACGCATTCCTGGAGAGGCCGCGCGTGCACGTCAGTTGCGACAACCACCCCTCTGCCCTTCATCAGGGACGCCAGGTGCAGCGCCTTGCCCCCCGCGCCCGCGCAAGCGTCCCACCAGCGTTCGCCGGGGTCGGGGTCGCACGCGAATCCGACGGCTTGCGACGCAAGGTCTTGGATCTCGATTGCGCCGCGCTCGAAGATCGGCGAGTGATGCAAATCAACGCCGTGATCGAGCTTCGCCGCCGACGTGATCCGTCGATGAACCCAAGGCTTCTGGCCCTGGTCGCGCAGCTCCTTCCAGACTGCCTTCGGGTCGCCCTCCTGGACGCGCACCCACAGAGGAGCAGGCCGTTGCAGCGCCCCGAGCAGTGCGATGTAGCGTGCCTTCGGCGACTCGCCTCCGGGCGGGATCGGCAACTGTTCGCGAAACCATGTCGGGAACAGTCGCCAGGGGTCGGCGTTCACGTGTCGGCCGCCGTGGAGACGACGCCAACCTTCAGACCGCGCCGGCCAGTCGGGCGCGTCGCCCAGAGGCATCAAACGTTCGGGCTCGCGGCCCGCCATCCGCGCCCAAACCCGCAGTGCCGGGTGCATCGTCGGCGAGTCGAGCAGGCACGACCACAGCAGACGTTCCTCGATCGATTCGAGCTTCAGAAACTCAACCCACCCGCGCCAACGAAACAGCGAAAACGTCGCGCGACTCACGAAACGCTGGTCGGCTAATGCGAGTTCATGTCGATTGCGCAAAGACGTCGCCAACTCGCGGTCGGCCCGCCGCCCGGGCGACCCTCCCAACACCGAGCGCTCGATGTGCCCGGCGATCTCCGCCGTCACTTCCGCCAGCCGCGTGACCGAAATTGCCGGGATTTCCAGCGGCCGTCGCCGTTTGCCGCCGCTCGCTTTCTTGCCGCCCGCCTTCCCGGCGCGATGGCGCTCGCCCTCCGATCGACGCTCGCGAGCGCCGTTGTCGTGCACATAACGTCGCGGCGAATTCCCCGGCCCCGGATGCGTTCGCCCGACACGCTCCTCAACCGGCTCCAGCGTTGCGGGCGCTTCCGCCTCGATGCTCCGCGGCGCCGCGACGATCGACTTTGTCGGACGCGGCTTTCGACCCGGCGAGGTTCGCGGCTTCGGCCTCGATTGTGACGAAAATTTCTTCATGATATCAAATTTGTATCAAAAATTGGCACTATGTATAATGATATAATTCTACATCATCGCGTTGGGCGGCGCGTCGCGGTCTTGCGATTGGGCCGATACCCCGCCGGAACGGCCGGATTCGAGGGTTTTTCGCCAGGTCTTTCGCCGTCAGTCGTGTGTACGTAGCGTCCTTCGGTAAGCGCTCGGTTCGCCTTCTCCATTCTGGCCCGGATCGCAGCCTTCGGCGGCTGCGCGGCGATGAGGCAGTCACATCCCGAACCGATGAGGTCGGAACGGCCCGCCTTCAGGAGCGCCTGGCGAACCTCGAAGTAATTCTCGGGTTTGAAAAACTGAAGCAATGCGCGCTGCAATTTGCGGTCGCGCAGGTTCCGCGCGACATGCACTTGGTCGCCCGTAAACGGGTCGATGCCTGTATAGTACATGCATGTGGCGATATCAAACGGCGCGGGGATAAAATCTTGCACCTGGTCGGGGCGATATCCGTTGCGCTTCAGGAAAAGGGCCAGACTGATCATCGCGCCGAGGTCGCTGCCAGGATGCGACGCGATGAAGTACGGCACGAGGTACTGCTTCGGCTTGCCGCCCGCCGCGCTCGCGTCGCGAAAAGTCGCCGCGAACTTGCCGAAATCTTGCACGTCGGGCTTCTTCATTCGCTTCAACACTTCGGGGTCGGTGTGTTCAGGAGCCACCTTTAAGTGTCCGCCGACGTGGTGCGTCGCCAACTCGGCCATGTATTCGGGTGATCGCCGCGCCAGATCCGTCCGAATCCCCGACGCGACCAGAACCTTTTTCACGCCCGGTATCGCGCGGCTCTCGCGCATCAAATCAATGAGCGGGCCATGATCTGTTCCAAGAAGTTTGCAAATCTTTGGATGCACACACGACTGCCGTCTACATATTGCCTCGACCTCGGGCTTCAGGCATTTCATCTGATACATATTCGCGGTCGGGCCGCCGATGTCCGAGACCACGCCCGTGAAGCTCGGGTCACGCCCCATTGACCGCAGCTCGCTCAAGATCGACCCTTGCGAGCGCGACTGAATGATCCTGCCCTGATGCGCCGTGATCGAGCAAAACGTGCAGCCGCCGAAGCAGCCGCGCATGATCGTCACCGAATCCTTCACGGTTTCGTACGCGGGGATACGCTCGTGCTTATAGATCGGATGTGGTTTGCGCGTGTACGGCAAGCCGTAAATCCGGTCCATGTCCTGCTCGCCGATCGGCAAGGAGGGGGGATTGCAAACGACCGCTTGGCGGTCGTGGTATTGCACCAAACGCCGCGCGTTGAGCGGGTTGGTTTCATGATGGATGAGCCGGGTCGCGGTCGCGAACTTTTGCTTATCGGATTTCATGTCTTCATAAGACGGCAACACGATCGCGTCGACGGGCGGGATTTCCTTTGCTCCCAACGCGTACGCGACCCCGCGCATGTCGCGGAGATCCTTCACCGATTCGCCTGCGGCGAGCCGTCGCGCGATCTCGACGATCGACTGTTCGCCCATCCCGAACGCAACCAGATCGGCCTTGGAATCAAGCACAATCGAGCGGCGAACGGTGTCGCTCCAATAATCGTAATGCGCCAGCCGCCGCAGGCTCGCCTCGACGCCGCCCGCGATCACCGGGACACCGGGGTACGCCTCGCGGGCGCGCTGGCAGTATGAGAGCGTGGCGCGGTCGGGACGCCGGCCGATCACACCCCCCGGGCTGTATGCGTCGTCATTGCGCACTTTCTTATTGGCGGTGTAATGGTTGATCATGCTGTCCATATTGCCCGCGCTGATGCCGAAAAACAGGCGAGGCTTGCCGAAGTTCCGCCAAGCCTCGGCGGTTCGCCAGTCGGGCTGACTGAGGATTGCGACGCGAAAGCCGGCGGCTTCGAGCACGCGGCCTAAAATCCCCATCGCGAATGCCGGGTGGTCGATATAGGCGTCGCCCGTCACGAATACGACGTCGACGTAATCCCAGCCGCGACGATCCATTTCGACTCGCGTCGCGGGTAGGTGCGGCAACGCAATCGAGACGAGCGGCAACTCGGGCAGCATTGTCGGTGCGACGTTGCCGGCCGACCCTTCCTTCCGCGCACAAGACAGCTTCGAGACCGACGCATCGCCCGACATGCCAGCAATTCCTCAAGAAGGATCGACCGTCCGCCAAACTCTGACAACCGCGTGCGGCTTGCCCTCGCCGGCACGCGAATCAACCCATGAATGATAGCCTCGAGGGCGCGTTTCTCACAAGCCTATGGTGTATCGCTTTCTGCCCGCCATTTGCCTTCAGAATCGCCGTTTCACATCAAGCTACACCCTGCCAGGTCCACACTTCGGATGCGTTCGCGTACCGGCTCGCGAGTCGTGGATTCGTCGCCTCCTGCAGCGGCGGCGCGACACCGGCTCGAAACCGCCGCGGCCGCACGGGGTCGGACAATCGCGGGCGTTCGACGCCGAGGCCGACGAACGACTCCGCAAATCGATCGCGGAGCGCCCTGATGCCACACTCAAGGTACTCCGCGCGGCGACCGGCGCGGCGTGCAGTCCCGCGGCCATCGACCGCGCCTTGCGACGACTCGCGGTCACGCGAAAAAGAAGTCGCTTCGCGCCGCCGAGCAGGATCGGGCCGCGTTGAAAGCCGACCGCGCGGGATGGTGGCACGAATTTGCGACGGTCGACCCGGCTGGAGTTCCTGGACGAGAGCGGCACGACCACCGCCATGGCTCGAAGTTACGGTCGCGCCGCGCGGGGTCGGCGGGTCGACGGAGCCGTTCCGCTCGGCCATTGGAAAGTGCTGACGCTGACCGCCGTGATCCGTTTCGGCGGAGTGGGTGCCTGCCTGGCGTTCGACGGGGCGACGAACACAGCGTGCTTCGAGACCTACTTCGAAAAGTGCCTCGCCCCAACGCTCCGGCCGGGCGACATCGCCATTTATGGACAACCTGTCGTGCCACAAGATGGCCGAGGTCGAGAGGCTGATCCGCGCGGTTGGTGCCGAGCTGAGCAACTTGCCCGCCTACAGCCCCGACCTCAATTCGATCGAGAAGATGTTCAGCAAACTCAAGGAGTTCCTGCGCTCGGTTGCGGCCCGTACAGTCGACAAACTGATCGACGCGATGGGCGATGCGCTAAGCCTTAACCAAGCGTGGCTCAAGGCCCGAATCGCGTGATTCGTAGAGAAAACTCAAAAACTCCCGGCGTTTCCGGCACATTGGATAGAACTACATAGATCCCATGACCGAGCCCACTAGGAGATTTCGAGCAAAAGCAATTCCACACCGCCGCCACGCCGCCGGCAAGCGGAAAATCCGACGGTGGCTCGATCGACCAGGCACGGCTCCCTCGCCGATGTCGGTCTTCAGCGCCTCGAACATCAACTACGAGGCCGCCGCCAAGACACAAGCCATCTCTTGCGGTGCGCTCGGTGCCTCTCAACTCCTCGTGCGGAAACTCGGGTACGCCGAGGCCATTAATGAACGACTCCACTTGCTGAAGTATCACCTCCCGTATCACAAGAGTGATCACATCCTCAACTTCGCCTACAACGCCTTGTGCAACGGCACTTCTCTCGACGAAATCGAACTGCGACGCAATGACGTCGTCTTCCTCGACGCCCTCGGCGGCGACCCAATCCCCGACCCCTCCACCTCGGGCGACTTCTGCCGGCGCTTCACTCCCGACGACGTCGAGGCCCTCCAGGACATCTTCGATCAGACTCGGGTCAAGGTCTGGAAACAGCAGCCGCCCGACTTCTTCGACGAGGCCGTCATCGACGCCGACGGCTCCCTCGTCGCCACCAACACTGGCTGCAAGCAGGGCATCGACATCGCCCACGACGGCATCTGGGGTTATCACTCGTTGATCGTTTTGCCGGCCAACACCGGTGAGGAGCTCAGCATCATCAATCGGTCCGGCAACCGCCCCTCGCACGAGGGCGCCGCCGAGCAGATCGACCTGGCGATCCTCCTCTGCCGCAGCGCCGGGTTCCGCCGCATCTTCGTCCGAGGCGACACCGACTTCACCCAGACCAAGCAACTCGACGCCTGGGACGCCAAGGCCGTGACCTTCCTCTTCGGGATCGACGCCATGGCGAATCTCCAGGCGATCGCCGAAGGCCGGCCCGCGTCGGACTGGGCCGAACTGCAACGGCGGCCGCAGTAGACGGTCAAGAGGAAGCTTCGGGAGCGCCCCGAGAGAGTCAAGGACCGGATCGTCCGCGAGCGCGGGTACAAAACGTTGACCCGGGTCTGTGAGGTCGGGTACCGACCGACGGCCTGCCGGCGGACGTACCGGCTGATCATCGTCCGCCAGGCGATCAAGGTGGAGGAGGGCCAGAGACGGCTGTTCGACGAGATCCGTTACTGGTTCTACCTGACCAACGATCGCGAGTCCGCGCCGCGGGTGCTGGTCTTCAAGGCCAACGGCCGGTGCGACCAGGAGAACCTGATCACAGCTGAAGGGAGGCGTACAGGCGCTTCGGGCGGCGATGGACAACCTGGTGAGCAACTGGGCGCACATGGTGATGAAGGCGCCGGCGTGGAACCCGAAAGCGTGGTTCGCGCTGTCGGGCCCGGAGCACCCGCGGCACAAGGAAGCCCATCGCTGCAGATGGAGTTCAAGCCGTTCGTAAACACGATCATCATGATGCCCTGCCATGTCGTCCGGGGGTGGGCGCCGGTTGTTGTACCGGTTGCTGTCGTGGAACGGGTGGCAAGGGGTATTCCTGCGGGTGTTGCATGTCCTGCGGCGCTGAAGGCTAAGGAACCCGAAGGCGGGATCTAGATGTCCCGGTCAACCGAGGCGCCAAGAGACGCGAGGCGGAAGACGGGGGTGACGATGAAACGAATCAGATCGTGAAGAGACGGGGCGGCGGTGCCCCACTGATCGCCGTCCGTACCCTTGGAAGTAGGAATCCAGTCAGGATCCAGGGCCAAACCCTCGCTTGTTTAATACTACAGCGCCAAGTTGAGTGCCATCGGCACCTCGGCAGTTCGGTGAGTTTGATGGCGATCGCGCGCAATCGTTGCCGTGTCCGCTTGGTGTGGCATCGTCGCGCC
>JAJYDB010000228.1 GCA_021777845.1 Planctomycetota bacterium
CGTCGGTACAGTTCGGTCGGTAAGCGGGAGAAGGCGGTCACGCAACCCGACAAAATTCTGGCCGTGCGTGTCCCATCCCCCTGCGTCCTTGTTGCCGATTGACCCTGAGAAAAACACCGTCACGAAACGTACGTCAGCCTCAATCAATCGCCGCGCAAGCAGACAGCTTTGTCCATACGTCGTGCGGCCGTAAGCATCGCGAAGAGAGTCTTTTTCACGCCCTAAATCAAAAGCCTGCTTAACCTTTGGCGACGCGAGCATCGTTAGGGCGCGATCGTTGAAAGCATCGATGCCGCGTGCCGTCTCGGACCAATCGAGCAGGTCGGCCTGAGCGTCGATTGTGCGCAAGAGACTTCGACGGTCACTCAACCGCTCAATCGGCATGTTCGCGGGCAGGCTCAGTTCAGGGAGCCGAAAGTCGGGCCGGGCGGGATCCTGACCAATGAAGAACGGGTCGAACTGCTTGCCGAGGAAGCTGGCGGTTTGACCTGGCGTCACGCTGCCGTCTCGTAATATGTGCGGCAGCGACACGTACGTCGGGATCGCGGGGTCGGATGCCGGCGTCAGCTTTGAGACGGAACTCCCGTAACACGGATAAAGGTCGAGCGTGTCGCGAAGGCGAATGTCGTCGATGGGCGGGGCGTGGCCGGTGAGGCTGTAATAAGTCGCCGAGTTGTGGTTCATGACGCGGTGGCTGACCGACCGCACCTGCGCGAACTTGCCCAGCACACGCGACATGCGCGGCAGATGCTCGCAAATCGTCGTACCGGGACGGTCGGTCGCGATCGGCTTGAACTCGCCGCGGATGCCGTCGGGAGCGTTGGGTTTGAGGTCAAAGGTGTCGATGTGCGATGGACCGCCGAATTGGTGGAGAAACAAGACGTGCTTTGCCTTCGCAACGCGATCGAGACTCCCTCCTTCGGCCGCGGCGGCGACCCGCAGGAGCGTGGGTAGGTTCAACCCGGCAATTCCCGCGGCCCCGACGCGCAGCAGAGCCCGTCGCGAGAGTTGAAGCGAGGCTCGATAATCCAGACAGCTTCGGTTCATCAACTCGACCTCGCGTTCCTACCTCGCTCCAGTTTGAGATCGACTCGTCAAGAGAACGGTCTACTCCACCAATTCACTCCGACGTTGGATCCTGGCTCGAGCTTGGTCACTTCTTTAATGACGCAGGAGGAATTCTTTGCTGTTGAGCAACGCCCAAGCGACGTCTTCCCATGCTTTTCGACGATCTTTCGACCTCTTCACATAGGCGAGAAACTTCGTCTCTTCGGATGGACTCGGCCGTCGCGAGACCGCTGCGAGAGTAAGTTCAACGAGCATCCGCGCATCGGTCGCGTCCGACGCGAGCAGTCTGCCGATGCGGTTTTCGGGGGCCTCAAGATGACGCCGGACTGTCTCACCATTGATCATCTGAAACGCCTGCGCAAGGGTGGTCGCTTCCGAGCGTTCGCACTCGCACGTCAGTAATCTGTCTGGTTTGCCGAAAATCTTGAGGAAATCGCCGCCGCGTGCGCCCGGAAGTTGAACGGCGCGCGTGCTCGGAGGAGCCTTGGGAAAGCGCGGAGTTCGGTCGAGCGCCTGGCCGATCGCATCGAGCAAAACTTCGGCGGGCAGCAGCTTGACCGCGGCGTGCGAGAAGTTGGCCTCGTCCGCGGCGTTCGACTCGTTGGGCTCGGCATCGAGTTGGTAGACCCGCGACTTCATGATCCAAGCAACAAAAGGGCGCGGCCGCATGCCGTCGGACTGCAGACGGTCTGCCAAGAGTTCGAGGAGCGCAGGATCCGAGGGCGGGTTCGAATCTCGAAAGTCATCGACCGGGTCGACGACCCCGCGGCCGAGCAAGTGAAACCAGATGCGATTTGCGAGGTTGCGGACGAAGCGGGGATTGTCGCGGGTAAGCCACCCGGCAAGGTTTCCGAGGGCGTTATCGTCCTTACCGAGGGTCGGCGGCGATCCGTGCGGTGGCTTCGGAGGCAAGAACTCGCCTGAACGGGGCTGGATGATTCCCGGTTTGCCCGCGAGGAAGATAATCTCGTCGCCATTGATTTCGTGCTTATCTAATTGATCGCTACGAACGTTGTTGATCTCTTTGTGCCTGACGTTCGCGAAGTAGGCGGCGAGGCCGTAGTAATCGTCGGAGGTCCACACGTCGAACGGGTGATTATGGCAGCGGGCGCATTGAAGTCGGACGCCCAGGAAGACCTGGGCGACGGTTTCGGCGGTCGTCATCGGGTCGCGGTTGGTCCGATAGAAACCGGCGGGCGGGTTCCTCCACGTCGAGCCAAGCCCCGTGATGATCCGACGCGTGAACTCGTCGAGAGGTACGTCGCGCGCGAATTGGTCGCGCAGCCAGCGCTGGAAGATCCAGACGCCTTTGTCGCCCATGGTTTTCTCTTCGTTGCGGAGCAGGTCGGCCCATTTCCAAGCCCAAAAGTCGTCGAACTCGGGGCGGGCGACGAGGTGATCGATGAGTGCCTCTCGCTTTTCGGGCGAAGGGTCGTCGAGGAAGGCGGCGGCTTCGTCGACGGTCGGCAAGCAACCGATCGCGTCGAGAAAAGCACGGCGGAGAAAGACCTGGTCGGCGACGATCTGCGACGGGTTGACTCGCAGCGACTTTAGCTTCGCGAACACGACGCGGTCGATCGGGTGTTCTGCGACTGGATTCTTCCAGACAAAGTGGGAGTCGGCGTTCGGGAAGGCGAGCCGGCTGACCGCGCGTCCGTCGAGGTAACGGACGGCGACGACAAGTTCGCCGGGACCGTTCGCGTGGACGCGGCCGTCGGCGTCGATTTGGCCGTGCGTAGGGTCGTTGAGATCGAACGCGGCCTGCCGCGTGACGTCGCGCCGGGTACCGTCGCTGAACGCGGCGGTCACGAGAATTTGCTGAGTGAGCGCGGAAGGTGCAAGGAATCGCTCGCGCGGAAAAACGTCGAGTCTGACCAAGCGAGGCGCGCCGTCAGCGTCGAGGCGGGCGCCCTCGGCGATCCAAGATCTCAATGTCGAGGCCTCGACCGAGCCGGCTGTGAAGCGGATCCCGCCTTCATGAGGCAGTCCGCCGGTGGGTTTGAGCAAGATCAGCGAGCGATCCGGCTCAAAGAGGTTGATGCGGCGGGCGTTCAATTCGCGCGTGAGCCGGCTGTGGTCAAAGCTGGGATCCTCGCCCCTCAGACTGAGTCGAAAGCCCCCCTTGCCGTTGAGATTGCCGTGGCACGCGCCCATGTTGCACCCGGCCTTCGCAAATACGGGCGCAACGTCGAGCCTGAAGTTTACCGGCGTGATTTTGTGAGAGTGGACGACCTCGAGCGGAATCCGCGCTGTTGCGCCGCGGGCCTCCGCGATAATCACGCCGCGGCCGTCTTGAAGCGGACGGACGACCCCGCGGTCGTCGACCCGCGCGATTTCTCTGGGTTCGACGCGAAACCGGACTTCGGAAGTGAGGTCGACGAGCCCGTTTGCGGCGGATTCGATCGAGACGACAATCTGTTGGCGGGCGGCCGCACCGTCCAATCGAGCCGTCTCGGGCACCGCTATGAGTGAAGATCCTCCGTCCACCGAGGATCCAAGCGTCGCGGAGCAAACAGCCCAGAGGAACGTTGCAAGCGCAGGGACCATGGAGTCAATTCCCCTTCCCGCACCACGTTTGTGAAAGACGGACGACAACAATCGGGTACGGATTTCCTCAACTATTGTTTTAATCGGACAATCGGATCAACGTCAAGGAGTGGAGGTCGGGGCCGTTCAGCCCTCTTCCGCAACGACGACGAGTCGCAACGCCCGGCGTGGCTTGGCAAGGAGGTGTCTGATAGCCGCGGCGACGTTCCCGAGGCGAGCCCGCCGGAGCAAATGCACGCCGGTATTGCGGAACGGCACCGGAGCCTGAGCGCTGCGCACCCGCCGACCCGGCAGGGGTCGCCGTCGGGCAAACCGCCGACCGAAATCGATTGAGGCACTTGCCGTCGATGCTAATAGCGGAGGACGAGGGGTCGGGGAACGGAGCGCAGCGTTTGCTCGTGGAGAGCGTCTGGCTCAGGAAGCGGCTCCTCCCTGTCGAGGCGCATTTAACCGAAAGCCCCGGGAATTATTGAGGAGAACGGAACGGCACGGGAGTGCAAGAAGTCGTTCGGGCCTGCCCGGTGAAAACAAGAGACGGCTCCGTTGCGGGAGCCGTCTCTCTGAGTTTGATGACGCGGCAAGCGGCGGAGGCCGACTTGCCTCATTTGCGACGACGTCCGAGGCTCAGAAAACTGCGACGACGTTCGGCGGCGAGGTGTTCCTGGCTCTGACCCCGGTGCTTGGCCGCGGTGTGAAGCGGTCCGTGCGGAGCGTGCGTGATTGTCACCGCGATGGGCGCGGCGGCAGGCGCGGGTGTCACGACGGGTGCCGCGGCGGGCGGCGGAGTCAATGCGACGGGGGTGACCGCGGTCGCCGAGATCACTCCGGACGACGAGGTCGGAGCCGTGGGGGCGACGGTAACGGCCGGCGGTGCGTACGGCGTCAGGGTAATCGAATCGTTGAAGGCCGGCAGTGTCGCGCCGCTAGTGCTTCGAATGCTGCCGCCGAGGATCGAGGCGTTGACGGTACCCGCGACGTTGAAGCCGCCCGCGAGTTGGAATTCGACGGTGTGAGCGTCGATCCAGTTCAGGCTGACGGCGTGCGCGGGGTTGGTGATGCTCAGACCGTTGCCGGAGAGGACCAGATCTTGCGGCGAGACGCTGGTGGGGTCGACGTTCTGCGAGAAGTCGACCGTGATCTTGGTCGGGGCGTTCGTCGAGGTGATGCTCAGACCGCGGGCGAGCGTGCCGGTCCCCTGGGCGAGCGAAGTGGCCGCGACGCGGAACGCACCGCCGAGGGCCGCGCCGCCGGTGCCTTGGTACTCGAACGCGCCGACGTCGGCGGGGCCGGTGCCGGGGAAGCCGCGACCGGGGATCTTGACGCGACCGCGACCGAGGAAGTCAGTGGGCGGCGCCGAAGAGTTGAGCGCGGTGTCGATGGCGGCGCTGTTGACGGTGATATCGAAGTCCGCGTCGAGGAAGAACGTCGCGGGACCGTCGGCGCCCGGCCGCGGGTCGACGGGGAAGACGAAGCTGGGCTGTCCGACGTAGTTGCCGAGTGCGTCCGGGGTGGGTCCAAGCTTGGCGGGGTCAAAGCCGCCGCCGATGCCGATCGTCGCGTTCGATTGATTCGCGCCGCCGGGGCCGTTGCCGTAGAACATGTTGGACAGAACGGCGATCTTGTACCCTTGCGTGGCGTACATCGCCAGACCGTTCTGGCTCGCGGTCTGGTCGTGGTTATTCCAGAAGATGTTGTTGATGACGTTCGCCATCACCGGGTCGCTCGGGCTGAAGAGACCCAAGATACCGACGGTATTGAAGACGAAGTCGTTGTTAATAATGTTGACGGGCGAGGCAAGCGAGGTCGTGGAGCCGGTGTCGTTGACCAGCAATCCGAAGACATCGCCGGCGATGACGGTGTTTTCGATGGTGGGTACCGGTGCGTTGGCGCCCGTGGTCTCGACCGCGACGCCGAAGCCCGAGTCGATGAAGTAGTCGCTCGCGAGCAAGAGCGAGGAGTTTTGGGTTAGAACGCCGATCGAGGCGGAGTCGATCGTCCCGGTGGCGGGGTTGCCGAGGAGCGGACTGGCGATTGTGAAGCCGAAGATCTCCGTCGGCGAACCGCTTACGGCGACGAGGTTGGTCGCCTGCACGGTGACGTTGTGGACGGCCGTCGAACCGGCGGCGAGCGACGGAGCGCGAATGACCGTCTGAAGGGCGTTGCCCGCGACGATCGTTTTGTCGGTGCTCGACGGATCGACTGAGAAGAGGCTCACGAGCGAGCGCATCGTGACGTTTTCGGTGTAGACGCCCGGGAGGACATCGACCTGGTCCCCGAAGTTCGCCGCATTGATGGCGGCTTGAATCGTCGGGTAGGGGTTGGTGCGGTCGCCGATCGTCGCGCTCGGATTCGTGACGTACGAAGCGGCTCCAACGAACAAGTGGTTCGCGAGGGTGGAGGAATTGACGTCGAAGACGGCGTTGTAGTCACTGCCGGGGACGCCGTTGTTGAGTCCGCTGAGATCGTTCCCCGCGATGTCGAAAATCGGGCTCGTGCCGGTGCCCTTGAGAGTCACTCGGTACAGTCCGTTCGTGATTCCCGACGAGACCGCAAACGAAATTTGCTCAGGACCAAGCGGGCCGTTCTTAAGCGGCGTGATGATGAAGCCGTTCGTGCCGTAGGCGGTGTCGATGGGCAGGACGACCGAGCCGGTGCCGAACTGGCCGTCGGGTCCCGACCGCGTGACGACGACCGAACCGTTCGAGAGACTGGTGGGGTCGATCGTTTTATTGGTCGTAAAGGTGAAGACGATTTGGCCGTTGGCGTTAGGGGCGACAACGGTGTTCGGCTGAGGCGTGAAGGTGGCAACGGTCGGCGGCACAGTGTCGACGATGTAGCCCGCCGTGGCTCCGGCGTTCACGTAGCTTTGAAGAGGGTCGGTGACGAGGTTCGACTGGTTGCCGCTGGCGTCGATGATGCGTACACGTGCGATTCCGTACGGCGAGGTGCCGGGGTCGCCCATGATGCCGTCTGGTCCGACCGAATAGGGGGTGTTCGGGATGGCTCCGGAATTGACGTAGGTGGCGGTGAAGGTGCCGTTGGCGTTGGTAATGCCGACGGCCGCGCCGAGGAAGTTGTTGAAATTGCCGTCGCCGTACGGAGACAGGTCGATGATGACCGTCTGGCCGCCGAGCGGATCGATCAGCGGATTGACGTCGGTGATCGTGCCGGTGAAGGACGGCTCGTTGTTGTAGGTGATGCCGTCGCGTCGGTTGGTGTCGCTGACGGCCGCGATCTGGAACGTGCCGGGCACGATCGACGACGGCGTCGAGATGATCGTGAAGGTGTCGAAGAAATTCGTGCCGGGGGTGCCGGATCCTGAGGGGAGCGGACCGGTAACGCCGTTGGGATCTTGGTTCGGCGTGTTCTGGCCGTCGAGCGGCGTGCCTTGCGGATTCGTAAGAAAGCTCGGGCCGTTGCCGAAGACGAAGAGCCGGTACTCGTCCTCGCCGAGCGAAAGACCCGCGCTGCCGATCGCGATCGTCAGAGTGTCGGTTACGTTGTTGAACGACAGCTTGCCCGCGAGGTTAAGGTACCGGGCCAGCGTGTTGTTCCCGCCGAAGCCTTGTCCTCCCGAGGCCTCGAGCTGGATCGACTGCGGGTTGATCGTGTTCGGATTGATCTGCTGGTCGAAGGTGACCTCGATGCTGAGCGGGGTCGCGGTCAGGCCACTGTTGCCGCCGACTTTGTAAAGCGGCACGACCGAGACGCCGGTGGGGCTGTTCGGGTCGGTGATGGTCGCGAACACGCCGGTGACGTGCGGCGGGAACGTTTGGATGTATTCGGTGGCTCCGAGGTCGAAGAACGGCCGACTGCCGTAGCCGACGTTGGGAACGTTCGAGTCGTCGATGCGCAGGTTGCCCAGTTGGTCGCGCACTCCATTCAGCGGGAGCCAATTGTTCGTGTTGGAGTTCGCCGACGGCCCCGAGAACGAGCCCGCCGTCGCGGGGAGGGCGGG
>JAJYDB010000229.1 GCA_021777845.1 Planctomycetota bacterium
CGACGAAGTTCTCCGCGGCTTCCCCGAGGTTCGCCAAGTCGTCGGCAAGGCGGGTCGCGCCGAAACGCCGACCGACCCCTCGCCGCTCGACATGATCGAAACGATCATCAACCTCCGCGACCGCGAGCTCTGGCCCAAACGCAAAATCAAGTTCGACGACGCGCTCGCGCAGACTCGCGTCGCGCTCGCGGCGATGACCGCGCGCGGTCTGACGCCCGCCGCGCCGGGGGAGGCCGACGAAGCGGACTCGCTCGTCGGAGTCGCCGTCATGACCGTCGTCGAAAAGCTCGACGCGACCCTCCGCGACCACGCGGTCGCGCGGCTCATGGAATTTCGGGCGGAGCTCGGCCGCGCGCTGGTCGAAGCGGCTTTGGACGGTCTACTCGCGGGTTGCGATCAGGCCGCCGTCGAGCGTCCGATCCCACCCGACGAGCGCGCGCGGCTGGTCGACGAGCTCGCGGCGTTTTACGGCGATGACCTTGCCGATCAAGTGTTGCCGGACGATGTCGCGACGCTCGTTCACGATGCCGTCCGCAGGCTCGCGAAGCTCGGCGTGTTGCGTGACTTGCCCGACCTGCTCGCGCCGCCGCCGGGCCGACTCGAACGCGTCGCCGACGCCGCCCGCGACCTCTTCGGCCTCGCACCCGCCGACCTCGTCGCGCGGCTCGCCGCCCGCCTAGAATCCGAGCACGAACGACGCCTCGCCGCCCGCGTCAAAACCCTCGACTACGAGCTTTTCGACGCCGCGGCCGAGGTTGTGAATCGAACCGCCGTCCGTGAACTCGCGCGACTTGCGCTCGAACGCGGCCGCATCGATCAAGCACCCGCGACGAGCGATCTCGACGCTCTGGCGCGCACGCTCGAAAAGCCCTTCGCGGGCGGTCTCCTGCTTTGGAAAAAGAGCAAGCCCGAGCTCGTCGAGGAGATGAGCGCCGCGTTGCAAATGCCGGGCTGGGGCAATAGCTTCACGCAGCCGATCGCGAATCGGATCGAGATGCTTTCGACCGGCGTCCGGATGCCTGTCGCGGTGAAGGTGTTCGGCTCGAATCTCGACGACATTCAGCGCGTCTCGCAGGAGGTCGCCGTCGTGCTGCGTGCGATCCCCGGCGCGGCCGACGTCTTCGCCGATCAAATCGTCGGCAAGGGCTACGTCGAGATCAAAATCGACCGCAAGAAGGCCGCGCGCTACGGTCTTAACATCGGCGATATTCAAGACGTCGTCGAAGTCGCGCTCGGCGGGCGAACCCTGACGATGACCGTCGAAGGGCGCGAGCGTTACCCCGTCCGCGTTCGTTACGCGCGCGACTATCGCGACGACCTCGACGCCGTGAAAGGGACTTTGATCGCCGCCGCGCCGCAAGGGGCCGGCGCCCCCGCGACGACGGGCGGAATGACGGGCATGGCGGGCGGAATAGGGGCCTCGAAATCGGACTCGAACGCCCTCGCGTCCGCCGCGCCTCTGCAAATCCGGCTCGACTCCGTGGCCGACGTCCGCGTCGTCGAAGGCCCCTCGATGATCAAAAGCGAGAACGGCCTCCTGCGCTCGTACGTTCAACTGCGCGTCCGCGACGACCGCGACCTCGTCGGCTTTGTCGAGGAGGCACGCCGCGTCGTCGCCGACAATATCGCGCGCGGCCGGATCAAGCTCGCGACCGGGATGTACCTCGAGTGGACCGGCTCGTTCGAGCATCAGGCGCGGGCCGCGAAGACGCTCCGCGTCGTGTTTCCGGCCGTGATCGCGCTCATCGCGTTCATTCTCTACCTGACCCATAAAAGCTGGACCGACGTCGCGCTGATGATGACCAGCGTGCTCGGCGCGCTGGCGGGCGGGGCGATCTTTCAGCGGCTGTTCGGCTTCAAATTCAGCGTCGCGGTGCAGGTCGGCTATATCGCGTGCTTTGGGATGGCGGTCGAGACGGGTGTCGTGATGCTCGTCTACCTGCGCGAGGCGATCGAGGAGCGCGGCGGGCTCGCGGCCATCGCGAACGTCGCCGACCTCAAGCAGGCCGTCCTCGAAGGCGCGGTCCACCGCCTGCGGCCGAAGCTCCTGACCGAAGGCGCGGCGATTCTCTCGATCGCCCCGATGCTCTGGGCCACGGGCGTCGGCGCGGAGGTCATCCGGCCGATGGCGGCCCCGGTATTGGGCGGTCTGCTCATCGCCGACGAAGTCATCGACGTCTTCTTGCCCACTCTCTATTTCGCGCACCAAAAACGACTCTGGAGAAAGCTGCGCGACGAGTCGTAAAGTCCGTTCGGATCGCCGCGGCGTCGGCGGCGAGGGTCGGTCAGACGGCTTGGCCGGCCGCGTGACCCGAGGCCCAGGCCCACTGAAAGTTGAAGCCGCCCAGGTGGCCGGTGACGTCGACGACCTCTCCGATGAAGTAGAGCCCCGGGACGAGCTTCGACGCCATCGTCGTCGACGACAACTCGCGCGTGTCGACGCCGCCGAGGGTGACTTCCGCGGTCCGCCAGCCCTCGGTGCCGCTCGGTTCGAAGTCGTAGGATTGGAGCCGCGACGCGACGGCGCGGAGGTCCGCCTCGGTGAATTGTCGTAACGGCCGGCCGTCGAACGTCGTCTCGGAAAGTCGCTGCGCGAGGCGGCTCGGCAGCATTTCGGCGAGCACCGTGCGCAACTCGGCGTTGGGTCGGCCGCGGCGGCGTTCGACCAGTCGCGCGGCGACGTCGATCCCCGGCAACAGATTCACGCGCAACGCGTCGCCGGGCCGCCAGTAGGACGAGATTTGCAAGATCGACGGCCCGCTGATCCCTCGATGCGTGAACAGCATGCCGCCGTCGAATCGCGCCGCGCCGCACGTCGCCTCGACCGGCAGCGCAATACCGCTGAGGTCGGCGTAGCGAGCCTTCGACGCCTCGCTCCACGTCAGCGGCACGAGCGCGGCCGTCGGCGGCACGACCTTGTGGCCAAATTGCCTCGCGACGTCGTATCCGAAACCCGTGGCGCCCATTTTCGGGATCGACAGGCCCCCCGTCGCGACCACCAGCGACGTCGCGCGCACCGCACCGAGGCTCGTCGCGAGCACAAAGACGTCGCCGTCGCGCTCGATCGACGTCGCGGCGCAGTCGACCTCGATCCGCACCCCGGCGGCTCGGCATTCATCCAGCAGCAGCGCGACGATCTGCTTCGCCGAGTCGTCGCAGAAGAGCTGCCCGCGCTCCTTTTCGTGATACCCGACGCCGTGCCGCTCGACGAGCGCGATAAAATCGGCGGGACGATACCGCGCGAGCGCCGACTTGCAAAAGTGCGGGTTCGACGACAGATAATTCGCGGGCGCGGCGTGGATATTCGTGAAGTTGCAGCGGCCGCCGCCCGAGATGAGGATCTTTTTGCCGACGCGCTCGGATCGCTCGATCACCAGCACCCGACGCCCGCGACCCCCCGCCTCGATCGCGCACATCAAGCCCGATGCGCCGCCGCCGAGGATCACCACGTCGCATTCAATCATGTCGGAACAGGTTCGCCGAGGGCAACGAATAATCGCGGGTGCGAGCCGCGGCCCAGGTGTGCTCGGTCGCGCGCGGCTGTTATCCTAATCGATCGGACCCGCGGCCCCAAGCGAGGAGATGCGACGATGTCGACCGACCCGAACACATCCAATGACCCGCTCGTGACCACCGACTGGCTCGCGGCGCGACTTGCCGACCCGAACGTGCGCGTCGTCGACATGCGCGGATACGTCACGACGAAGCAGGTCGAGCCGGGCGTCGAGGAGGCGACTTACCGCGGCGCGCCCGACGAATACCGCGCCGCGCATATCCCCGGCGCGGTCTACATCGACTGGACCCTCGACGTCATCGACCCCGATGACCCCGTCCCGGTGCAGATCGCCCCGCCCGCTCGCTTCGTCGAGGCGATGGCCGCGCGCGGCATCGGCGACGAGACGACCGTCGTCGCCTACGACCACATGGGAGGCCAGTTCGCGACGCGTCTGTGGTGGGACTTGATGTATTATGGACATAAGAATGTGTGCGTGCTTGACGGCGGTTGGAACCGCTGGGTGAACGAAGGTCGCGCGACGACCGACGTGATCCCCACCTACGACCGCGCGGTTTTCACGCCGAAAATCGAGTCGTCTTGGCGCGCGACGGCGGACGAGTTGGCGGGCCGGCTTGGTCGGTCGGGTTGGCAATTGGTCGACGCGCGCGACGCGGGCCAGTACACCGGCGCGCGGCGTCGAGGTCCGCGCGGCGGCCGGATTCCGGGAGCGATCAACCTGCCGCGCGAGCTTTTTTTCGCGGAGCAAGGCGGATTTCGATCGACGGACGAGATCGCGCGGCTGCTCGCCGAGCGCAACGTCGCACCCGACCGACCCGTGACGACCTACTGCAACGGCGGCGTCGCCGCGACGGTTGTTCTCTTCAATATGTACCGGCTCGGCTATCGCGACCTGACGAATTACGACGGCTCGTGGAACGAGTGGGGCGGGCGGCTCGATCTGCCGGTGGAGTGAAGTCTCAATCAAACGTTCGCTCGCATCCAGGACCGCTTGCGGATGCGTCTCGACACCGATCGCCCGCGTCGACCGTCGGCTCTCGCGCGTCGATTGAGGCAATGCGCGGGCACGCGCAATCGCGGCGGAAGCCGGGCGATCGCGCGTGCGTCGTGAAATCTCGTTGCGGCCCGCAGGGGAGGGGGGACAGGAGCCGCGATCGGTCGACGACCGCGGCCCGATGTCCGGACTGCGATCAACTTTGCGCGGTGCTCGCGTCCTTCCGGAATTCAGGGCTGGCGAGGATCCCGGCCTCGATTTCGCCCAGGGATCCGTTGGTGTTTTGCAGTTGCGCGGCCCAGCCTTGCGAGGTGCTGCCCTGTTCGGCCGGGCGGTGCAGGAAGGCAGTGTAGAAGCTGTTGATCGCTTCGTCGACGGCCTCGGTCGAGTTGACGAAGTCGGCGGCAACGGCGGCGCGGCTGGTTCCGTTGGCGATGGCCGCTTCCCAGCCCGCGACTCCGCCGGGGTCGCCCCTGCGGCCGAGGATCTCGAAGTAGAGGTCGTTGACGAAGGAGGCCGAGTCGGGGTGCGCGGCCTGATACTCGGGCGAGGCGAGGAGCGCCTCGACGACGTGCTGTTGCGAAACGCCGGAGGCCAAGGCGTTGACCCAGTAGGAGGCGGTGGCGTCGGGGGCTCGGTGGAAGAACTCCTTGTAGTATGAGGTTACCTCGTCTTGGCAGTGCTCGGGCGAGTTGACGAAGGCCTGGGAAACCTGGAGCGGAGTCATCCCCTGGTTCATTTTGACGACCCAGGCGGCGACTTCGCTCGGAGCTCCGGTCCGTCCCAGAACGGCAGAGTAGAGCGACTCGATGTAGGCCGCGTTCGGATCGGGGTTGGGCGCGGTCGAGAACGGGCTCGGGACGACGGCGACCGGCGCGACCGTGGAGATCGGGACGACGCCGATGCTGACGCTGCCGTCGGGATTGGTGTGATATTGGTCGACGACGTTGCGGTCGTAGGCGTCGAGGTTCGGGGCCTCCAGGACGACGGGGGTTCCCGTTGGATTGCCGCTCAGGCTGAAGTTGCCCTGGGCGTTGGTGGTCGCGGTGGGATCGCCGGGGTCGAGGGTGCCGTCGTGATGGAGGTCAAGGAAGACGACACGACCGGCCAAGCCGGGTTCGCCGGGGTTCGGCAGGCCGTTCGCGTTTAGGTCGAGATAGACGGTGCCGGTCACGTTGCGGTTGTCGGCCACGTTGGCCGACGTGCTGCCGAGCGAGTTCGCGCTGCCGGAATAGACCGCGCTGTACACATTGGTACCGAAGGGGAGCGTGCCCGCGTTGAAGCTCGAGACTCCGTTGACGACGGTCGAGGAGCCGATCGCCGCGTTGTTGTCGTAGAAGGTGACGGTGCCGGGCGTCGACGGGTCGCCGGGCGAGGTCACGACGACGTTGGCCGTCAGGACGGTCGTCCAGTCGGCCGCCGTCGCGACGTTCAGCGAGGTTTGCGTGATCGTTGGTTCGACCGCGACGTCGACCGACCCCGACGTGGTCGCTATCGAATAATTCGGGTCGCCCGAGTAGACGGCGCGGATGGCGGGATTGCCGACCGGCAAGCTCGATGTCGAGAACTCGGCGGTGCCGGCGACGTGGCCGTACGGGACTCTCGCGGTGGTTGGGACGATGTTCGAGGTGCCGAGGAACGTCAACCCGTTGTAGAAGCTGACCGAGCCCGTCATCGGGAAGTCGCCGACCGCGATCGACGAGAACGAGGCGGTGAAGCCGACGCTCTGCCCGTAGTAGATCGTGGAGGCCGTCGAGACGATTGAGCCGGTTTGAGTCGATTGCGGGAAGATGATCAGCGGGGTCGTCTTCGAGATTAACAGGTTGGCGGTGTCGGTGGCGGTCACGGTGAAGTCGCCGTCGCTGTTGAAAGTCGCGGGGAATGAGCCGACGCCGTTCGTGAGCGCGGAGTCGGGGGGCAGAGCGGCACCGGCAGCACTGCTCGCGAAGTGGACCAAATCACTGAAGCCGGTGGCGACGTTGCCGTAAGGGTCAAGTGCGGTGACGGTAAGGGTCCGGATCGTCCCCGGCACAGCGGTCGAGACGAGAGAGAAGGACGATGCCGGGGCGGGAGTGACGTCGATCCCGATCTGACTGCCGGTGATGGCGGGGGTGTTTGGGTCCTGGGCGGTGATGGACTGGAGGCCTGCGGTCTCCAGGACTATCCCGAAGGATTGCGACCCGTCGGTGAGAGCCAAGGTGGGGGGAAGTAGGGCGAGGCTGTCGCTGCTTGCGAACGCGACGTCGCCGTTAAAACTCGTGGCGACGTTGCCGTAGGGGTCGTAGGCCGTGACGGTCACGGGATCGATCGAGCCGGCGATAAGGGAGGTTCGTCCGTTCACGGCAAAGTACGATGCCGCGGCGGGAACCACCGTGCCCGTGATCGTCACGAATTGCGAAGGTGCCCCGCTCGTGCTGTTCGTGATCGCGCCGCCAAGGGGTCCCGCGATGTTCGACATAGCTTCGACTTCGATGCTGACAGGAGCGAGAGTCCCGTCCAATGGGACCTCCGTAAGCAGGTTCATCCAGGTGGCCCCGTAGTTGTCGGAGATTCGAGTGCCGGCGGGAGCCGTGATAAGGACGTTGCTTGTGAGGTCGGTCCCACTGAGAAGATACTGCTGAGCGGCGCTCGCAGTGCCCGCAGCCGTCGAGCCAAGATTCAAGGACGGTGGGCTGACGGTGAGCGAAGGTGCGAGGTATGTGAACTGATCGGCGAGGGAGGTGTTCGAAGTTCCGCCGACGGTGGTGACGGTGACGTCGACGGTTCCGGCGGGTTGGCCGGGATCAACGGCGTCGATCGTGGTCGCGTTTACGATGGTGAAGCTGGCCGGGATCGGGCCGAAGTTGACGGTAGTCGCGCCTGTGAAATCGGTGCCGGTGATGGTGACGGTGGTACCGCCCGCGAGCGGTCCGTTGGTCGGGCTTAGGCTCGTGACGGTCGGAGCGGCGACGTATGTGAACTGATCGGCGGGCGAGGTGGTTGATATGCCGCCGACGGT
>JAJYDB010000230.1 GCA_021777845.1 Planctomycetota bacterium
CGACGACCTGGCGCGTGTTCGACGGGTCTTCGACTGGATGGTTCGGCAAGTCCAGCTCGTGCCGGAGGGAGCGCTCGGCGTGCCGCCTCTAACTCAGGCGATGGCAAGACCTTATGACGTGTTGCTCCGCGGCATGGCGACCGAGGGGGCGGGATCATGGTCGGAGCGAAGCTGGCTTTTCATGTCGCTCTGCCGGCAACTCGGTCTTGATTCCGGGTTGATCACTTTTGTGCCGAAGGGCTCGCAGACTCCGGTGATTTGGGCGGTCGGGGTCTTGATCAACAAACAGGTTTATTTATTCGATGCGCGTGTGGGGATCGCGATTCCTGCGCCCGACGGCGAAGGGGTGGCCACGCTCGTCGAGGCCATGAGCGACCCCGGCGTGCTGGAGCGGATGTCGCTGCCGGGCCAGTCGTCGTATGCGGCGACGCGCGACGCAATTCGTTCCAGCCCGGGCAAGTTGATCGTGCTGCTTGACTCGGGTTCGGGTTACTTCACTCCTCGGATGCGGCTTCTGGAGCGAAACCTGACGGGTAAGAGCCGTGTGTTCCTCTTCCGCGACCCCGCCGAACAGCGGCAGAAGTTCGTGGAGGCAATGGGCGACGCGCTGGGCGAGGCCGCGTTGTGGTCAATGCCTTTGCAAGTGGAGCAAATGCTCTTCACTGATGCGAGGTTTGTGCAGTCAACGCAGCTCTCGCTGGTTTTCTTCGACTCGAAGTTTCCTCTTCTCTACGCGCGTGTGAAGCAGCTTCGAGGCGAGATCCCTCAAGCGATCAAAGAGTACGTCGCGATGCGCCTCGCCGAAAGTCCCACGTTGATGGACCGCAAAACGCCCATGCCGGCCGAAGTCCAAAAAGGGATTGACATTTACTCCACTTATTTTCTGGGGCAAGCTCACCTCGAACTCGCCTTACTGAATCCGGCCCCCAAGACCGATTTCGACACTCGACGCGCCGCGGAGACGCGGAAACATCTCGAACAGGCGGAATTCTTTTTCAGCGAGACGCTTCGAATGACGCCGCTGTGGTCGGACGGGCTGCCGTTCTATTACTTGTTCCGCTGGGGGGCGCATTCAAACTTGGGTCGCCTTGCCGACTCACGCGGCGATTTCGCGCACGCGGCGTCGTACTATTCGGTTCGTAACCCGACGTTCCAACGTCACGGAAATCTTCTCCGCGCTCGCGACATGATCCTGAACGACCCGTTCTCGCCGACCGCGGCACCGCTGCCGACGCCACCCGCGGCACCGTCGGTGGGCGATAAAGCCGCCTCAACGACCGCGACTCCCACTCGCATCGCCGGCTGATTTCGCGACGTTTCGAAAACTAGAGCGACAACACGCGAGGAACTCGCTTCGCCCCCGACTCGTCTCGCGCGAAGCGGAGCGGCTGGAGTCTCTGCGCCGCGCGACTCTCCACTCAAGAGACTACGCGTCGCACGACTCTTCACTGGGGAGGCTTCGCGCTGCGCGACTCTCCACTCGTTATGCGACCGTCGGTGACTTCAAATACACAACTCCGAGCGGAGGCAAATCGAGTTCGAGGTGAAACGGACGTCCCGCGTGTCCATCGGGCCGCGACCAAGCTCCACCCTCGTTGCCGACGTTCGACCCGCCGTAAATGATGGAGTCGGAATTGAAAATCTCGCGATAATACCCCGCTCTCGGTACACCGATTTTGTAGTTGCGTCGCGGGACCGGAGTGAAGTTGCAAACCACGACGACGGAGTCGCGCGGATCCCGAGCCTTTCTTAAGAAAGCGAGCACGCTGTTCTCCCAGTCGTGCAGTTCGAGCCACTCAAAGCCCTGCCAATCGAAGTCAACCTCGTGCAGCGCGGGTTCGTTGCGGTAGAGCGCGTTGAGATCGCTCACAAGTTGTTCAACGCCTTGATGATCGGGCCACGCCAGCAGATGCCAGTCGATGCTTTCGTCGTGTTTCCATTCGCGCCATTGCGCGATCTCGCAGCCCATAAACAGCAGTTTTTTGCCGGGATGCCCGTACATATAGGAATACAAAAGGCGGAGGTTCGCGAACTTTTGCCAAATGTCGCCGGGCATTTTGTCGAGCAGCGACCTCTTCCCGTGCACCACTTCATCGTGTGAAAGCGGGAGCAGAAAGTTCTCGGTGAAGGCATAAATCATACTGAATGTGAGGCTGCCGTGATCGTATTTGCGATAGACGGGGTCTTTCGACATGTAGACGAGAGTATCGTTCATCCAGCCCATATTCCACTTCAGGCTGAAGCCGAGTCCTCCGAGGTAAGTGGGGCGCGAGACCGAGGGCCAACTCGTCGATTCCTCGGCCATGGTGAGGACGCCGGGATGTTCGAGGTGGCAGATCTCGTTGAGTCGTTTGATGAAGTCGATCGCCTCGAGGTTTTCGTTGCCGCCGTATTGATTGGGGAGCCACTCGCCGGGGTCGCGGGAGTAATCGAGGTAGAGCATCGAAGCGACGGCGTCGACTCTGAGGCCGTCGACGTGATACTTTTCGAGCCAGAAGAGGGCGTTGCCGAAGAGAAAATTGCGCACCTCGGGCCTGCCGTAATTGAAGATTTTCGTGCCCCAATCACGATGTTCGCCGAGGCGGGGGTCTTCGTGTTCGAAGAGGTGCGTGCCGTCGAAGTAGCCGAGGCCGTGGACGTCGCGCGGGAAGTGGGCGGGGACCCAGTCGAGTAAAACTCCATAGCCGCGGCGGTGGAGTGTATCAACGAAATAGGCGAAGTCGTCGGGCGAGCCGAAACGCGACGTCGGCGCGAAGTAACCGACGGGCTGATAGCCCCAACTACCGTCGAACGGGTGCTCGTTCACCGGCATCAGTTCGACGTGGGTGAAGTGGGTCGCGTCGAGATGGTCGGCGAGTTCGTCGGCGAGTTCGCGGTAGGTTAGGAAGCGGCCGGCCTCTTCCACTTTACGCTTCCACGAGCCTAGGTGGACTTCATAAATGGAAATTGGAGAGTGGAGCGACTGTCGGTCGGCCCGCGTGTTCATCCACTCGTCGTCGCTCCAATCGAATTGGTCGACGTCCCACACGACGGACGCGGTTTTCGGCCGTAATTCGGCGTAAAACGCGTAAGGGTCGGCCTTTTGGACGAGGTAGCCGCCGACGCGGCTCTTAACCTCGAATTTGTAGATCTCGCCTTCGACCAATCCCGGCAAAAAGACTTCCCAGATCCCGGTCGCGCCGCGGTTACGCATCGGATGACGGCGGCCGTCCCAGTGGTTGAAGTCGCCCACGACGCTCACGCGCGCCGCGTTCGGCGCCCAGACCGCGAACGCGACGCCTCGGACGCCCTCGTGCTCGACCAAGTGCGCGCCGAGTTTCTCGAAATTGCGCAGGTGATTGCCTTCGCCGAGCAAGTGGAGGTCAAAATCGGTCAAAATCGGGCCAAATTGATACGGGTCGACAACTTCCCAAACATGACCGTCGTAGTTTTCGAGCGCGAGTCGATATGATGTCGGCGTGCGGCCCGCCGGGACCAACCATTCGAAGAAGCCGTCGGCGTGGACCCGCGTCATCGGCTCCCGGACGCCTGGCTCGCCGCGGGTGAGGTCGACCAGCCACGCATGTCGCGCTTCCGGAAGAAACGCCCGTATGACCTCGCGAGCCGCGCCCGAGACGTCGCTCACCTCATGAAGACCGAGCACGGTGAACGGATCCCAGTGGTCGGCGTGGATGATTCGGTCCACCTCGACTCGAGGCGTGGCGCTCCCTTCCCACCCCGTATGTCCGGCGGCGATCGTCCCGCCGGAGCTGAGTCCGACCTGAGTCGGCGACCCCGCCACAACGGCGACGGAGGGAGCGGTTCCATCCGCGGCCGGCTTGGAAGTCG
Source organism: Planctomycetota bacterium (assembly GCA_021777845.1). Taxonomy (GTDB): domain Bacteria; phylum Planctomycetota; class Planctomycetia; order Isosphaerales; family Isosphaeraceae; genus JAJYDB01. The sequence goes on from JAJYDB010000230.1 coordinate 3,829, forward strand.
TGTCCGTTTTCTTCGATTTGGAGGCCATGGCGTTCCGCTCGTGGAGACTTGTTCGCGGCGTTTCGACACCGAACTCGCGGACGCGCCGCAAGCTTGTGTTTCCACAGCCTACTCCTACTCGCTGGTGCATTCAACCGGCGCGACCGTTGAAGATCGGGCCGCCGCGCATTACAGTTGCGACCTTGAGGGTTGTACCAACGAGTTCGGGTCGAAAGTCCAAGGGAGCCTTGTCCGATGGGAGCCGAATCGCGTCTCGAAGCGCTGCACCTCACCCTTCCCCCCGCGCCGCAACCGATCGCTACGTATCTGACGGCTGTCCGACAAGGAAACCTGCTTTATGTTTCTGGTCATGGACCACTTAAAGCCGACGGCACTCTGATTCTCGGCCGTCTGGGCGACGACCTCGACATCGCCGCCGGACACGCGGCCGCCAAGCAGGTGGGGCTTGCGATCCTCGCGACCGTGCGCAAGCACTTGGGCACGCTCGACAAGGTGAAACGGCTGATCAAGGTACTCGGAATGGTGAACTCCACCGCGGATTTTCATGACCATCCCAAAGTGATCAACGGATTCTCGGATCTGATGGTCGAGGTTTTCGGCGAGCCCGGCAAAGGGGCGCGGAGCGCCGTCGGCATGGTCGCTCTGCCGGGGAATATCGCGGTTGAAATCGAGGCGATCTTCGAGGTCGAAGATTGATCGCGGCGATTCTTGCTTAATCACGCGGCATTCGAACGGCGTCTCGGACCTAGGTCATTCTCGCGGGATCACGATCGATTGAGCACCGTCTCGCAACAGTACCTCGATGCGGTCCGACGCGCCGTCGACGCGATTGAAACGTCGCAGCTGAGCTTGATTAAGCAGGCTGCGGAACGGTTCGCGGCGACGATTTTGGCGGGGCGACTGGTCCATGTGTTCGGCACCGGTCATTCGCGGATGGCGGTCGAGGAGGTCTTTCCGCGCTACGGGTCGTTCCCCGGTTTCCACCCGATCGTCGAACTCTCGATGACGTATCACAATCCAGTCGTCGGCGCGAACGGCCAGCGTCAGGCGATGTTTCTTGAAAACACCCAAGGGTTTGGCGAGGTTCTTTGGCGCAACTTCACGACCGATCCAGGCGACTGCTTGCTCGCGATCTCAACGAGCGGTTCAAGCGCGGTCACTGTGGATGTTGCCGTCGAGGCGCGCCGTCGAGGCATGTTTGTCGTCGCGCTGACGTCGCTTTCAAACGCGGCCAGGTCGACCTCAAAACATCAGTCAGGCCATAACTTACATGAAGCCGCCGACCTGACGCTCGACCACGGCGCGCCCGCGGGCGACGCGTGCGTCTGGGTTGAAGGTCTCGAAACGCCGGTCGCGCCGCTCTCTACGATTAGTTCGTGCGTCGTGATCAACCTTATTAAAGCTGAAGTCGCGCGGCTCCTTACGGTGTCGGGCGCGCCCCCGAAAGTCCTGACCGCCGCTTGTCACCTCGGCTCCGAACGGTCGGCCCGACTCTTTGAGGAGACCTACGACGACTATCGACGACGAGTCGGAATCCTCTATCGCTAAAAGCTGCCGGCTCGCGGCTTTACAATACGTTCTTGATTCTTCTACCAGGTCGAGAACAGGTCGGCGGCGATCGGCGTAGGACATTCAGAACTGGCCATCTTCGGCTCCAGGGCGAAATCAATCGGCTCGAAGCGTCAACTCGAGCAAGGTTTGAACGCATCGGTGCGGTCGCGAGGAACGGCCGAACGAGGGGTTAGAACCATGACGGCAGCACTGCGACACATCACGAACGTTGGGCTTGTGCTCCTGGGCGGTCTTTTGGCAATCGACGCAACTCCCGCTCAGGCACAGTATTACGGCTATCACGGGCACTACCGCGGCTATGGTTAAGGCGGTTACTATAGGCCAGGATACGGCGTGCCGTACGGTGGTGTCGCGGTGAGTCCTTTTGGTGTTTACGGCGGCGTGGGGCTCGCCCCGACTCTCGTGCCAACGCAACGGCTCTATGTACCCTACCGGTACCGGCGACCGATGATCGTCGGCCCGGGATACTACGGCCGGCCGAGATACTATCGCGGTTGGTGACCCTCTCGACGGCCGTCGAACCGCGACAGACTCAGCGTCGACCCCCAGATCCGAACCGGGAAATCTTAAGCCTCGCCGTTAGGACGTCGACGTTGTTTTTTTTAGTCGGCTCCCTGAGGCGTGTGCCTAGGCGGGTTATTTCGCCTTTTTGGGCACAAAGACGCGCACTTCGGGGTGCATCGTGTAAAGCCTGTCACCGTCTGGAGTTGTGACCAAGACTGCGCTCGAGCAATGCTCCGGAATGATAGGGTTCCGCGGACTTTTTTCCCAGTGGAGCAAGTCTTTTGAGCGGGCCAGGCAGGTGGTCCAAATTTTAGACGGGGGGCCGACGTTCGCGTGATAAAACGCGTAATAAAACGAGCCTCGCTTCACGACCTGATTGATGGCGATCGCTCCGGCGTCGTATTTTTCAGGGCCGGGGACGAGCAACGGTTCGTCTTGGACGTTCGTCCAGACCTTGCGGTCGGGGGAACAAGCGAGCCAGACGCCGCGATCGTAACGCTCGTAAATCAAGTTCCAGAGGTCGTTTGCGTAGAATCCGAAGGGCGTGCCGCGGGGTCCGGGAGTGATTGGGGTGCCGTTTTTGAGACGAATATCGAGGTCGCCTTCGTCGGTCCATTTGACGCCGTCGGGGGAGGAAAGTTGGTGGGCGATGTCGCCCTTGCCCTCGGCGAACATGATATAGAGATCGTTGTGAGGGACGACGCAAACGTCCTCGGTCCATCGTTCGTGGTAGACCGGGTTCGCGGGGTCACGGGTCCAATGAAGGCCGTCGGGCGAGGTGGCGAGTCCGAGAAACTTGGAAGACGACTTGGCGTCGTTGTAGCCGGTGTACCAGAGTCGATAGCGTCCGTTTTCGAGCAAGATCCAGCCGCGCTCGCGTATTTTGGCGTCCCACGCGTCGCCGCCGGCCCCTTGAAACACGGGCCCGGGAGTCAGAGGCGTCCAGACTTCGAATTCCCACGGTGCCTCGGCGACAGTGGCTTTCCGCGTAAGAACCTGCTGAGCAGGCACTTGCGTTACGAAAAGCAGAATGGCCGAGATTCCGAGAGCAAGCTGCGAGAGGTAGGGCCGCCGCATCGAATTGGCTCCGTGGACGAGGTTGGTCGGTGCGGGAGCTGGGCATCCGCGCCGTTGCGACATGCTCAGGCTAACCAGCTCATCCGGTCGACACAACCCAACGGGCGGGGGTGCGAATTGATTCGGCGGGGTTAGCCGGCCTTGAAACTCGATCGAGATCTCGATAAGATTCGTAGCTCAGCCGGGGCGGTAGCTCAATTGGGAGAGCGTCGCGTTCGCAATGCGAAGGTTGAGGGTTCGATCCCCTTCCGCTCCATCCCGAACCCGACTGGGTTTCGGGGCGTCTCAATGTCGCTTCTTTTACGCGAGCAATCGGGTAAAATGCGTGCGTCGGCGGGACGGACTCCACTTTAGAGCCCGTCGCGGGGTAAGTTGGCAGCTAGGCCCCGCGGCGGGTTTTTACGTTCCCGCGATCATTCCAGACTGCCTGATCAGGCATTCGCACCCGGCGCCGACTCCTCGGGGCCCGGCGTTCGATAATCTAGTTGAATCTCTAACCTTTGGCGC
>JAJYDB010000231.1 GCA_021777845.1 Planctomycetota bacterium
GGATACCCTCAACACGGGCCTCCGTGCCAACCCGATCTTCTACGCCGACGGCCAGCTCGTGCCGTACGGGTCGTACAGCAAGGCACGCCCCGGCGGCCAAACCCAATACGACGTGAACATCACCTATCCTCTTGACGTCACCCACAAGCGCCAAGCGCGTATCGTCTCGGCCCAACGCGCCGAGAAGGTGCTCGAAGCGCTCTATCAGGACGCAGTCCGGAACGGGCTCGACGGCCTTTATTCCGCGTTCGTCGATGTCCTCGCCGCGCGACAGACCGTGATTTACTCCCGTAAGAGCGTCGAAGGCTACATCAAGGTCCTGAACGCGACCGAGAAGCTCTACAAGAAAGACCAAAAGTCTCGCGCCGACTTCAATCGCGTCAGTATTCAGACCAACAACGCCCGCTATGGCCTGCAGGATGCGGAAGTCAACCTGCTGAAGGCGAAACGCAGCCTCGCGACCCTGCTCAACTTCCCTCGCGAAGAAGCCGACCAGCTCGAAGTCCGCGGCACGATCCAAGACCACGAACCGCCGCCGCCGAGTCTCGACGAATTGAAGAAGATCGCGATCGATTATCGGGCCGACGTGCTCGCGTTTCGCCTCGGGATCAGCGTCGCCGAAGCCGCCGTGACGCTCCAAAAGCGCAACGCATATCCGGACGTGTATGTGCTGTGGCAGCCTTACACCTTTCAGAACAACACGCCCTACGGCCTCAAAAGTCCGACGTCATGGGCCCTCGGCATCACCGGAACGATGCCCGTCTACAACCGCAACCAGGGCGGTATCCAGCGCGCCGTCCTCAACGTCTCGCAATCGCGGCTGCAACTCGAGAACGCCGAGCGGCAGGCGATCATCGACGTCGAAATCGCCTATCGCGAGTACGAAATCTCGCGACGCCTCGTCGAGCAACTCAAGCAGGACACAATCCCGCTCGCGTTCCAAGTCAAAGAAGACACCTATCAACTTTACGACCGCGGCGAACTCAACGTCGTCGCGTTTCTCGACGCCGAGCGCGAGTACAACGACACCGTCAAACTCTATCTCGACACCCTCGTTCGACACCGACGCAGTATGCTCGGTCTGAACACCGCCGTCGGCTTGCGAATCTTGCCGTGATCCGCCGCGAAGCATCGCCTCGGTCGGAACGTGCCGAAACCTCACGCCCAAATCGCTTCGGACGCAAGGCCGGCACACTCCTTCGACTCGCAATGCCCTGTCAGTCGGCGCCCCGAGCCTCGTTGAGCAACGGCCCGACCGCGCGGACGAGTTAGGAGATCAAGCTCTGCACAACCTTCGCGAGCTCGGCGCCGCTCTCGGTCAGGCTGTAGTAATTGTTCTTCCCCTGACGACGCGGAGCGATCACTCCGCCGTGACGCAGCAACGCCAAGTGATGGCTCACCGCGGGCTGGCTCTGACTGAGCTGAGCGCACAAGGCCCCCACGTGCTGCTCGCCCTCGGCAAGAATCAAAATCACCTGCAAACGCGTCGGATCGCTCACGTGCTTGAGCATGATCGACGCGCGCCGTGCTTGTTGCGCCCGACTGTCGCTTGCCTTCACACCCGCCTTGGGCTTCGCCGCCGAGGCCTTGGGAGCAGCCTTCGGGCCGGACTTCGTCGTGGTCATATCCATGGTTCTCCCCCCGAAAACAGTTTCGATTCGTCAAAACCTTAGGACGGCGCCGTCGCAGCGACCCGACTCGGGGCTCACGGGACGATATCAACGGCTCACGGCGGACACGCAGGGTCCGTGGTGATTCACGAGAGAACGTTCTCTTCCGATTGACGAAAGCCGCCTCGCCGCGACTTTTCCACCCAAGCATGTCTTAGAGTGTTTTAACGAGTCGGTCGGCACTTGTCAATCATCATTAAAAATACGGATTCATCAGCCGATCGCGTCGGCAACGTTTTCGATGGTCTAACGTGTCGACGGCGACCGCCAACCTCGCCGATCCCCGCGGCGCCGACATTCATGCAGTCATTCCGGTATCAACATGAACGGACCGACAACGCCGAAGCGATTCGGCATACGCTTGATTCCCTCGCGCGCTCGCATTATCGAATGACGGCAGTTTAACAACAGAATTTCTATTTTCAAGCGCTCTCAATCATTTTTTTGAAATGTACCGATGCCGCGGACAGGAACGCATGAATTCGTTTTGGAAGCGAGACCCGCGAGGCGGCCGTCTCGGGCACTAGAACGCTATTTTTTGCGGGACTTTTCGATCACGCTCCGGATCGTTGCGAGCATCGACGCCGTCGTCCAGCGGTTCCGCTCGGTCCCCGTTTCGAGACGAACGAGTCGTCCGCGTTCGTCGATCACCGCGGTCGAGAGGTTGTGAATCACTTCGTTTTGGGCAGGTCCGTAGACGAGTCCGAGTTGCGGCGCGACCTTCGCCAACTCGTCGTGCGTCGCGACCGCGAACGTCCAGAGCGGAGGCTTCGCCCCCCGCATCGAAGCATGCTTGCTCAACACATCGGGCGTGTCGTGCTCGGGGTCGAAGCTGATCGAGAGCAGTCGAACGTGCTCGGCGCGGTCGCCGGTCGCGGCCAGAGCCGACGCGAGATCGGCGAACTGTCGATCCATGAAAGGACAAAAGTTAGGCAGCGGGCAACGCGTGTAGATGAAGGTCAACGCGACGACGCGGCCGCGCAGCGACGACAACCGCGACGGTTTGCCGTCCTGCCCGGTGAAGGCAAAGTCGGGCACCTCGTCGCCGATCTCGAGCACCCTCGGTACAGTTGTCAAAGTCGCCTTGCCGTTGATGATGGCGAACCGCTTCATCGGCGGAGGCGCGGGCCTTGTCACGTACAGCTCGGTCAAGTCGAAGTCGCGCACCCGCCCATCCACACGTTCGACGACGAGCGTCCCCTCGACCTCATCGCCCACCTCAACCTCGTCGAGCAGAGTGCGTCGCTTCACCTCGAAGGGCATCGTCATCGCGTCCATGAATCCGGCGATTTCCTCGTGCTTGATCGTGACCAAGCCTGCCTTCTTGTCGACCTCGCGCACCACTCCTACCAATTTATAGCTCGTTTTTGTCGATGTCGTCGACGATTTCGCGGGAGTCGGCCCGCGCGGCGCGGACCCGACGTCCCGGGAACACCCCCCGCAGCACAACGAGCTTAGAATCGCGACCGACGCGACCCTCAAGACCGCGCCAAAGATCGGCGACCGACCGCGGGCCGAGGCGCATTTGTTCGCGAAAAGACGGAGCGGCATGTCATCACACTTTAAAAGGAAAGGAGGCGTCGAGAGGCGAGGCGGCAAGTTCCACGAGAAAGTCGGCGAGCCGCGCGACGACGATCTCGGTGAATGCGCGTCCCTTCTCGGCCGTTGCGGCGCGAGGATCCCCCGCGCCCGAGTTGGTAGTCAGCAGGTGCCAGGGCCGTGTGATTTCCACCCAGCGTCGATTCACGGCTTCGAAACGGCTTGCGGCCATCGCGCCTGCGTCGGCGTTCGCGAACTCGACCAGTTCGGGGAAATGCGCCAGGCCCATGCTTGTCTCCATCTCGCCCGCGTGGTCGCCCGCGTCCTTAAAAATAATGGGCTCGCGGTCAGTCCCCATGCGATACCAGTTGCACAAAAAAAGATGAACTTCCGTGCTTAAATGCAGCTCGCGGAGGACCCACTTGAGATCATTGCCGCCGTGTCCGTTGAGGAGGAGGCACTTGCGCACGCCCGCGCGCTCGAGCGATGCGACCAGGTCGGCGATCACCCGCGCGATGGTGCTCGGATTCAGGTTCATCGCGAACGGAAATCGGCTCAGATTCGTCTCAGTGCCGTAGGGGAGGCTCGGCAGCAGGAGGACGCGCGCCCCGCGTTCGTCGGCGCGACGGCACGCTTCGCGAGCCACAATCTCGACCTGAAACGTGTCGGTGCCGTACGGCAGGTGAAGGTTGTGCGGCTCGGTCGCGCCGAACGGCAGAACCGCGACCTCGAACGGCGAACCTGAGTGCACGCGGCCGTAATTCGTTTCGGCAAGCATCCACGATCGAATCATAAGCTGATCCCGAAGCACGACTGAGAACCGCAAACCCGCCAGGCGGCGGCCGGGTTTCCGCGACGCCCCCCCCCGCGTCGGTCCGCGCCATTGCGACCGAGACTGTGGGTTCGGTACGATCGGCGGCGGGTGGGCCTGCGTTCATGCCCGCGAGGTTTTGATCATCCTGGGATCGCTCGTCCGATGCAAGCCTTCGAGGCCACGAATCACTATTTCGACCAGGCCGCCAAGCTGCTCGACTTGACCGAGAACATGCGAACTTTGATGATCACGCCCGACCGCGAGCTGCGCGTCGAGATCGTCATCGAGCTCGACTCGGGCCAGATCGGCAACTTTATCGGATACCGCGTTCAACACGACAACGCGCGCGGACCGTTTAAAGGCGGGCTGCGCTACCATCCGCACGTCGACCAGGACGAAGCGCGCTCGCTCGCGAGCCTGATGACCTGGAAAACCGCCGTCGTCGACCTCCCCTTCGGCGGCGGCAAAGGGGGCGTGAACTGCGACCCGAACAAGCTCTCGCGCGGCGAACTTGAGCGGCTCACGCGCAGGTTCGTCCAGCAGATCCACGACTTCATCGGGCCCGACAAGGACATCCCCGCCCCCGACGTCGGCACCGACGGTCAAGTTATGGCCTGGATCATGAATGAATATACGAAGTACCACGGCTTTCATCCCGCGGTCGTGACCGGCAAGCCCGTTGAGTTCCACGGCTCCGAGGGTCGCGAGGCCGCCACCGGGTTCGGCGTGGCGCTGGTTGCGCGCGAGATGCTCGCCACGATGAATCGACGGATTGCGGGCACTCGCTTTGCCATCCAAGGATACGGCAATGTCGGCAGCCATACCGCCCGCTCGCTCTTTGAACAGGGAGGCCGTATCGTCGCGGTTTCCGACGCCTACGGCGCCGTCTTTAACCCGAACGGCATCGATATCCCGGCGCTCGATCGGCACGTTGCGGTCAATCGCAAAGTTCCCGGCTTCCCCGACGGCGAGGCGGGGACCAACGAACAACTCCTCACCTGTGAAACGGACGTTTTGATTCCCGCCGCGCTCGGCGGCGTGTTCGACGCCGAGGCCGCGCGCGGCGTTCGGGCGCAACTGATCGTCGAGGCCGCGAACAGCCCAACCTGGCCCGAGGCCGACGAAGTCTTTCAGTCGCGCGGCATCCCGGTCGTTCCCGATATCCTGGCGAACGCGGGCGGCGTCGTCGTCAGCTACTTCGAGTGGGTTCAGAATCTCCAGCATTTCCGCTGGCCGCTCGAACAGATTCAGCGCGAGGAGGAAAAGCGGCTCGTTGCCGGCTTCAAGAGCATCCACGAACTCGCCATGAAGAAAGGAACGTCGCTGCGAACCGCGGCGTTTATGCTCGCAATTTCCCGCGTTGGACGAGCGCGCATCCTCGGCGGCATCTGACGTCAGGCGCCGCCTGTGCGCGCTTTCGGACAAACCTGAAAGTTCCTTCCAATCGAGACTGGGTTGGCCCTGCGACTCCATGACACACCACGACACCTACGAAAACCCGCTGATTTCCCGATACGCCAGTCGCGAAATGGCCGAGATCTGGTCGAGCCGCCGCAAATTCTCAACCTGGCGCAGGCTCTGGGTCGCACTCGCCGAGGCCGAGGCGTCGCTCGGACTGGCGATCGACAACGATCAGGTTGAAGCGCTCCGCGCGCACGTCGACGACATCGACTTCGACGCCGCCCGCGCCTACGAACGTCGCTTTCGACACGACGTCATGGCTCACGTGCATACGTACGGCGACGCCGCGCCGTCGGCTCGCTCCATCATCCACCTCGGCGCGACAAGCTGCTACGTCACCGACAATGCCGACCTCATTTTGATGCGTTCCGCGCTCGCGATGATCCGTTCGAAGCTCGCGGCGACCATCGTCGCGCTCGGCGACTTCGCGGCGAAGTACCGCGCGCTCCCGTGCCTGGGATACACGCATTTTCAGCCGGCCCAGCTCGTCACCGTCGGCAAGCGGGCCACGCTTTGGTGCCACGAACTTGCACTGGACTACGAAGAGGTCGACCGCCGGCTCGCCGGTCTCAAGTTCCTCGGCGTCCAAGGGACGACAGGCACGCAGGCGTCGTTCCTCGCACTCTTCGACGGCGATCACGCGAAAGTCGAGTCCCTCGACGTCGCCGTCGCACGGGCCTTCGACTTCGACGCGACCTATCCGGTCGCGGGTCAGACCTATTCGCGCAAAGTCGACGCGCAAGTGCTCGACGCGCTCGCCGGCGTCGCCGCAAGTGCGCACAAGTTCGGGACCGACGTCCGTCTGCTGGCGCACGAGCGCGAGCTCGAGGAGCCGTTTGAAACCGAACAGATCGGCTCTTCGGCGATGGCCTACAAGCGCAACCCCATGCGGGCCGAACGGCTCTGTTCACTCGCCCGATTCGTGGCCGCTCTGCCGACAAGCTTGAGCCAGACCGCGGCGACGCAGTGGTTCGAACGCACTCTCGACGACAGCGCGTTGCGACGTATCGTGATCCCGCAAGCTTTTCTCGCCGTCGACGCCATGCTGGACATCTGGATTGACATTGCGCGCGGGCTCGTCGTGCACGAGGCTGTCATCACCCGGCACGTCGAGCGTGAATTGCCCTTCATGGCCACCGAAAACATCTTGATGGCCGCGACCCGCGCCGGCGGCGACCGTCAGACGCTCCACGAACTCATTCGCGTCCACGCCCACGCCGCCGCCGATCGTCTCAAAGCGGGCGAGCCCGACAATGACCTGCTCGGTCGAATCGAGCGCGACCCCGCCTTCGCGGGCGTCAACCTCGTCTCGGTCCTCAACCCCCGCGCCTTCATCGGCCGCGCGCCCGAACAAGTCGACACCTTCCTCGAAAAGGTCGTCGCGCCGATTCAAGCACGACACGTCAACGAGGCCGTCGCACACCGACCTCTCGACGTCTAAATCGAATACGCGGCCCCTGTTGAAATCGACTCTCGATCGAGCCCGCGAGATCTCGCGCGGCTCAAACGCGGGCAGGCTGCCGGGCCTTTCGGAGGCGCTTCAATTCCTCGCGACGACGCCGCTCGCTCGGCTTCTCGTAGTAGGTCTTGCGCCGCATCTCTTTCCGCAAGCCGCTACGCTCGCACAACTTACGGAACCGCTTCACGGCCTCCTGGATCGACTCCCCCGCGCGAACCCGTAACTTCACCACGCAAGATATCCTTTCCTGAACGAAAGCAATCGGAACGCTTGATCACTCTGGGCGAGCCGAAAACCCCGGCACCGCATGAAACAGAGATTGTATCGGCTTCAAAGACGTCGGTCCAGTCGTCGCAACGAACATTCGGGTCGAACATTGCTGCAAGCAAGCGAGCCAATCAACCCTAGACCACGGCTATCGCAAAACTAGAGCATTTTCCAGTCCACTCTAGCGCCCGCCGTTCACATATGTTATGACTTATGCGAATTCCCCGCACGGAGGGTTCGCATGAGAGCGTATTCGAGAGATCTTCGACTCAGA
>JAJYDB010000232.1 GCA_021777845.1 Planctomycetota bacterium
TAGCAGATCTTGGAGCGCATGCACGTCGAGCGGTCCGCCGCGGACGCGTTCGAGAGCCGCGACGAGGGCGCGCGCTCCGGCGATCGTCGTGATGCACGGCAAGCCGTGGCTGACCGCCGCCGCGCGGATCCTGCCTTCGTCGGTGCGCGCCCCTTTGCCGCTCGGGGTGTTGACGATCAAGGCGATCGAGCCGTTCGCCAGGTGATCGAGCAGGTTCGGGCGGCCTTCTTGGATCTTGCGGACCGTCGCGACGGCAATGCCCTGTTCGGACAACGCCGCGCCGGTCCCGCTCGTGCACATGAGGTCGTACCCGAGCGCGGCCAGTCTGGCGGCGATGGGCGCGACCGCCGCGCGATCGCGCGCCGCGACGCTCACGAACACCGTCCCCGAAGCCGGCAGCTTCGTCCCCGCCGCGATTTGACTCTTCGCGAACGCCGCCGCGAAGTCGGTCGCGATGCCCATCACCTCGCCCGTCGAGCGCATTTCCGGGCCGAGCACGATGTCGACCCCCGGAAACTTCGCGAACGGAAACACAGCCTCTTTCACCGAGACGCAGCGCGGCACGGGGTCGTCGAGGACCCCTTGTTCGTCGAGCGAGCGGCCGAGCATCACCCGCGCCGCCGCCTGCGCCAAGTTGAGCCCCGTCGCCTTCGAGACGAACGGCACCGTGCGCGACGCCCGCGGGTTCACCTCAAGAATGTAAATATCGCCGTCTTTGACCGCAAATTGGATGTTCATCAGTCCGCGGACCGTGAGCGCCTCGGCGAGCAAGCGGGTTTGCCGCTTGATTTCGTCGATGATCGCAGTCGTGAGCGAGAAAGGGGGGATCGCGCACGCGGAGTCGCCCGAGTGCACGCCCGCCTCCTCAATGTGCTCCATCACGCCGCCGACGACGGTCCGAACGCCGTCGTGCACCGCGTCGACGTCGACCTCGATCGCGTCCTCGAGAAACTTGTCGATCAGGATCGGGTGCTCGGGGCTGGCTTCGACCGCGGCGGCCATGTAGCGATCGAGAGTCGGCTCGTCGTACACGATCTCCATCGCGCGGCCGCCCAGGACGAAGCTCGGACGCACCACCACGGGGTAGCCGATCCGCTCGGCGATCCGCCGCGCCTCGTCGAGCCGCGTCGCCGACGCGTTCGGCGGCTGCCGCAGCCCCAACCGCTCGATCACCACGCGGAAACGCTCGCGATCCTCGGCCAAGTCGATGCTCTCGGGGCTCGTCCCCAAAATCGGCACCCCCGCCGCCTCGAGCGCCCGCGCCAGGTTGAGCGGCGTCTGGCCGCCGAACTGCACGATCACCCCGACCGGGTCGACCCGCTCGCAAATGTTGAGCACGTCCTCGACCGTGAGCGGCTCGAAAAAGAGGCTGTCCGACGTGTCGTAATCGGTGCTCACGGTTTCGGGATTCGAATTCGCCATCACGACTTCAAAGCCGTCGCGACGCAGCGCGAACGCCGCCTGACAGCAGCAATAGTCGAACTCGATCCCTTGGCCGATCCGATTCGGCCCGCCGCCGAGCACGACCACCCGCGGCTTCGTCCCGACGCGGGCCTCGTCCTCGTCCTCGAAGGTCGAATAATAATAGGGCGTGACCGCCGCGAACTCCGCCGCGCAGGTATCGACCAGTTTGAACACGGCGTTCACGCCGCGGCGTTTCCGATCGCGCCGCACCTCGCTTTCCGAGGCGTTCCACAAGTGCGCGAGCTGACGGTCCGAAAACCCGTTCCGCTTCGCTTCGCGGACCAGCTCGTCGCTCGCGCCCTCGAGGCTTCCCGCCGCGCGCAGCCGACCCTCGAGCAGCACCAGCTCGCGGATATTGTGCAGAAACCAAGGGTCGATGCCGGTCAATTCGTGAATCGCATCGATCTCGAGACCGGCCAACAAAGCGTACCGGAGCGACCAAGCGCGTTCGGCGTTCGGCGTCGCGAGCCGCGCCTTGATTTCGTCGACCGACGGCTGTTGCTCGGTGTTCCAGAGATCCTTTTTGTCGCAACCGAGGCCGAATCGGCCGACTTCGAGGCCCCGCAGCGCCTTTTGAAACGACTCCCGAAACGTGCGGCCGATCGCCATCACTTCGCCGACCGACTTCATTTGCGTCGTGAGCGTCGAGTCGGCCTCGGGGAATTTCTCGAACGCCCACCGCGGCACTTTCGTGACGACGTAGTCGATCGTCGGCTCGAAGCACGCCGGCGTTTCGCGCGTGATGTCGTTTCGAATCTCGTCGAGACGAAATCCAACCGCCAGTTTCGCGGCGATTTTCGCGATCGGGAACCCCGTCGCCTTGCTCGCCAGCGCGCTCGAACGGCTCACGCGCGGGTTCATCTCGATCACGACCATCCGACCGTCGCGCGGGTTCACCGCGAACTGCACGTTCGAACCGCCGGTCTCGACGCCGATCTTACGCAGGATCGCCAGCGACGCGTCGCGCATCCGCTGATATTCCTTGTCGCTGAGCGTCTGCGCCGGAGCCACCGTGATGCTGTCGCCGGTGTGCACGCCCATCGGGTCGAGGTTCTCGATCGAGCACACGATGACGGCGTTGTCGGCGCAGTCCCGCATCACCTCCATCTCATATTCTTTCCAACCGATCAGACACTCCTCGACGAGCACCGACCCGACCGGCGAAAGCTCGAGCCCGTGCGCGACCAGGTGGTCGAATTCGTCGCGGTTGTACGCGATCCCGCCGCCGCTGCCGCCCAGCGTGAAACTCGGCCGCAGCACGCACGGCAGACCGATCTCGTCGCGAATGATCCGCCGCGCCTCCTCGAGGCTGTGCGCCAGTCCGCTGCGCGCGCTTTCGAGCCCGATCTCGCTCATCGCGACCTTGAACAGCGCGCGGTCCTCGGCGGTCCGAATCGCCTCCGGGCTCGCGCCGATCATCCGACAACCGTGCCGCGTCAGCGCCCCGGAATCGAACAACGCGAGCGAAACGTTCAGCCCCGTCTGTCCCCCCAGCGTCGGCAGGAGCGCGTCGGGCTTCTCGACCGCAAGCACCTGCTCGACAACCTCGGGCGTCACCGGCTCGATGTACGTCCGGTCCGCCATCTCGGGGTCGGTCATATCGTCGCGGGATTCGAATTCACCAGCACCACGGTGTAGCCCTCCTCGCGGAGAGCCTTGCACGCCTGCGTGCCTGAATAGTCGAACTCGCACGCCTGGCCGATCACGATCGGACCCGCGCCAATAATCAGGATTTTTTGGATGTCTGTACGTTTGGGCACTGCGCGAACGCCTCGTCGGGACGGATCCCAGCCATCGGAAACACACCGCGCGACCGCGCCGATTTGGCTCGCGGATCGCACGCGCGCGACGAGCCGCGCGCACCCCGAAACCGAGGCGGCGCGGCCCGGAAAATTTTACGATCATAGCAAGCGGCGCGCTCCCCGCACAAGCGGGGCGACTTCGCGTCGGGTTTCCGGTGATCAAGGCCGTTTGATCCGACGGATCCGTCGTCACGCGCTCGCGTCGTCCTTTCGGTTATTTGCCCAACACCACCTGGGCCCTTGCCGGAGAGCCGGGAATATCTTCGACCTCGAGCCGGAATCCAGGTCGCGTCCTGCCGTTTTTAAACGTGAGCAGCGTGACGGTGTGCGTTCCCGGAGCGAGTTCGACGTCGAAGGAGGCCTTCGCATCGACCCGCGCCGCGTCGACCCACACGCGCAGACCGTCCGGGTCGGCGAGCTTGAAGCGCACCTTGCCGGGCGTCGTCACTTCGACTTGCGTGCGGGCGAGACCGATCGCCGGCGCGCCGAGCAACGTCGGCAGAGTCGGCACGTCCGTGTCGACGAGCCTGCCGGCGACGTGCGCGTAGGCCGGGATCCACTTTAACGAGGGGTTGGTGACGACGTAATCATAGCCGTACACCTGGATCATCCCGGGCAGCCCCTCTTGCGGGACGAGCACCTGCCAACGACGCGCGAGCGGAGCCTTCGAGACCGCGTATGGACCGACCTTGCCCAGTTCGGAGAGGAACCGCACAAGGTCGAGCAACTCGCCGCGGGTGAGCGGATCGGCCAGCCCGGCGGGCATCAAAGAGCCGCCCGCTTTCTGATCCTCGACCGTCGCGAGCGGGATCGAAATCTCGCGGTCGTCGGCGTCGCGGATCACGAGTTCGGCGTCGGATTGGCGGATCTTGAGGCCGGTCAGAACGCGGCCGTCGCTTGTCGCGACGACGGTCGTGTGATAGCCCTCCTTGACCGCCTTCGCGGGTTCGAGGAGCGAGTCGAGGATGTAGTCGACGGGCGCGCTCGCGCCGATCGACTCGAGGCCGGGACCCACGCGTCCCCCCGCGCCCGCGATCGCGTGACACTTCAGACACTGCATCGACTCGCGACGAAACAGCGCCTCGCCGCGCGCCGGGTCGCCGACCCGCGCGACGTCGGCGAGCAACTTCTCGCGCGCCGGGCCCGACGGCGGCGCGTTCGCGGCCGCGAGCTTGCCGGCCTTCGAGAGTGCCTCGACGAGCTTCGCCTCGGGCCGACCCGAAGTCCCGTTTACGCGCAGACCGACCTTCGCGACGTCGGCCGCGATCGAAACGCGGGCCAGTTCGCGAGCGAGCGCGACCGGACCCCCCTTGCGGCTCGCAAACGCTTCAAAAACCGGCGTCGCCTCGAGGGCCGAAGCCGTCGCGAGAAAACCGGCGGCGCTCTCCGCGGCCTGGTCGGGATTCACCGAGGAGAGCGCGACGATCGCCTCGCCGCGCGCCGACGACCCCTTGCGCCGGCTGATTTCCTCGAGCGCGGCCCGCGACGCCGGGTCGTTCAAACCCGCGAGCGCGACGATCGCGCCGCCGCGCGCCGCCTTCGACGACCCCTCCGCCATCGCCAGCGCTCGCACGCGTTCGCCGGCCTGGCTCACCTTCCATGCTCCGACGGCGCGCGCCGCCGCGGCTTGGACCTCGGCATCCTTCGAGTCGAGCAGCGCCGCGACCCGCGCGAGGTCGACGTTCGGACGAACTCCGCGACGTCGAAACGCATCCGACAGCGTATCGAGCAGGCCGACGCGTCGCGACGCGGGCGTGCCCTCGGCCAGCGCGACGTCAAACGCCGATCCCAGCTCGTCCGGCCCACCGAACGCCGCGACCATCGAGAGCGCCCGCGCCTGCGCCTCCGCGGTCAGCTTGCCTGACTTCATCGCCTCGATCAGAGGCTTCGCCACCGCGGGCGTCCCAACCGCCGCCAGCGCGAAGACGAGTCGTTGCGGGTTGCCGCCGTCGTCGAATTTGCCCGCCGTCGCCGCCGGCAGCCACGACGGCTCCAACTCGCGGGCCGTCAGCCACAGTGCGTAGTCGAGAAACCTATCGACCGGCCGGTCGAGCGCCTGCAACGCCAGCTCCGCCGACGCCTGCTCGGGGATGTGGGCCAGCACCCGCACCGCCTCCAGACGTACGCGCGGATGGTCGTCGATCACCCGCGGCGCAAGCAAGGCGAGCGGATTCGCCAACCGATCACTCCAATCCTGCACCACACGCACCGCCGCGGCGCGCACCCGCGGGTCGGGAGAAGACAGCAGCTTCGACAACAACTCGGGCTCGGGCGTGTTCAGGCTCTCATAAGTCCAAAGCGCTTCGAGCCGTTGGTGGTCAGCCTCGGGATCGCCGGGGTTGATCGCCTTCACCCAGGCCGCAAGCTCGGGCAAAACCGCCGCGCCGCGCTCCTTCATGACTCGCTTCGCGAAGTGCCGCGTCCAGTCCTCGGGCGCTTTCAAGGCGTCGAGCAAAGCCGACGTCGGCGCGCCGTCCAACTTCGGACGAGCGACGAGCGGGCGTCCTTTCGCGGTGACCCGCCAGATCCGTCCGTGCGTGTGGTCGCGGCGCGGATCTCGAAAATCCACCTCGCCGTGCTGAATGATCGGGTTGTACCAGTCGGCGATGTAAATCGCGCCGTCGGGTCCCGTTTTGATGTCGATCGGCCGGAACGCCGCGTGCTTCGTTTTGATCAGCTCGGGCTGCTCGCGCGAGGCGAATCCGGCTCCGTCGTCGCTTAAAATGAAACGGCAGACGCGGTTGCCGCGGAAGTCGTTCGTGAGCAAATTTCCGCGCCACGACTCGGGCAGGTGCCGCCCGCTCAGCACTTCGAGACCGCAGTGCTTCGGGCTGCCGGGATTGAGCCCCTGGAGCACGCGGACGGCGTCGGGCGCGGTCACGTAATAAGCACCGGGCAGGACGTAATTGATGCCCTCGCCCCCCGCGCCGTCGGTCGCGAACGACTGGCCCCAGCGATCAAAGTGATGGCCCCAGGGATTCACCAAACCGCGCATCAAGACGTCGAGCTGCATCGTCTCGGGCCGAAACTGCCAGATCCCGCCGCCGCCGAGCCGCTTCGGACCCCAGGGCGTTTCGATGTGGCTGTGAATGTAGATCGACTGATTGAAGTAGAGTCGGCCGTCGGGCCCCCACCGCAATGTGTGGAGTATATGGTGAGTGTCCTCGGTGCCGAAACCGGAGAGTACAACGCGACGGTCGGCCTTGCCGTCGCCGTCGACGTCCTTAAAGTGGAGTAACTCGGTGCTGTTCGCGACGTAGACGCCGCCGTCGCCGGGCTCGACGCCGGTGGGGATCAACAACCCGTCGGCGAAAATCGTCGTTTTGTCGGCCTTGCCGTCGCCGTCCTTGTCTTCGAGGACGAGGACTTTGTCGTTCGCTTTTTGCCCCGGCAGAATTTGTGGATAAACTTCCGACGAGACGACCCAGAGGCGTCCGCGCGCGTCGAAATTCATTTGGATCGGCTTCGCGAGCACGGGGTCGGCGGCGAACAGGTTGACCTCGAAGCCGTCGGCGATCTGGAACGATTTCCGCTCGATTTCAGGGTCGGGGTCGGGGATCGGAAAGGGCGCGCGCTGCGCGACGGCGGGGGTCGCGGAGAGCGCGATCACGAAGAGGCTCGCGAGCATTGTCCTGCGGCGCGCGTCGGTCATTGGCCTTGCTCCTGGCGGATGATCTCGTATGTGTGCGGCGGCGGCACGCGCAGTTTCGCGATCTCGGCCTCTCGCGCGGCGACGAGCGGGTCGAAAAGCGGAATCTCACGGGCGTTGTTGCCTTGCTCGTGCTTGCGGAAACCGAAGAGATACGTCTCGTTTTGAGGCCGCCAGCGGTAAAAGTAGAGTTCGTTTTTGGCGTTGACGGCCGCGCGCAGACGCTCCGATTGCGCGACGTCGGCGGCGATGCGCAGCGGCGCGAATCGACCCGCGGCGTTGGTCGCGGAGTGGAGTGGAGTCACGACCTTGCCGTCGACGGCGAGGTTGAAAATCGCACCCGCGGGTCGCAGCGACGCGGTATCGATCACAATCGATTCGACGCCCGCGAGCGGCAGCTCGGCGCCGACCTCGGCGTGTGCGGCCGCAAAGACGACCCCGTTGCTCCGGATGTCGATCGACGCGGCGGGATCGGCGGCTCGACCGATCACGACGGGTTGCAAAGCGACGCCGAGTTCGCGGGCGATCGCGACGGCGGCGGCGGCGTAGCCGGCCTCGGTCAGGTG
>JAJYDB010000233.1 GCA_021777845.1 Planctomycetota bacterium
CTGCCGCCGGGCTTGGTGGCCTCAAGCGCGACCGGCCAGATGGGCGGTATGGGCGGGGGCATGGGCGGCATGATGGGCGGGGGCATGGGCGGCGGCATGATGGGCGGCGGCATGGGCGGCGGCATGGGCGGCGGTATGGGCGGCGGTATGGGCGGCGGCATGGGCGGCGGCATGGGCGGCGGGATGGGCGGCGGCATGGGCGGCGGCGGCATGGGTGCATCGACGATGCCTCCGATGATGGGCATGATGATGCTCGGCCGCTTGATCATGCAGCTCATTCGTCCCGAAACCTGGAACATGATGTCGCTGATGTCCGGCATGGGCGGCATGGGGATGATGGGCGGCGGCATGGGCGGCGGGATGGGCGGCGGGATGATGGGCGGCGGGATGGGGGGCGGGATGCGCTCTGTGCCTCCGACCGGATTGCCCGAGGCGACTCTGGCCGCGCGGCAGGCGCGGCACCTGCCGGTGAATTTGGTCAGCCTGAATCGTCCGGAGGGGGCCGGCGTGACGTTCCCGCCCGAAGGCGAGCGTCTGCGATTGAGCGACGTGGGTCGGCTCGGCGTCGATGCCCGCGTGACGGTGGCGTTGCGGCGGCTCGCGGCGGACAAAGCGCCGGCGAACGTCGCGCAGCTTGTGCTGTGGAACGTCGCGGGGGGTTTGAGCTGGGACGAGGTCGCGGAGCGGTCGAAGACGTTCGCGAATGCGTATGAGTTGACGCTCGCGAAGGATTTGGTCGCGCGTTTGGGCAAGATCGACGCGCGGAGGGCGGGCGAGCCGGGCTTGGACACGGGGAGGATTTTCTTTGAGGTCGAGGCCGCGAGCGCCGACCTGGCCGCGATTGCGGATTCGCTGCGGACCGTGATCACGAAGTCGTCGGTGTTGGGTTTGAAGTCGGAGGCGGGGATTCCGAAGGCTCCGGCCGGCCCGGCGCTGGCTTTCCGTGTGCAGCTGGCCGGGACGACGGCCGCTCCGACGGCGCGCGTCGAGTTCCGCACGGGCAACGGCGAGGGTACCGCGTGGGCCGAGGCGACGAGCTTCGTTATCGGGGCGGATCGCGTGAACGGCCGGCCCGGCGACGCGGCGTCGCAGGGTGCCGAGGCGCTCAAGGTTGACGCCCGGGCGCTGCGTACGGCCGACGCGGTCGCGAGCGGGCTGCTCGAGCGGCTCACGATCGCGCGACTCCTGAAGGGGCCGCGGGTGAAGGGCAAGGACACGTACGCGATCCAGGTGAAGAACCTGTCTCCGTTCGTGTTGAGCAGCGTCGCGGTGGGCGGGCTGGAGGCTCCGCAGGCGGGGTCGAAGGACGAAACCGGCGGCGTGCTCGAGCCGGTGTTTGTCGCGCCGGGACGGATCGCGACCTTGCACACGGTGAAGGACGTGGTGGACGCGCTGAAGCTGAAGAAGGGCGTGCGCGCGATCGGCGCCGACCTCTCCGGCCTGTAAGAGCTTGGACGCGGCTCGCGACGCGAGCGCGCTCAAATTGAAGTCTTGATCCAGGCGAAGGGCGCCGGCGGTATGACCGTCGGCGTCTTTTTTTTTTTGCGACGAGTCGCGGAGCCGGATTATCGAGGGCGTGGCGGCGGGCTGTTGCGTGGCGGGCGGGCTGCGCGGGACGATCGCTGGACGTGTTGAAACGACGTCGGGACCGGGTGGGTCGATGCGGATCTTAGTGGTTGACGACGAGCCGAACATCCGCGCGACGCTGCGGGTCGCGCTCGAGTCGATGGGTCACGAGGTGCGCGAGGCGTCGACGAGCGCGCGGGCGCTGTCGCTGTTGGAGTCCGAGCCGAGCGACGTCGCGCTGGTGGATTTGCGGTTGGGGGGGGAGTCGGGGCTGGAGCTGGTCGCGAAGATGCTGGATCAGTCGTCGCGGCTGGCGGTGGTGATCATCACCGCGTACGCGAGCGTCGACACGGCAATCGAAGCGATGCGCGGCGGGGCGTTCGACTTCTTGCCGAAGCCGTTCACGCCGGCGCAGGTGCGCGGGGTGCTCGAGCGCATCGTGCGGGTCCGCGGTCTGCGCGACCGCGTGGAGGAACTGGGCGAGCGCGTGCGTTCGGAGGTGCCGGAGGTTGATCTCGACAGCGACGACCCGAAGGTTCGACGCGTGCTGGAGCCGGCGCGGACCGTCGCGCAAACGGACGCCGGCATCCTGATTCGAGGTGAAAACGGCACGGGCAAGGGGGTGCTGGCGCGGGCTCTGCATGCGTGGTCGCGGACGCCGGAAGGGCCGTTCGTGACGGTGAGCTGCCCGAGTTTGAGCGTTGAGCTGCTCGAGAGCGCGCTGTTTGGTCATGCGCGGGGGGCGTTCACGGGGGCGGTGCGCGACGTCGCGGGGAAGGCGGCGGCGGCGGAGGGGGGGACGCTGTTCCTCGACGAGATCGGCGACCTGCCGCCGGTGCTCCAGCCGAAGTTGCTGCGGTTCCTGCAAGAGCGGAAGTACGAGCGCGTCGGCGAGACGACGACGCGCACCGCCCGCGTGCGGGTGATTGCCGCGACGAACAAGGACCTGGAAGCGGCGGTCGCGGCGGGGACGTTTCGCGAGGATCTGTTTTATCGGCTCAACGTCGTCGAGCTGACGTTGCCGGCTCTGCGCGAACGGAACGACGTCGAGGCGCTCGCCAATCATTTGCTGGCGTTTTTCGCGACGCGTCTGGGCCGAAATCTGACGGGTTTCACGGCTGCGGCGCGGGCGGCGTTGCGACGGCACGCTTGGCCGGGGAACCTCCGCGAGCTGCGCAACGCCGTCGAGCGCGCCGCGATTCTGGCCGCGGGTCCCGAGGTCGGCCTCGCCGACCTTCCCGAGCGGATCGCGGGCCCGCGCGCCGACCTGGCGAGGCCGCTCGAATTGGGCGGGCCCGTGAGCCTCGAGCGGATTGAGGTCGAACACATCCGGCGGGTGCTGGCGACGAGTCCGAGTCTCGACGAGGCCGCGCGGATTCTCGAGATCGACCCGAGCACGCTGTATCGCAAACGCAAACAGTACGGGCTGTGAGCGGATCGAGGCCGATCAGGCGTCGCGCGTGATCGGGCATTCTGCACGCCGGAGGGTCGAGATCGTGCACGCCGCGCGACCGAGGTCGCGGCGCGATTCGCGCGGCGGGGTCGGTAGTCGGGCGGAAGTCTTGCGCGGGCCGGGATTTGCGGGATTCGCGGCGGCGACGGCACGGCGCTTGCATTTGATATCGGGAGGAAAGGCGGCCATGTTCAAGACTTTGCGCACGAAACTTTTGGTGGGACTGACGCCGTTGCTCGCGGTGATGGTCGTGCTTGGATTGTGGGCGACGACGATGTTCTCGCGACTGGGGGGGAACATCGAAGTGATCTTGCGCGAGAATTATCGGAGCGTGTTGGCGGCGGAGGGGATGAAGGAGGCGCTCGAGCGGATGGACTCGGCGTTGCTGTTCGCGATCGGCGGCGAGGAGCGGCGGGCGCACGCGCAATTCATGGAATACAAGCCGCAGTTCGAGCGCAACCTCGAGACCGAGCTGAACAACATCACGCTGCCCGGCGAGCGCGCGGCCGCGGACGATCTGGCGTCGTTGCGGACGCTCTACTTCGAGGAGGCGGGTCGATTTTTCGCGCTGCCGGTCGAGCCGAAGACCGAGCGCACGCGGTTGTACTTCGAGGTGTTGCTGCCGAGGTTTCGGGCGCTCAAGTCGCAGGCCGACGCGGTGCTCGACCTGAACCAAAAGAACATGGAGAGCGAGCGCGACCGGGCGCGCGCGGCGGCTTCGCGGGCGATCCGGCTGATGTTGTTGATGCTCGCGAGCGCCGTCGCGATTGCGCTGGCGATCGCGATCGGCATGAGCCGTTCGATCCTGGAGCCGATCGGCTCGGCGACGCGCGCCGCGCGGGCGCTGGCGAAGGGCGATCTCGACCAATTGGTGCCGGTGCAAACGCGCGACGAGCTGGGCGAGCTGGCGGGAGCGTTCAACGCGATGGCGCGGACGATCCGCGAGTTCCGACAGGCGGGCACCGAGCGTTTGCTGCGGGCGCAGAAGACGGCGCAGGCGACGATCGACTCGTTCCCGGATCCGGTGGTGGTGGTCGACCCGACGGGGGTGGTCGAGCGCGCGAATCCGGCGGCGCGACGGCTGTTGGGGGCGTCGCCCGGCGACGGCACGGTGCCTTGGGTCGCGCCGGCGGCGTTGCGGCCCGCGCTGGCGGAGGTGCTCGGCGGTCGCGCCGACTATCTGCCGACGAGCCTCGAACACGCCGTCGCGTTGCGCGACGACGGCCAGGAGCGCTTCTTCCTGCCGCGCGTGCTCGCGATCGGAGGCGGGCACGACGGTCTGCTCGGCGCGGCGCTGGTGCTCTCCGACGTCACCAAATTTCGACTCGTCGATCAGCTCAAGAGCGACATGGTTTCGACCGTCAGTCACGAGCTGAAGACGCCGCTCACGAGCATCCAAATGGCGATCCACCTGCTGCTCGAGGAGCTGGTCGGACCTTTGAATTCGAAGCAGGTCGAGCTGCTGATGGCGGCGCGCGAAGACTCCGACCGGCTGTTGACGATGGTCAACGACCTACTCGATTTAGCTCGAATCGAGCAGGGGCGACTGCGGCTCGACCTCGCGCCGGTCCCCGCGGGCGAGCTTGCGACGGAGGCGCTCGCGCGGTTCCAAAGCCCGGCGCGCGACGTCGGCGTCGGCCTTGAGGTCGAGGTCGAGCCGGGCTTGCCCGAAGTGCTTGCCGACCGCGACCGCATCGGGCACGTGTTCGACAACCTGATCGGCAACGCGCTGCGGCACACCGGCCGCGGCGGCGTCGTGCGGCTGACGGCGCGTCGCGACGGCGAGTCGGCGCGGCTCGACGTCGAGGATTCGGGCGAGGGGATCGCGCCGGAGTATTTGCCGCATTTGTTCGAGAAGTTTTACCGGGTGCCGGGGACGAAGCCCGGCGGCGGCGTTGGGCTCGGGCTGGCGATCGCGCGCGAAATCGTGGTCGCGCACGGCGGCGGCATCGAGGTGGCCGCTCGGCCCGGCGGCGGGACCGTCTTTTCGATCACGCTGCCGTCGAGGACGAATTTCGCGTCGCGGTCGTGACCGCGGCCGTCGTTGGATCGACCTTGACGCATCGGCGCGTGCCGATGCTGACGCTCGGAGTGAGTCATGCTCTACCTGACTTCGCTGATGTCGTTCGGGGCCTTGATTTACCTGATCTACGCGATGATTCGGCCGGAGCGTTTTTGATCCGCCGCGTCGCGACGATCGGCCTCGGTCGGATTTGACCGCACCCGTTTATCGGAGTTGCTCGTCTCATGGATTCCTCGATGTCGTGGCTGCATCCGTTGTGGGCGTTCGGCGTGCCGATCGCTCTCTCGTTGCCGCTTGGCCGTTACCTCGCGTGGGTGATGGACCCCGCGCCGGGCCGCGTCGGACGCGGTCTGGACGCGATCCCGACCGCGCTGTTCCGCTTGCTTGGGCGTAAAGAGCCCGCCGCGATGGACTGGAAGCGCTACATCGTCGCGCTGCTCGCGTTCAACGCCGCGCTCTTCGCGATCACGTTCGCGCTGCTCTCCCTGCAACAACATTTGCCGCTCAACCCCGACGGCAAGGGGTCGCTCGGCGCGCTGGGATACAAGGACGTCGAGGGGGTCGATCATCCCGGCGCGGACACCTGGGTCGTCTTCAACACGGTCTGCTCGTTCGTGACGAACACGAATTTGCAGCATTACGCGGGCGAGCAGCATCTGTCGTATTTCAGCCAGCTCGGCGGCGTCGTCTGGCTGCAATTCGTGACGCCCGCGTGCGGTCTGGCGGCGCTGGCGGCGGTCGTGCGCGGACTCCGCGGCGAACGCAATCTGGGCGACTTCTACCTCGATACGATCCGCGCGACGACGCTCGTGCTGCTGCCGATCTCGCTCGTGGTCGCGACGGCGCTGGTCGCGACCGGCGTGCCGATGACATTCGAAGGCGCGGCGCACGCGCGGACGCTCGAAGGGGGCGCGCAGACGATCGCGCGCGGACCCGTCGCGGCCGAGGTCGCGATCAAACAGATCGGCACGAACGGCGGCGGCTTCTTCGGGCCGAATTCGTGCCACCCGTACGAAAATCCGACGCCGCTGAGCAACTTCATCGAGGAGGTGTCGATCATCGCGCTGCCGATGGCCTGCGTGGTCATGTTCGGGGTGATGCTGCGGAACCGCCGGCACGCCGCGGTGATCTTCGGCGTGATGTTGCTCATGGTCGCGGTCGGCGCGGCGGTCGCGATCTGGGCCGAGCTGCATCCGAGCGCGGCGACGAGCGGCCTGCCGGTCGCGTCGGGGCCGAACTGGGAAGGCAAGGAGATGCGCGTCGGTGTCGTCGCGTCGGCGACGTGGGCCGCGCTCACCACCGCGACCTCGAACGGCTCCGTGAACGCGATGCACGACAGCCTGCAACCGCTCGGCGGCCTCGTGCCGATGGCCCTGATGATGCTGAACGTCGACTTCAGCGGCATCGGCGCGGGATTTCTGAACATGTTCATGTATATTTTGATCGCGGTGTTCATCGCGGGGCTGATGGTCGGCCGCACGCCCGAGTATCTGGGCAAGAAGGTCGAGGCGCGCGAGGTGAAGCTGGCGATGATCGGGATGTTGATCCACCCGCTCTTGATTTGCGCGGCGACGGCGCTGTTCGCGGCGACGTTGTGGGGGACGAAGTCGGTCGCGAACCCCGGTCCGCACGGGTTCAGCGAGATCCTTTACGAATTCTCGTCGGCGGCGGCGAACAACGGCTCGGGGTTCGAGGGCTTGGCCGACAACGTGCCGGCGTGGAACCTGGCGACGGGGGTCGTGCTGCTGCTCGGGCGTTTTCCCGCGCTCGTGCTGCCGATCGCGATCGCGGGCTTTCTGGCCGAGAAGAAGCGCGTGCCCGAAACGAGCGGCACGTTGCGCACCGACGACCTGACGTTCGCGGGGATGCTGCTCGCGACGGTGCTGTTGGTCGGCGCGCTGTCGTTCCTGCCGGCGGTGGTGCTCGGCCCGGTGGCCGACCAGCTCACGGCCGCGCAACCCTGAGCCGGCGCGGGTCTCGCCGCGGCTCGACTGAACTTACGCTCCACTTGCAACGTACACGCGAGGATTGAAATCGATGTCGGTCAAATCGACAAACTGGACGTCCGATCGCTCCGAACCCGAGCCGGCCGCGTTGGATCGGCCGGCTTCGGCGCGGTCGGCGGCCGACGCGCGGGCGTTGCGCAGCCGACGCCGCGAGACTCGACGCTTGCGGCTTTTCGAGCCGGCGCTCGTGAAGCAGGCGATCCGCCGCTCGTTCGTGATGCTCGACCCGCGCGTGATGATGCGCAACCCGGTCATGTTTCTCGTCGAGTTGGGGACGGCGCTGTCGGCGATCGTGACGGTCGAGTCGATCGTGAACGGCGAGTCGATCGGGCTCTTGGTCTATCACGCGTCTCTGACGGCGCTCTTGCTCTTGACGGTCCTGTTCGCCAACTTCGCCGAGGCGCTCGCCGAGGCCCGCGGCAA
>JAJYDB010000018.1 GCA_021777845.1 Planctomycetota bacterium
GGGCGAACGCGTTGAAATTCAGAGCGATCCGAATCTGACGTTGAATCAAATCACGGTCCGACGCGGCGTGGAAGGCACAACGCCCGCGACCGGCTCGGTCGGCGACGTTCTGCAGTTGATCGGCAACAGCCGGACCGGCGCTGAAATCGACCAGAGCGGCATCGCCCTCGCGCCGATTGGAGTTTCTCAATTCTGTCAGACCTGGCAACACCCGGTCCAGGTCGGCGGTTCTTTGCAGGCGTCGCGTGCCTTCCAGACGTCCTCGGGCGTGCGCACGCCGTTCGACCAAACCAAGATGGACGCGCTCCAAAACCTCATGGACGACATGGAGTCGACCTCGTATTACGGCCTCGGCGACGATCCCGCGGTCGCGCTTCGTCCGAAGCAAAAGGGGCTGCGCACCCTGATTCAGACCAACAAGACCACCGCGCCGGTCAACGCCGGAATGTACCGCGCCACCGACTTTATTCGCGATACGCTCCAGGCCTGTCGACAAAACGGCGGCGACCCCGACGTGTTGTTGCTGTCGTCGAATTTCATGACCGGTCTGGCGACCTGGGGTCAAGCGGTTCAACGAATCGACGCCGGCGTGAACATCTTTGGCACACCGATCAACGTCTTCGAAGCTCCGTTCCTCGGCGGCGTCTCGATCATCGAAGCTCCTCTACTCAAACCCTACTCGGCGGCCTGTCTCACCTCGAGCGAAGTCCGACTCAGAATGAAGCGCAACGAATTCTGGAATCCGCGCGGCACCCGCGGCGACGCTTTCGAAGGCGACTGGATCGCCGAGGGCGCCATCGAGCTCGAAAACGAAATGCATCACGCCTGGGTCGAGGGAATCACCGCATTTTCGGCGTGACGATTCGCGCGTCGTGACGGAGGCTCCTCCAAGTCGCGGGCCGGACCGCGCCCGTTCGCTCCCGGTCCGCGACATCCTCACTCTTTATCCGTTGTCTAGACTCCTGGATTCACCATGACCGGATTGCTTCCCAACTCGCTGACCGGATTGCCCCCCGACATGTACGCGACCGACGAGGACGTCGCGCTGCGCGCTTCCACCGACTTCGTTTTGCTCTGTCCCGCCGATCAAAAGCTCGCGTACGGTACCGACGGCGTCTTCTATCCGAGCGACTTGTGGACCTTGACCTCCGCCTCTGTAAACTTTCTCGCGAACGGCCTCTCTCCAAACCAAATTGCGAGGCTCTCGAAGCCGGCGACCGCGTTCCAGTCTCCAGGCGAACTGCTCGCGGTCGCGACGGTTGCCGCGGGCGGAATCACACTTCGACGCAAGGGTCAAACGGCCGGGACGGGGCAACCGCCCAGCCCGTCGACCGGCTTGGCCGGCGTTGAATTCACCGTGGCCACGCTCGCGCCTCAAATCGCCCGCGCAAGCTACGACCTCAATCGTCGATACGGCATCGACGACCTCGTCGCCGGTCGGACTTCGAATGATCTCTACGACCCCCAGGAAGTCCGCGACGTCACCGTCCTCACCGTCCTCCACATGCAGTACCTCGCGGCGGGCCGCGGAGAAACCATCAACGACTCCTTCGCGGCCAAGGCGCGCGTGATCAAGGACGAGCTTGACGACCTGCTCGCTCGCGTCGTGATTCACTGGAAACCCGCGTCCGACCCTTCGATGATCTCCCCGTCGACGACGAAGTTCAGCACGAGGATCACTCGCTAAATGTCTGTTATCTATAATATTTACTCGAACAACAACTCGGGCGGCGCGGTGAATTACGCCGCTCCGATCGCGTCGACCGCCGCGCTCTCGTTTACGACGTCGACGCTGCCGCCGGGCAGCGACACGACGTTCGCGGTCCGCGCTCAAGACACCGCGACCGGGCTCGAGGAAGCGAACACGATCGTCGTACGGCGGGTCATTCTGGACGCAAACGGCAACGACGTCTCCGCGCAACCGAACGCGCCGCACGCTCTCCAGGCCGCTCCGACCGCCGGCGGCGGGTGCTCGGTCTCCTGGGCTTACCAAAGCCAGGGACAGGGAGCGCCTCCGAACGGCTTCTTCGTCTACTCCACCGCGGGCTCCACTCCGAATTACGCAGCGCCCGCGGCGACCGTCCCCTACTCTACAACCGCCGCCGGCTTCCAGTGCGAGTTAAACGGCCTGGTCGACGGCCAAATCTACGCCGTCGCGGTCCGCGCGTTTAACGCGGTCGCAACCGAAACCAACACCGTCGCTGTTTCAGTTACGGGTGATCTGACCCCTCCCGCGAACGTGGATCTGTTTTCCGTCGCAACCTTCTAAATTCCGATAATTAGAGATTAATACGATGCCGTTGGCGATTGGTGGATCGAATTCAACCTCACTCTCTACTCACGGAGCGATCTGGGTCGACATTCGCGACTACGGAGCGAAGGCCGATGGCGGAGCGACCGACAACTCCGGTCCGATTCAGGCGGCGGTCGACGCTCTGATCACGATTCTGAAGGCCTCTCCCCCTTCAGGCGGCCTCACGAACAGTCCTCGCGGCGTCGTCTACATTCCGAACTCCACGCTGCCCTACGTGGTTCAAAAAACGATTTGGGTGGACTATCCCGGCATTGAGATTCGCGGCGACGGCTGGGGATCGCAAATCTCGATGAATGCTTCGCTGGCGCACAACGTCCTTCAGTTCGGCGCGCGCAGGACCGAGACCACGACCGTGAACGGTCAACCGGCGTCGCTGCAAATCGACTCCGCGCATCGGCCCGATGCGTACAACGTCCTCGACTCCTCCGCCGCCGCGGCCCCAGGTCGACGCTGGGGGCTGCGCACGAACGCAAACAGCTTCGTCCAATTTCAAGCGAGCCCGCTCTGCGCCGGCGTACAGTCCTCGCTCGGTCAGTACGCGTGGGACTACTGGACCTCGATCAACGCGCTCACAATGGAGTTTTGCATCGAGCCGCCTGCCGGACAGCAGTTTCCCGCGAACACACCGCTGTTCGCGCTCGGTATCACCGGCTATCAACCCTCGCCGCTGATCGTCTCGACCGGATCGTCGCCGAACACCCTCACCGTCGGGTTCAAAACGTCCGATATCCCGGCGAGCTACAACGCCGGCGAACGCAACTTCACCTTTTCGCTTGCCGGAGCCTCCGCTCCCTATCGAGTCGCGATCCAAATCGACCTCGTGAACGCCGTCTGTTCGGCTTACGTCAACGGCGTTCAGGTGGCGCTCGTTTCGACGACGAACCTCTCCGCCGCCTCGACGATTCCCTTCAATCCCAACGCGGGCTTGACCTTCCAGCAAAACGATTACTTCCCTTTCATGATCGGCGCCGACAACGTTCACGGCCCGCTTCAAACCGCTTCCTCGGCGATCGATCTCAGCGTGTACGGACTGCGTCTCTCGAACACGCTGCGCTATCAAAACAACGGCGCGGGCAAGCCTCAGACCCGCACAAATTCTCCGACCTCTCCCATCAACGACGCCTTCGCCTACTTCACCAACGACACGTTTACGATCGCCTTTTTGACGATGCTCGACGACCCCGCCGGTTTGGGACGCGTGGTCTCGGTACAACACGGTCAGGCAACCGGCTCCTCCCCGGTCGGCTCGGGCATCTTTCTGCACACCGCGAACGCCGGCGGAATGTCGGGCAACGCCGTCCGCGACGTCTGGGTGAGCGCCGCGAACGGCTTCGGGCAAGCGATTTCGCTCGGCGGCGTGCTCGAAACGACGCTCGACAACGTGAAGGCGACAGACGGCTTTCACGGCGTCGGCTCTCTGAATATGTACGCAAACTATAACATTCATGTCCATCAATGTTGGCTGAACGGCCGCGACGCGTCCTATTACGGCGCCCTTCAAATCGTCCGCGCCGACGATCTCTACTGCGAACTTTCGGGAAAGTCGACGGTGCGGCTCTTCGGCAGCTCTAGTCATTGGAGCAACGTCTTCATCGCCTACGCTGCGCCGAACGCCGAGTGCCACTTCAAGTTTCACGGCAGCGACTACGGCGGCAATCACAAAGTCGACACCCTGATCGCGGATTTCGAGGGCCAGACGCTGTCTCTCGCGGGTTTCTACTGCGAGACGCACGGCCAAACGCCGGCGACTTCGCTCACGCTCCGTGACATTTTCCTCGGCACCATCGGCGCAAACGCGTCGATCGTGATGTTGAAGGATCTCGGCACGCTCGGCGGCGAGTTCAATCGCGGCTGGCTCGCGGCGGAGAATCTGCAGGCGTTCACGAACACGTATCTCGCCGCCGTCGACGTCGACGGTCCGCTCTGGTACGGACGAGTGGACGGCCTGCCGCTGAACGGCCCTTCATTTCTCCACCGGCAGAAATGGGGCAGTCAAGCGAACGTCGTCGTCCGCGACCAAAAGTACGTCGCGCCGCCCCGGCAATACTCCTGGTATCCCGGCGCTCACTTGCTCGAGGCGAGGTCGCCCGTCGACGGGCAGTTCGCCGAGTGGCGCTGCATGACCGCGGGCGCGTACGGCACGAACAGCCCCCCGGCTTGGGCAGGCGCGAACGTGATTCAGCTCAGTCCCAACGGACTTGCGGGCTACATTACCAACCACGGTTACGTCACCGTCAATATTCCATAACAAAGGGGTCGTCGATGCCCGGTTTCTTCACTGATTACTCCAATAATAAAGTCCTCGACCAGTTCTTCGGCGCGGTCGCTTTTACTCCACCCGGAACGCTCTACGTCGGACTTTCGCAATCGACCTCGAACAAGGCGGGGTCGATCGTCGAACCGACGGGCGGCGGCTATGCCAGGATTGCGGTCGCGAACAGCTTGACGACCTTTCCCGCGGCCGCGGCAGGCACGAAGTCAAACGCCGCAGTGATTGCGTTTCCGTCGCCGTCGGGAGCTTGGGGGACACTCCAAAGCGTGTTTCTCGCCGATGCGGCGGTGGGCGGGAATGTGCTCGCGATGGCCGACCTGGCAACCTCGAAAACTATCAATGCGGGTGCGCCCTCGCCTACGATTGCGGCCGGCGCTTTGTTCTTCTCCCACACCTGAGGTTCGAATGGCGTTGCGGATTCGATTTCAGTATGAAAGCGGTTTGTCGCTCGGTTATTCGATCGAACGGCTGGCGGACGGTTTGTTCTACGATTTTTCGACTTCGAGTTTCGCGTCGACCCCCGCGACCCTCGTCGCAAGCCTGCCCGAGGGCGTCGGCGCGTTTCAAGGCAGCTACCGCACGGCGCTGACCTCGACGCCGCCCGCGCAATTCAGCAACGGCGATTTCGGGGTCACGATCCACAATATGGCCGCGTCGAATCTCGTCGTCGGCGAACTCGCCGTCGCGATGTACAACGGCGACGACGCCACCGTCTTTCCGAGTTCGTCGGGCATCGACCCCTGGATGGCAACCGTCCCCGGTACGTATCCGGCGGGCTCGGCGGGTGCGATTCTCGGCGGGAACCTGGACGTACCGGTCTCGTCACGGTCGACCTTCGCGGGCGGAGTGGTCGCAGGCGTGACGGCCCCCGTCACAGTCGGCGTCAACGCCGACAAAAACGGCTACAGCCTCGCCGCCGGGGGTCTCGACTCGATCGCCGTCGAAACCGGCGTGAACGCTCGGCAAGCGCTCTCGCCCATCCTCGCCGCCTCCGCGGGCGTCCTTCTCGGCGCGGGAACAGGCTCGATCACGATCAAGGGCGGCAACGTGACGACGACGCGCGTCACCGCAACGACCGACGACTCCGGGAATCGTCTCGCCGTCACGTTGAACTTGCCCTCCTAAGCAATAATTGTGGAGTATCTCTATGAGTTCGCTGCCGTACAACGCGCCGACGTTTTTCTCGACATCCTACTTTGCGCCGGTCGGGTCGCCGCCGGTCGCGACGTTTGACCCTTCGACGGGCTATCGCGACAGCGACGCCTTTGACGCGATCGTCTCCGCTCTCGAAGCTACCGGTGAATTCGCGGCCGTCACACTCGCCGACAACTTCGCCCGCTGCGGCGCCGGCGCGCCCTCGCCGCTTGCTTCGGTCAACCCCGTCGGTTGGGAGGAATTCGACGAAACCGACCCCACGACCCTGGTCCGACGCGTCGACTTCGTCGTCGCTCTGCAAGTCCGCGAGGACGACTTCTCGGCCGCCTTCAAGGAGATCGACCGCCTCGCGTCCATCGTCCAAGACGCCCTCGACGGTTCGAACCTCGGCGGCGGTTGCCTGCCGGGATTGACGTTGGTCCGCCGCGGCCGGTTTGATCGCGAGGCGCGACACCCCGAAATGCGGCTGCAACTCGCGGGCGAGTTTTCTTACCTCGTGGCCAACCAGTCGAACCACAACGTTTCCTGACAATACAACTAAAGAGTAATTATCGATGCCTGCCACGAAAAGACTCATGAATTGGACCGGCGTGACCTTCACGCCGACCGGAGGAACCGCCGTGTCGATCACCGGCGTGACTTCGATTTCGTTCGAATCGGGCGGCAGTCTCGCCAAGTTTTCCGGCGACGGCGACCGCTTTAGTACGACCGTCGTCAACGACTTCAACGATCCCTCGGTCGTTGTTCAGGCCGCCGATCTCGCGTCGATTCGCGCCAACCCCGTCGGTACCGCGGGCACCTTCACCGCGACGCACAACGACGCAAAAAACGGACTCGGCTCCGGGGCGATGACCTACACGCTGACGAACGCCGTCGTCGCAAACAACCCGATTCACGGCGGGCATCGTCAATTCGGCCTCGGCACCTTGACGCTGGCCGCGTACTCGTCCGACGGCGTCACCAACCCGCTTTCGATCGCCATCGCACCCTAAACCGAGAGCTTTGCCATGCGCGTCGACTCGACGAATCCAACCGCCGTACGAACCCCCGCCGCGTATGCGGGAGCCGGAGACGCCTGCGCGCGGGCCGCTCGACTCCAAGCCGAGTTTGGACCTCTCCTCCGCGTTGGGCGGATTTTCATTCGCAATCAAGGCAGTGAGCATTTTATCACGGGAAATCCCCACGACACGCTGTTCGAACCCGTCGGATCGCCGAACGCGGGTCAACCGCGCTACGAATGGCGAGATCGCGGCGATGGAGTCCTGCATGGATACCCCTTGCTCTGAACGCTCGCCGCGCGGATCGACGCGCAAGGTCGCGACGCCTGAAGGGATACCGGTAACGCTCTCCGACGGGCGACGCCGCTACCTCGCCGAACCGACGTTCCGAGCGCAAGCGCCGACCCTGACGACCCCCGACGTAGACTTCGCTCTCGACGCGATCTTCGACGATTTGGTCGTCCGGCGCTCCGCTTCGTTGCGCGACGTTTGGTCCGCCGCGCGCACCCTCCTGCTCGCGAATTACGACCTGGACGACGACCAGGTCGCCGAGCTGCTTCGGATCGAAGAGGGGGGCGAGCAGTCGGCCCGCATGCTCGCGGGAAGTGTTGTCGAGGCTTTGTTGGGTTCCGATGCGCACGCGAATTCCTACACCGCCTGGGTCCGCGCCAGTTTGCTCGCAAACGGCTTGGGAGAGACTGAAATCCCCGCACGCGACCTTCCCAGCGTGCTCGCGGTGTTGGTAGCCACGCAGAGAACAATTCCGTTGACCGAGTTCGCGGATGCGTGTCGTTGTGCGCAGGAATCCTCACAATTGGAGACTCTCTTATGAGCGACTCGGTCGAAGCCGCAACCCCAGAAACCACTTGTCGGGCCGGCGTTGACGCCGTTCCCATTCTGCTCGCAGACAACAACTTCTGGGGTTTGGCGGTTCCTGGAGTCTGGCTCCGGCCTCATTTCGTCGACGGAGTCGACGACGACGGGCGTGCGATCTCGCGTGTGGAAATCGTCCGCGAACACGAGTCGCTCCAATTAACGGCAGACGTTCTTCGATCGTTGGAGGATCCGGCGGCGTGTTTCGAGGCGGTTAAAAAGCTGGCGGTCGAACTCTTGACGCGGGCACATGAAGTTGACTCCGACATGGCGTCGACTCTCCTCGACATCCCCGAGCAACGACTCTCCGACTGGACCGCCGAGGTGCTCGCAGTCGCCGTCGCTGAACGATCAGTCCAAACCGAGACGCATTCATGAAAAGCGGTTCAAGACCAAAGCACACGGATGGACGCGACCTTTCCGGAGTGAATCGCGAGTCCTCGCGACGCGATTCAACGCGGCCGGAGACGATCGTCGCCGAGGCCGTCCGACACTTTTTTGAGCATCGTCGCACGTCCGAGGCAGTCGATAACTCCAGCCGCCCTCGATTCGATGCCGGCAGTCGCGTCGAGACGGTTCCACCGCCGGGACGACTTTTTGGAGAGTCGAGTGCGGTACGTCCACCGGATTCGGACGACTCTTCTCATTCGGTACACGCTCACGGCGCAGCAGGCTCGTCGCGCATCCCGACCGAGCCGCATCCGAGAGTGCACGTGTTCCACGAGCACGCACATGGAACCAGCCGCGTGCAGTCGCACATTCCTTCCGCTGCCTCGCGGCCGTCTCGACACGAGAGCCGAACCTCGCTGGAGGCTCCCGCTCGAATGGCGTCCTACGCACCGTCAAGGCACACGAAACACGAGGCCGCGGCAGAGCACGGAGCGCGACTTCGAAGTGTCGAGCGCGCGTCCTCGGAGGCCGCGACCTCGCACCTCGACGGACTGCTCGCGCGTCTGTCTCGGGGCGGGCGCGAAGGTTCGCCGGAGGGGGGAAAGCAGGCGTCGGAGAGTCGCGCAGGCCGCGGACAATCCGAGTTCGTCGAAGGCGGAAATAAAAACTCCACTCCAGGTCAAACGTGCGATTCCTCTCGAACGAATGAGTTGCTCCAACAATTAGTCGACCTTGTGCGCAAGAGCCCGAAGGGGTTCCTACCCACCGGCGCGCAGTATGGAGCAGGCGTAAAATAATGATACCCACTTACAACGGACTTCCGATTTTTGGTTATTCGGTCAGCATGACAACGGTCGACGTACCTCGCGAAAAGCAGATCAATTCGTATTTCGGGCTGAGCGGATTGGAGATTCTGGACGGCGGCTCGCGCGGTCGGTGGACCTACGCGCGGGGTTTGCTCTCAGGGGATACTCCCGCGTTGTTGGCGATGTCGGAAATGCAGTTTCGCTCGTTTAACGACGGCATTGCGCGTGTGCTCGTCGATACTCTGGGTTCGATCTGGCAAGAGGTGCGCCTTGATGCGTTTCAGCCGATCGGACGCGTAAGTCAGTCGCCGTCGGGAGTGTGCTTTCGAGCCTATAACGCCCGATTCTTTCATCTCGAGTGAGCGCCGATGTCATTTTCGCAGTCAACGATCAACACTGTTGCGGTTGTCCCCGCGGATGCCGAGCTCGACGTCTCTTGGACCTCGACGGCGCCCGCGGGGTCGGTCTATCAAGTTTACGTCGACCGTCGATTGAATTGGGCCGGCCGTGCGCAGCGCTGCCGCGTTCCGATTCCCGCCGCGGCGGAGGGACGCAATGTTTGGGTCGAAGTCGGGACCGTCGCTTCGAACGAAGCAACTATCGATTTTTCCGCGCAGCTCAACAGTCCGGGCCAAAGCGGCGACTTCGCTCAATTGAGCTGGCTGGGCGGTACGTATCTCGACTCGCTGGGAAAGAACGACGTCGCGGGGTTCCAAATCTTCAGCTCGCCGGCGGCGGGGCAGCCGGTCTCTTGGGTCGCGCCGATCGACACGGTGTCGGCTTATCCGGGCGGTTGGATCAGCGACGGTTTCGGCTTGGGCGGCTTCGGACAAGGGGGATTCGGCCGCGCCGCCACGACTTACGAGTGGACCAGCGGCCCGCTGGCCTCGGGAGTCTGGCAATTCGCCGTCGCACCCTTTGACCACGCGGGCAACCTGCAGACAACCGCGGCCGCGATCGGAGTCGCGATCAACCGTGCGCCGCGTCCTCCGGCGGCGACCGCCCAAGGGGATCGGCTCACTTACAGTTACTCGGGACCCTCGTCGCGCCAAGTGACCCTCAACTGGTCGGCGAGCCCTTCTTGATCTTCTTGAGGCAACTCAATGGCAACGACTTACACGCAAAATCTTCAGCTCCAAATGCCCGGCACCGCCGACCGAAACTGGGACGTCGCACTCAATGCGAACTCCACTCTCGTCGACACCCTGAGTGCGCTCGGCGGCCTTGCCGTCGCGATGAACGAGGTTCCCAGTGCTTCACTAAACGTGCGCGTCGCGTCGGGACAATACGTCAACGGCGAGGGCGTTGTCGCATCGTACGCCGGGCAGGCGCCGTTCGCTCTCGCTCCCTCGTCGACGAGCTGTCTCTGGCTGACCGACACCGGTACGCTCACGACCGGCGCGGCCTTTCCCGCAACGTCGCACGTGCGACTCGCCTCCGTCGTCACCGGCGCAACGACGATCTCCCAGGTCACCGACCAACGCGTGCAGTGCCGCAGCGCCGGCACCGGGCTCGGCTTCGTCCTCAAATCGGGCGACACGATGAACGGCACGCTCTCAATCGCAAATTCCTCCACCGCCGCGGTTGCCTTTCAGTTCAACCCGAACACGCCCGCGATCGGCTTCTTCGGTGCGACGGCCACTGGTCAGGCCGCGAAAGTCACCCTGACCGACAGCACCACCGGCACCGCGGGCAGCGTTTTGAGCGACGTCGGCACCAGTTTCAATCAGACGGTCCTCGACGCGAACTTCGCCACGATCGCCTCCAAGATCAACGCATTGATCAGCGTCTTACAATCGTATGGTCTTATGTCTAATTAATGGATACGCTCATGGCCGCATTCGCTTCAATCGATGTTACCTCGCCCTCGCTTGGGCGGCTTCCGACGCAGGTGGGCGTTTACAGGCTTGTGGGCGACGTGCCGGGCGACTATCAATATCTCCCGAACGTCCGCGTGCTCAAAATCACGCAAAACGAGGGCGCCGACCCCGGCCACGCGCGATTTCGATACGTGTTCGACGAATTCAACCCGCCGGGCGTTCCGAATTCGTTCCAGCAAGCGCTCTCGGTGAACGTCAATCTGCCCGGCGTCGTTCAAAACGACGACCGGCTGACCGTCTTCGCGTTCAACCCCGACGGTTCCCGCACCGCCCTTTTCGACGGATTCGCGCTTGTACCCGAACTGAACCTCTCGCCTTCGGAGGAAATGGTCGCTTTCACCGCGGTTGGAGTCGCCGTGCGCTGTTGGGATACTCCAATCGGCGGCGCGCTGATGCGCAACGCGGATACTCCAACGAAGGTCGTCGACCTCGCGACCGACGTCCCCACCTACTTCAATCCCGCGGGGCTCCCGAACGCCACACCCGCCGGAGCCGACGCGTCCGACACGTACGGAAACACGTATCCGACTTTTCTCGACCCGCTCGTCATGCGCGACCCCGACGTCCGACGACCTTGGACGCTCTCGATGGCCGCGCGCTACCTCTGCTTCCGTCACAACGCTCCACAAACTTTCGTGCAGAATCCCGACGGCCCCCTGCTCGACCAACTCCTCGACAGCCGGTCGCCCAACCTGGGTGTTTGCTTCGTCCAGAACGACTCCACAACCTACGACAGCCAACCGATCCTGGTCCCCGACTTCCCCGCGACCGGCATGCCCTGGCCCGTCGCGCTCGATCGTTTGCTCGAACCCAACGGGTTCGCCATGGTCTTCCGACTCGAAACCGACGTCGACGGGAATCCGTATACCTACCTGGATCTCTTTCGGCGTCAGGACGGATCGCCTCAGTCCTATAAAGATTTGTACTTGCAGTTGTCCGGCCAGTCGCTCGACCCGGCTCAAACAAACCTCTTGAGCGCCCAGCTCGCCCGCGACTCGACCGCGGTCGCGAATTCGTTTGTCGTCGACTCGCGTTTGGAGCGTTTCGAGGCTTCGTTCGTGCTCGCGCCCGGGTTTCCGATTGCGCTCGGCGACGGTGCGAGCGCCTCCTCTCTCGCCGCGTTTGACCGCAACAGCCCAGACTTCGTGCAATCCGATCACGACCAATATCGTCTCTACATTTGCGACGAAACCGGCGAAGGCCACTGGGATTTCAGTCAAGGCAAGTTCGTCGCGACGGCAACTCCACTCGATGCGGTCCTCGGCAAACCCGCAGCCAACGGCACCCCCGCGTACGTAAAACGCCGACGCCCGCCGATCGGAAGGCTGTTCACACTCGACGCGAACAACGTCCCGCTGAAAGCCTCGCTGTCGATCTCCACGGATTACGCCGGCAAGCAACCCGGCGTCTGGGACGGCACAGGCACGTGGCAGGAAGTCTTGGGCGGGTTTGAGCTGCTTTCCGACCGCCTCGGAATCTGGATCAATGCGGCCAACCCCAACAGTTGGGTGATCGGGGCCTCAAACTCGTCAAACGCACCCTATCCCGCCGGAACGGTCCGCGGCGTCGAAGACCAGGCGAACACCTTCGCCGCTCATTTCGCGCTTCGATTGACCTGTGTGATCGAAGGCGACTACGGCCTCGACGCCCTGGCGCAACAACGCCCTTCAAGCACCTCCGCGTTCACGATTACGAGGCGAATCAACGCACGCGACCGTTACTTCAGCGATACCATCGCCCCAAACAGCGAATTCAACAACGCGAGCGAGCCGATCGTTACCCGCAACGACGCCCAAGACGCACTCGCCGAGGCCGAAGCCTATCGGCTGGCGCGCGAAGCGGGCGAAGTGGCCGGCAGCGCGGTCGTGCCGCGACTCACGCTCGCCTATCGGATCGGCGACCGCATCCAGTCGATTCAAGGACGCGGCCTTTCGCTCCGGACCAACGCCGGCGCGCCCTCGGAGGAAGGCGAAGTCTTTCCCGCCGTCGTCGGATTGACTTGGGGTTTTGAGCATCAACAACATACGACGCTGTTATTGTCCGATCAACGCGCACTTTTGGGACGATCATGACTCTCGACGCCGAACGGTTCCGAACCCGGTCCAACGCCGTCGCCGACGACCTCACAAGACCGTTGCCGCCGCCCGGCGCGTCCTCGCTTTGCGTTGTCGCCGCGACCACGACCTTGAATGCGTATCCAACCAAGCCGTTCTCCTTTTATGCGTGCGTCGCGAACACTGTGCTCGGAGAGGAAGTCGAAGGGGGCCCCGCCGTGACAACCCCCGCGACAAGCTTATTTTTCGCGCTTAATATCGGCAGCGCAATCCCGCCGGTCGGCACTTCCATTATCGCAAGCTATGTGGGCAACCGATGGGTCTTTCGCTATGACGGATGAACTCTACTCGCAACTCCGACGACGCACGCTCGACGCGCAACGGCACTTCGATCTCGTCGCGGACCGTCGAGAACTCGTCTCAAGTCCGATCATGATCGGTCAAGTTTTCTCGCAAACACTTATCCCGTCGGGAACCAACGTCTATTACGCGGTCCATCCGGTCGCGATTCTCGGCCCGGAGACCGAGGGCGGAGCGGCGACGTGCACCGTCGACTCAGCCGCAACCTTTATGGTGTGCGTGGTGGGGTCGAGAGCCCCCTCGATGGGCGATTATCTCGTCTGTCGATACGTCGGCAACCGCTGGGTTTCCGAAACCACAAGCGCGCGACAGGACGTGGGGATCGGCGGTTGCGGATGCCAGGGAACTCCACTGACGCTCACGATGAGCGTCAACGAGCCAACATCCAACAACGGCATCTTTCAAGATTCCGCGCTCTCGTGGCAGGACACCCCCGTCGGTTTCGCCGCGCTCGGCCTCGCGACGAAGGCTTATTTGAGTTGGCCGCAGGGGTACGTCGATCAAGTCACCGGCGATACGTTTTACTATCATTTAATCTGTGTCGGCAATTACTACACTCTCAACCGGGTTTATCAAATCTCGGTCTATGGCTCGCCGTTTCAGGATCAGGTTCGGTATCAGTGGCGAATCGACGACCCGGGAAACAGTTGCGATCCCTTCTTGATGGCGAACGGCCAAGTCTACAGCGGAGGGAACGCGACGTGCATCGTAACGTTGAGCGGATGAAGTGCGCGACGTGTCCGGTCGAGGGTCGCGTTTGCCTTGGCGAATCCGTGCCGCGAATGTGCGAGCTGTCGCGAACAAGAACCGACTATCGACGCCTTCTCGTGCGCATCGAAATCCCCGCGCGTGCGGAACCTTCGACGCCTCTCGACCTCGACGCCGCGCTCGCGCGCGTCCGTGCCTGCGCCCAACGCGGTCCGACGCTCGCCTCGAGCCTGCAACCGAGTTGCGGATGCGGCGAACTCAACGCCTGCGGCGCGGGTCGCGGCCGACCCGCCGGACAAGTGACGCTGCGGGATTGCCTTGAGTGCATCTACCAAAACGAGGCAGAGGAATAGAACCGATTCACTTCGCGTCGCCGGACTTGACGCACTCAAGGTCGTTGATCGAGGAACAGCCCGGGGGCAAATCGGCGTCCTCGATCAGCATGTCGGGAATGCCGTCGCGCACCGCAAACCGCGGCCCGCATCGCGTGCAAACAAGGAATTCCCCCTCGCGACGCAGGGGAGCCTTGCCCAGCGGGCAAACCAGAATCGACAGCAAATCTTCCTTGATCATTCTCGGCTCCCGAACGCGCGGTCTTATCGAATCCGGACGCCTCGGCTCGTCTGCCCGAAACAAGCTTCCTCCGGTAGAATAGATTTGACGTTCGCATCGACTCGATGACAAGAGGGATCTCGCCGCGATGAATTTTCGCGAACACCTGACGACTATCGCCGCACGCGACTCACGATATGCGATCGAAGGCTACCTCTTCGTTTTCGACGCTCTCGAATTCACGCGCGGCCTGCGCAACGAACGCGGCAGCGATGCCTTTCGCATAGAGTCGACGACCCTCCTCCGCGACGAGGTTGCAGAGCACGTCACGGGTCGCGAGTTGTGCCTGGGCGTTTGTCGACTGTCGCGGGCTCAATTCGGTCTGCTCGCGTGGAGTATCCTGACCGAGTGGGGAATTCGAACCACCGCCGACCTCGGCGAAATCGTCTTCAACCTGATCGCAGCGGGTGACCTTGAGACAACTCCGACCGACTCGCGCGCGGACTTTGATCGGCTTTTCGACCTCGAAGAAACACTGCGGGCAGAGATGGAGTTCGATTTGGACAAACCGGACTGATCATCGAACGTACCTCGGCGCGCACCGAACTCGTCGTGAATCCTTGGAGTGGAGTAGAGTATGGCTTCGAACCGACGTCGATTAATCTTCCTGTTCACTTTGGGCTTGTTCGCGGCCTGGGTTGCGACACTGGGTCTATTGGCTGCGACGACGGGCCGGCCGCCCGGCTCGAATCCGACATCCCCGGCTCGAGTCTCCCCGTAATCGCGCGTGCGTTTCCGCCTTACAGTGCGGGCGCCGTCGCGCGCGGCGCACTTTCGAAACGCGGCTAGGGACAAGTCGGGGCTCATCCCTAACCGCGCGAGGGCGATCCTCGCAACCGAGGACGCTCCTTCCTCACCGGATCGGCCCCGCGGCGCAATGGGCCCGATCACGGCTTTTTATCGACACGCCACCGTGTAGTAGCAGGGGTAGGTCACGGTCGTGCAATCGTAGTATCCGGCCGAGTACGAGGCGATGAAACCCTGAACCTGAAGCTTCGCCACTGCGATCGCGGCCTCCATTTCGCCTTCCTTGGTCCTTGGAAACGTCGTCTCTTCGACCCAGGCGCTCTTGAAGGCGTTCCACTTCTTGACGTGGTACTTACTGTCATCGACGAACGAACACGACGTGTAGCAAGCGGTGTAGTAATAGCACGCCGTCGTACCGTGACACGCCGACGCCTGCCGCGTTCCGAAACCGAACAGCCCCGCAAGCGTCATCCCGGCGAGCAGCACAACCTTTTTCATCTTCGAATTCTCCTCAGAAGTTCAAGTCTCTCAGTCGTTGAAAGCCCTCTTCACATTCGCTCCGAATGCGGGCGGATTCGAGACGTCCGTGCGCCGAGAGCCTGAGATGCGTCGTCGCCCCGCGGTCTCGTCGAATCTAAACATCTCCTCTCCTCCGCCATATCCTTAAGACGCAACACCTCGCGGGCACACCGACAACTTTTCTGTTTTTTTTCGATTTTCGACTCGGGATGTCCTGCAAGAATGATAGCCTCGCAAAATCGAATAATAGGCAAGAACGAGCCGAGTCGGTGATTTGCGCAAACGGACCGAAATACCCTTGTTGGGTTGTAGCGTTTCAAGGGCCTGCCCGCGCCGGCTTCGATGAAATCAACCAACGCACCGCCGCCCACAACGCACAACGGGGATTGAAATTGGCCGCGCTTGCGGTCAGTTTGGATCGATGCGAGCGCTCGACTACACGCTGGACGACATCCACCACGACCTCGCGCTCGACGAGGCGCTGCTGATCGCGGCCGAGGAGCGCGGCGTGGGGCCGTTGCTGCGTTTTTGGGAGCGACCGGCGCTCGCGGTCGTCCTTGGCGCCTCGAGGAAGGAGGCCGAAGACGTCCACCTCGAGACCTGCCGCGCCGACGGGGTGACGATCGCTCGTCGCGGCAGCGGCGGCGGCACCGTGTTGCTCGGTCCGGGCGCGCTGAACGTCGCTTGGGTGCTCGCGGTGAAGTCTCACCCTGATCTTGGTACGGTCACCGGCGCGCAGGCGTACGTTTTGGGACGCTGCGCCGAGGCGATCTCAGGGCTTGGGGCCTCGGTGGAGGTACGCGGCTCGGGCGACCTCACCGTGCGCGACCGCAAGTGCGCCGGCAGCGCCCAACGTCGTCTTCGCGACCACGTTCTCGTACACGCGTCGATACTTTATGACTTCGATTTGTCCTTAATCGCCGAGTATCTGCGCGAGCCGTCGCGCCGGCCCGACTACCGCGGCGACCGTGCTCACGAAGCATTCGTGACGAATTTGAAACTTCCGCGCGCTCGAATCGCCACCGTGCTGCGCGACGCCTTCAAGGCCGCCGACTCGACCTTCGACATACCGCAAGATCTTGTGACTGAACTGGTTGCGGCGAAATACGCCGACCCCGAATGGATCAGCCGATTTTGACGTTTCACGGCAGCAGGTCGAGTTTAACGTTAATCGGGGATGCCGACCGATGAAATCCCGAGCCCGCGTCGCCTATACTTTGTGAAAGCGTCGGCGATTCGGGTTTGGGTCGCCGGGGTTTTTAGGTATCCTGGGAGCATGCGTGCCTACCCCTCGGCGCGTCGTTCGCATTCTAGAGTTGGACTTTCCGGTATGAAGGGCCCGGCCGCCCGCCGGTCTCGCCTAGGGATTTTCTTCCCATGAACCGCTCGACGGTCGCGAGTCGTTGGAACCTCGAACTCATCGAGGCAAATCATCAACGGTGGCTTCGAGATCCAGCCTCGGTCGACGAGACCTGGCGGGTCTTCTTCGAAGGCTACGATCTGGGTTTAGACGCCTCGCCGGCGTCGAATTCCAGTGAGGGCGGCGACGCGCCGCTGGCGGCGGCGCGCGCTCAAGTCGCGGTCACGCGCTTGATCGACGCCTATCGAGAGATGGGCCATATGTTGGCCGACCTCGATCCGCTGGGCATGACGCGGCCGAGCGCAACGCATGAGCTGCTCGAGCTTTCGGAGTTTGGACTCGACGATTCGGACCTCGACAAGACGTTCTTTTCGAGGTTGACCGACCCGCCGACGACGACGCTTCGCGAGCTGCTCGCGATCCTCCGCGACACGTACTGCCGGACGATCGGCGTCGAGTACATGCACATCCGCGACAACCGGATCCGCCACTGGCTCCAGGAACGGATGGAGCCGACGCGAAATCACCCGAATCTCGACCTCAGGCAAAAGCGTCGGATTCTGTGGAAGCTGAACGCGGCCGAGCTGTTCGAGACGTTTCTCGACGCGCATTACGTTGGTCAAAAGCGGTTCTCGCTCGAAGGGGGCGAGATGTTGATCCCGTTGCTGGACGCGATTATTGAGCGCGTCGGCAAGCACGGCGCGCGCGAGATCGTGCTCGGGATGCCGCATCGCGGCCGGTTGAATGTGCTCGCAAACACGCTTAACAAACCCTACGGCATGATCTTCAGCGAGTTCGAGGGGGGCACGGCCGAAGTCGTCGGCGGCGACGGCGACGTCAAGTATCACCTCGGCTTCTCGGCTGACCACGTGACCGCCGACAAGCACACGATCCATCTCTCTTTGACGCCGAATCCGAGCCACCTCGAGGCCGTCGACCCCGTCGTCGCGGGCCGGACCCGCGCCAAGCAGCGCCGCTTCCAAGATCGCGACAAACGGCTCGGCCTGCCGATCCTGATTCACGGCGACGCCGCGTTTTCGGGACAGGGCTTGGTCGCCGAGACGCTTAATCTTTCGCAATTGCCGGGCTACGGCGTCGGCGGCACGATTCACGTCGTGGTGAACAACCAGATCGGCTTCACGACGTCGCCGCGCGACGCGCGCTCGACGCGTTACTGCACCGACGTCGCGAAGATGATCGAAGCTCCGATCTTTCACGTGAATGGAGAAGATCCCGAGGCTGTCGTTTACGTGGGAGAGCTCGCGCTCGACTTCCGCGAAACGTTCGGACGCGATGTCGTCATCGACATGGTTTGCTACCGCAAACACGGCCACAACGAAGGCGACGAGCCGTCGTTCACGCAGCCTTTGATGTACTCCAAAATCCGCGGTCGCGACGGTATCCGGAAGATTTACAACGATCGGCTGATCGCCTCGGGCGAGCTTTCGGTGGAGGAATCGGCGACCCTTACCGAAACCTTCAACGAAATGATGGAGGAGAATTACAAGGAAGTTCACGAGCGTAAACAAGCGCCGCCGCCGCAGCCGGGCTTTAACGGCCTGTGGAAAGGCCTAAGCCCGCGCTACTCGTTCGAGCCGGTC
Organism: Planctomycetota bacterium; assembly: GCA_021777845.1. Lineage (GTDB taxonomy): Bacteria > Planctomycetota > Planctomycetia > Isosphaerales > Isosphaeraceae > JAJYDB01. Next base: position 18,650 of record JAJYDB010000018.1, read on the forward strand.
GACACCGGCGTCACGCGCGAAGCGATCGCGCACATCGCCGCGAAAACGAACGAGTTTCCCGAAGGATTCCACCTGCATCCGAAGATGGAACGGATTCTCGCGGCGCGCAAGAAAGCGATGCTCGAAGGGCCGGTTGATTGGGCGACCGCCGAGGCGCTCTCGTTCGGCGGCCTGCTGCTCGAAGGGACGCCGGTGCGCTTGAGCGGACAGGATTGCCGTCGCGGTACCTTCAGCCAGCGACATTCGGTGCTCGTCTGCGCCGAGACGGGCACGCCGTTCGTCCCGCTGAACAACCTCGCGCCGCATCAGGCCGAGTACACCGTGTACGACAGCATGTTGAGCGAGGCGGCCGTGCTCGGATTCGAGTACGGGTATTCGCTCGACGCCCCGCGGATGTTGATCCTCTGGGAAGCGCAGTTCGGCGACTTCGCGAACGGCGCGCAGGTCATCATTGATCAATTCATCGCGTCGGCCGAATCGAAGTGGGGCCGTTCGAGCGGTCTCGTGATGCTGTTGCCGCACGGTTACGAGGGCCAAGGGCCGGAACACTCGAGCGCTCGCCTCGAACGTTTCCTCCAGCTTTGTGCCGAGGACAACATTCAGGTCGCGGCGCCGAGCTCGCCGGCGCAGTACTTCCACTTGCTCCGCCGCCAAGTCCGTCGCGAGTTCCGCAAGCCGCTCGTCGTGATGACGCCGAAGAGCCTGCTCCGACATAAGCTCGCGGTCTCGACGCCCGAAGAGTTGACCGTCGGCTCGTTCCGCGAAGTGATCGACGACCAAGTCGATCCCGAGGGCGTCCGTCGCGTCGTTCTGTGTGCCGGCAAGGTCTATTACGACTTGATCGCGCAGCGCGAAAAAGTCGCGAAAACCCGCGACGTCGCGATCGTCCGCGTCGAACAGTTCTACCCCTGGCCGCAGGATGCGCTCGCCGCGGCGCTCGGTCGCTACAAGTCGGCTCGCGAGTGGGTCTGGGCGCAGGAAGAGTCGCAAAACATGGGTGCCTGGACCTTCATGGCGCCGCGTCTGCATCAGTTGGCGGGCACCCATTTTGAGTACGTCGGCCGCGACGCCAGCGCCAGCCCGGCGACAGGCTCGCACGCCGTCCACGACCGCGAACAAACCGAGCTGGTCGAGGCCGCCGTCGGCGCGCCCGAACTGCCCTATTTCGTCAGCGCGCAGCCAAGCCGATCGAGTGCCGGCAAGTCCGCCGCGTTGAAGCAAGGAGTCGTCTAAAGATGTCGGCCGTCGCGATCAAGGTGCCGGGTGTCGGCGAATCGATCACCGAAGGGATTCTCGCACGCTGGCTTAAGCCTGACGGCTCCGCCGTGAAGCAGGGCGAGCCGCTGTTCGAGCTCGAAACCGACAAGGCGAGCAACGTCGTCGCCGCGACCGCCGCGGGCGTGCTCAAGATCGCCGTCGCCGAGGGTACGACCGTCCCCATCGGCGCGACGGTCGGCGCGATCGATCCCGACGCCGTCCCCGCCGTCGCCGTCGCCGTCGCGACGAGTTCGATGCCCGCCGCGAATGGAGAAACTCCACTCGCGCCCTCGGTGCGCCGCCTCGTCGCCGAAGAACACGTCGACGTCAGCAAGGTTGAAGGCACCGGCCGCGACGGTCGAATCACAAAGGGCGACGTCTTGGCGAGCCTCGCCGGCGCTACCGCAGCCCCGGCGCCGACGCCCGCACAGCCCGTGACGATCGCAACGCCCGCGACCTCGACAGCCGTCGCGCCCGACGGGCCGCGGCCCCGCGAAACGCGGCAACGGATGAGCGGAATCCGCAAAAGGATCGCGCAGAGGCTGGTCGAGGCGCAGCAGACCGCCGCGATCCTCACGACCTTCAACGAAGCCGACATGTCGCGGATCATGGAGCTTCGCGCCAAATATAAGGATGCGTTCCAAAAGAAGCACGGCGTCGGACTCGGCTTCATGTCGTTCTTCGTGAAGGCCGCGGTCGAGGCGCTGCGGGCTTTTCCCGCGGTGAACGGCCGCGTCGACGGCGACGACATCGTCCACAACAACGTCTACGACATCGGGGTCGCGGTCAGCACCGAGCGCGGCCTGATGGTTCCCGTCGTGCGCGACGCCGACAAGCTGGGCTTCGCGGGGGTTGAAAAAGCGATCGTTGATTTCGCGAAGAAGGCCCGCGAAAACGCCATCGCCGTCTCCGACCTCCAAGGCGGCACGTTCACGATCACGAACGGCGGCGTCTTCGGCTCGCTGCTCTCGACGCCGATCTTGAACCCGCCCCAAAGCGGTATCCTGGGCATGCACTCGATCCAAAAGCGACCCGTCGTCGTCGACGACCAAATCGTCGTCCGGCCGATGATGTACCTCGCGCTTTCCTACGACCACCGCATCGTCGACGGCAAGGAAGCCGTGAGCTTCCTCGTCAAAATCAAGGAATGCGTTGAGAACCCCGAGCGGATGCTCATCGATATTTGAACGCGAACGAGGCCGCGTCCGAATCGGCCTGCGTTCAACGCTTCGCGAAGTAACTGCTGCCGCGTCGGTCCGACTCGATCGGTTCGCCGAACGCGCGCAGCGTCTCGTCGAGCAGCTTCATTTCGACGAGCGCGAGCAGGAACGACAGCGTCGATTCCGCGCCTTGATTCTCGTTGGGACGATCCTGGTGGAGTCCGTCGCGGCAGCCGCCGGTTTGCCAGTCGTGCACCTCGACGTCGAGGTCGTTCCGGCCTAAAAACCACTGAAAAGCGCTCCGCGCCTCCTTCAGCCAGAACCGGTCGTTCGTCGCCCGAAACGCCTCGATGCACGCCGACGTCGTCGCTTGCGCGTCGACCGGCTGCTGGTCGAAGAGCGCTCGCTCCCGCCCGCGCACGTAAAACCCGTTCGACCCAATGGGTCGGAACCAACCCACCTCCGAACGCTGCACCTCCACCAACCAACGGAGGGCGCGCAAACCCACCTCGAACGCCTCCTCGTTGCCGCCCCAACGTCCCGCGAGAATGAGCGCGTGCGGCAACTTCGCGTTGTCGTAGGCGAGCACGTTCTCGAACCAGGGCCAGTCGTCCGAGCTGTTTTCGTGAAAAGCCGCGACCAGGTTCCGCGACAGTCGATCGCGGATGTCTTGGATCGCCGCGTCGCCGCCGAGCCGACGGAAATATTCGTGGATTCCAAGCAGCGTGAACGCCCAGCATCGCGGCGCGATGGACGTCGTCGAAAATTCGAGTGCCTGCTCGAACAACTGAGCCGCCAAAAACTGAAAACTCCGGTGCCGAGAGCGTCCCACGCACGTTCCAAGCGCCCAGATCGTCCGACCCTGGCTGTCGTCCGAACCCGCCTCCTCGAGCCATCGACGGTCGAAACTCATGAAGTTACGAAACCGCCCGTTCGACGCGTTGAAGGCCTGCGCGACGAACGCGATGTAAGTCTCCGCGAGACCCGCCAGGCAGGGTTCCTTCGCCCCCGCCTCTTCGAGCATCACCGTCAACAACAACGCACGTGCGTTGTCGTCGACGCAGTAACCCTCGGAAAAACTGGGAATGGAGTAAGTCGCGTGCTGAAACATGCCGGTCGAGTCGGTCATCCGCCTGAGATGATCGAGATTCACCGCGGGCAACTCCACCGGCTGCTCCCCGAGGGTACGCATCGCCGCGCGGACTCGAGACACTCCAACGCCTTGCTCGCGCGCGCGTTCGAACGACTTCATGTATTCGCGCGCGACCACCGGCCAAATCATCTCGCGACCAAGCTGATACGCCCGCTGACGAATCGCATACCGCCGCGGCTCGTCGCGCAGCAAAAAGATCGCCTCGCGCGCGATCGCTCCGGGATCGTTGAACGGGACCAACACGCCCCGGCCGTCGGCGAGCAACTCCTCGGCATGCCAATACGGCGTGGAAATCACCGCTTTTCCGCAACCGAACGAATACGCGAGCGTCCCCGAAGTGATCTGCGCCGGATTTAAGTACGGCGTTATGTACAGGTCCGCCGCTCCGATGAAGTCGGTCAACTGCGCAAGGTCCACAAACCGATTGTGGAAAATAACGTGATCCTCCACTCCCAAGCGCTGCGCCAAGCGTTCGAGATGGAGTCGATACGTCTCTCCATGCTCGCGCAACAGATTGAGGTGCGTTTCGCCCAAAATTATGTAGCTGAAATTAGGGAATTCGCGCACGATCTCGGGCAGCGCCTTCAGAACGTTCTCGAGTCCTTTGTTCGGCGAAAGCAGCCCGAACGTCAGCCCAACGTACTTGCCTTCGAGGCCGAATTGACCTTTGAACGAGTTCGGATCCGCAAACGGCATGTCCGGAATACCGTGGTACACCAGATCAATGCGATCCGCCGGCGCGTCGTAAACGTCGCGCAAAAAGTCGCGGCCGTGCTCGGACATCACCACCAAGCGCGACGAGAGTTTGATCACGTCGTCCATCACGCGCCGCTGGTCCGAATTGGGAGTCTTCAAAACCGAGTGGAGCGTCGTCACGATCGGAATCGCAAGATCCCGCAGAAACGCCAAAATGTGGCTGCCCGCGGGACCTCCGTAGATTCCGAATTCATGTTGCAGGCATACGAGGTCGCAGTTGCTCAAATTCAGTGATTCGGCGGTCCTGCCGTACGATTTGAAGTCGCGCTCGTCAAATTCCAGTCGCACCTCGGCCGGATAGTCGTAACCCTCTTTGACGTCGTTCACCGCGGCGACGAAACAATCAACCTCGGGGTACTCCCCTGAGATCGCGTTGCGCAGATCCTGCGTAAACGTCGCGATGCCGCACTTTCTCGGCTGGTAATCGCCGACAAACGCAATCTGCTTCATCAAGTTTTCCAACGTCGTGTACCATCCGGAGTGTCGAATCGATTTTTACGAACGCCTCGAACCGGCAAGAGCACAAACGTACCCGCGCGGCTCGGGAACCTCATTCAACACGGCTGCATCGCCGCAAGCAAACCTTCGAGCTCCACCACCGCGAAACTGCTCGCGTAATCGGACATCGCGTATGGAATCACGAGCTTCCCGTGGTGGATCACCGCGCCGCAACTGTAAACGACGTTCGGGACATATCCCTCGCGCTCTTCTTCGTTCGGAGTCAAGAGCGGATCGACCAACCGCGCGATCACCCGCGTGGGGTCCTCGATATCCAGCAGAAATGCCCCGAGAGAATACTTTCGCATCGGGCCGACGCCGTGACTCAGCACCAGCCACCCCGCGGAGGTTTCCAGAGGCGAGCCGCAATTCCCCACCTGGACGAATTCCCATGTCATCGTCGGCTTCAGCAGAATCTGCTTCGTGTACCAAAAGTGGAGGTTGTCGGAGTACATCACGTAGATATTCTCGTTGTCTTGTCTTGAGAGCATCGCATAATGCCCCTGCACCCGCCTGGGGAAAAGCGCCATCCCCTTGTTTTGGACCTCCGGCCCGTTCAATGTACTCACCTTGAAGCGCAGAAAGTCGCGGGTTTCCAACAATTGCGGGAGCGTCACCGCGCCGTCGTAAGCGGTGTACGTCGCGTAATAGCAGATGCGCCCGTCGTTTTCGACGAACTGCACAAAACGAGCGTCCTCGATGCCGTTCCGCTCGGTCGGCGAGTTCGGAAAGATTACGCGCTCGGAGAGTTGTTGCTCAGGGGCGTAGGCGATCTCGTAATTTGCCTCCGCCAAGGCCATCATCGCACTTCCGACCATGGTGGACTCCACTTGTCGAGCGCGGTCTTGACGCTGCACGATCCCGAGCGCGTTCTTGAACTCCTCCAGCGTAAACGAATCCTCGAGCAGGCTGAGCACGCGCGTCGCGAAGTCGTTCACGATCCCCAGTTCGTAGAGCTTCCTTTGGAACAAGTGCTTCTCGTAGAGAGCCAGCGGCACGCCCTCGGCCACGCTCACGAAACGACTCACCGGCTCGAGCGAAATCTCGCCTCCCGCGGCGACGATCCCCGACCGAAACGTGATCGACGAAATATGACCCTCGCCAGTCGCACGCAGGCTCATCGCGAACCGACGCGCGCCTTCCGGCACGCCCTCCTGATCCGGATGCCAAACCATCGACGGGTTGAACAGCGCCGCCGATTCCAGCGAGTATTCGTGAGTAAAGTACGAGCCGATCAGCAACTTTCGTTCGAGAGTCAGCGGCTTGTCGGTCAAAAGCCACCCCTTCGCATCCTCGAATCGCTTCAATAGAAACGCTTCGAGCCGCGCGTGACGCCCGCGAAACTCCACCAATACCTGCGTCAGCGTCTGGGCGACCTCCTCTTCCGAAATCGACATCACCCGCGCGACAATCCGCGCGACGCGCTGCTCGTTCGTGGGCAAGAACGGTCGAAACAGCACGCGCGACCGATCAGGCTTCAAAACGATCCCGCTGCGTTTGACGTCCATGTTGTAGAGCACCCCTTCAACCTTCGTTGCGAATCACTTAAAGCTCGAACGACCCGTCGGCACGTCGCTCGCCGCTGCCGGAAGGTCCCAGTGTACGCGGAACACCCCGTGATAACATCCGTCGGGATGACAAACAATCGATTCTTTGAATTCAAATGTCTACTAGCGATCCATGTTCACGCTCGCCTGAGCCGCTCCTTCCTCGGAGCGGCGACGCACGAAGCCTTGCCGCCGCGCATTGTGTTTTCAAGGATTTTTGCGATCATTTAGCGGTCAGGCGGCGAAGTTTGAACCCGGCGGCGACGCGCGCGCCCCGCGCAGCCCGCGCTCCCTTGGATGTTTATCTCGATGGACACGACTGCGGCTCGATACGACTTGGTGGTGATCGGTGCGGGACCCGGAGGCTACGTCGCGGCGATTCGCGCGGCCCAGCTCGGCAAGAAAGTCGCGTGCGTCGAGAAACGACCCGCGCTCGGCGGTACTTGCCTCAATATCGGCTGTATCCCGAGCAAGGCATTGCTTGATTCAAGCGAGCTGTACCACCTCGCGCAAACGCGATTCGGTCGACACGGGATCAAGGTCAAGGACCTCGGTCTCGACCTCTCCGCCATGATGTCGAGGAAGGCCGAGGTTGTCAAAGGACTCACCGACGGCATTCGATTCCTCTTTAAAAAGAACAAAATCGACGCCTTTTATGGGGCCGGACGCGTCGTCTCGCCGCAGTCGGTCGCCGTCAAAGGCGACGACGGCAAGGAGACGTTGATCGCGGCCGACCACATGCTGCTCGCGACCGGTTCCGTGTCGACGTCGCTCCCTTTCCTGCCGTTCGACGGCCGCGTCGTCGTCGGATCAACCGAGGCGCTTGCCTTCGACAAGGTGCCCGAACACCTCGTGATCGTCGGCGGCGGCTACATCGGGCTCGAGCTCGGCTCCGTTTGGAAGCGACTTGGCTCCAAGGTGACCGTCGTCGAATTCCTGCCGCGGATCGTTCCCTTCGCCGATCAAGAAATCGGCACGCTCTTGCACAAAAGCCTCCTTAAGCAAGGGCTTGAGTTTTACCTCGAAACCAAAGTCACCGGCGCGAAAGTCGCGAAGGACCGCGCCGTGGTGCAGGCGCAAGACAAGGACGGCAAACCACTTGAGTTCGCGTGCGACCGCGTGCTCGTGTCGGTCGGACGCAGGCCGTACACCGAAGGGCTGGGGCTGGCCGAGGTCGGCGTCGCGGTCGATCCGAAGACCGGCAAGGTCGGCGTCGACAAGCATTACCGGACCGCCGTGCCGACAATCTCCGCGATCGGCGATCTTATCGACGGCCCCATGCTCGCGCATAAAGCCGAAGACGAAGGCGTGGCGTTCGCGGAGCTGCTCGCCGGCAAGGCGGGGCACGTCGATTACAGTACAATCCCGAGCGTCATCTACACTTGGCCCGAAATGGCGTCGGTTGGGATCACCGAAGAGCAGGCGAAGGAGCGGAAACTCGACTATAAAGTCGGCAAATTTCCCTTCCTCGCGAACGGTCGGGCGAAGGCGATGGACGAAAGCGAGGGAATCGTCAAAATCCTTGCCGACGCCAAAACCGACCGCGTTCTAGGCGTCCATATCATCGGCCCGCGGGCGTCCGACATGATCGCCGAAGCCGTAACAACGATGGAGTTCGCGGGCTCCGCCGAGGATATCGCCCGGATCTGTCACTCGCATCCCACGCTCTCCGAGGCGCTGAAGGAAGCCGCGATGGCCGTGGATAAACGAGCGATCCACGCCTAACTCCACTGTAATCCACGAAGCGCGTCGGGCGGCTGCTTCCCGGGAGCCCCCCGCGCTTCGATTTGGCCCTTCGAGACCGCCGAATCGACGGCGGCGTTCGCGGTCGGCACCAGACCACCGGCCCGCCCAACTCGACCCCCGGCTCAACGTGCGGCGGATCGTCGCCGTCCTCTGTGCCCCCGGCGAGGTGCCGTTCGGCCCTCGCGCCGCCACTGGCCAGGCTCGTCGGCCGCATCAACGAGCAGCGCGTTCGCCGGGACCCTTCCCGACGACGGCGCGCGCAAATCTCGACGTAAGTCTAAGCTGGGACTAATCAAAGCCTCGATTGGCTTCGTTTTGTCAAAATGCCGCGCGAGGGGGAAACAGGGCGTCCGCCGCGACGTCGGTGCGCGCGCAACGCGGGTTGCGCCTGGATGGTTTCAGCCAAGCGGCGGCAAGGTCGAAGCGGCCGGGAGCCGGCTAAGCGGTCAACGTGACGGAGACCTACGAGCCGGAACCCGGGTCCGCACATGGTCGAATCAACCGAGTGCTCGCGTCGATCCCTGCTGAGAATCGAGCGGCGGACTCTGTTCGTTCCGTGGAAAAACCCGAGGAGTCGCGGATTTCGGCTCAGATGTGAACCGACTCGCCGAGTCCCTGCGCCGCGGCTTCCATGATCGCCTCGGAGTACGTCGGATGCGGGTGCATCGCGTGGACGATCTCCTCTTCGGTCGCCTCAAGTCGTTTTGCCATCACGAGTTCGGCGATCAACTCGGTTGCCTGCGAGCCGATCAAGTGCGCCCCCAAGAGCTCGCCGGTCGCGTCGTCGAAGACAAGTTTGACGAAACCCTCGGTCTCGTCGGACGCGATGGCGCGGCCGCTCGCCAGAAACGGAAACTTGCCGATTCGAACTTTGTGTCCGGCCTCGCGCGCGGCCTTTTCGGTGAGGCCGACGCTGGCGACGCCGGGGTCGGTGTAGGTACACCCGGGAATAGTAGAGTAATCGACGGTGCGCTTCGAGTGCCCGCAAATCCACTCGATGCAGCACAAACTTTCATGGTGCGCGACGTGAGCCAGCCAGGGGGGTCCGATGACGTCGCCCGCGGCGTAAATACCCGGTACGCTGGTGACGAACCCGTTCTTGGGGTCCACTTTGACGTGGTTTTTGTATAACTCCACTTTGACCGAGTCGCCGAACAGCCCCTCGACGTTCGCGTTCACGCCGATCGAAACCAGCATCGTCTCGGCCTCGACGGTTTGCTTGCCGTTCGGCGTTTCGATGACGGCCTTCACGCCCGTCGCGGTCTTTTCGATCGAGGAGGTCTTCGAGCCGGTGTGGATCACGAGGCCGCGTTTTTCGAGGCTTTTGCGCAGCGCGGCGGAGATTTCCTCGTCCTCGCCCGGCAGGACGCGGTCGAGCAACTCGACGAGCGTCACCTTGGTGCCGACGGCGTTGTAAAAATAGCCGAATTCGAGTCCGATGGGGCCGCCGCCGATGATCAGCATCGACTTCGGCTGCGTCGGCAGGCTCATCGCCTCTTTATACGAGATGATGGTTTTGCCGTCGAACTCGGCCCCCGGCAGCGGTCGCGGGCGAACGCCGGTCGCGATCACGATCGACTCGGCGGTGAACGTCTCGCCGCCGACTTCGACGGTGTGCGGCTTGGTCACTTTGGCGACGCCGAATTTCGAGCCCACTTTGTATTTGCGGAACAGCCCCTCGATCCCTTTGTTCAGCTTACTCGCGACGGCGCGGCTGCGCCCGATCATCTGGCTGAAATTCCAGGCGGACTGGCCTTCGAAGCCGAAATTCTTGCCGTGATCGCGCAACAGCTCGACGAGGTGCGCGTTCGTGAGCAGCGCCTTGGTGGGGATGCAGCCCCAGTTCAGGCAGATGCCGCCGAGTTTGTCGCGTTCGACGCAGACCACCTTCTTACCGAGCTGCGCGGCGCGAATCGCTCCCGCGTAGCCCGCCGGTCCGCCGCCGATCACCGCGATATCGTAGTCGTAAGCCATTGTTTCGCCTTCGATTTCCGTCGTAGCGTCGCTTCGAGTGGAGTAAGACGAGCCCGCGACCAAGCGCGGCGGCTCGCGCACGCGGGGCCCGCGCGACGGCCCGGGCCGTGTGGATTTACGCTTAGAGGAGCATCGACGCTGGCTCTTCGAGCAGTCCCTTGAGGGTGCGGAGGAACTCGGCGGCGAGTGCGCCGTCGACAGCGCGGTGGTCCGCGGTGAGGGTCACCGACATCATGGTCGCGGGCACGAGCGCGTCGCCGACGACAATGGGGCGGCGCTCGGCCGCGCCGACGGCCAAAATCGCGACCTCGGGCAGGTTCAAAATCGCGTCGAACTGCCGGACGCCGAACATCCCGAGGTTGCTGATCGTGAACGTCCCGCCCATCATTTGCTCGGGCGTGAGCCGCATTTTCCGAGCGGCGTCGTAGAGCGTCTCGCTTTGCACGCGGATGTCGCGGAGGCCGAGTTGGTCGGCGTTGCGCAGGACCGGCACGATCAAGCCGCCGTCGAGCGCGACCGCGATGCCGACGTTGACGTCGCCGTGCAGGACGATCGCGTCCGGCTCGTAACTCGCGTTCACGCCGGGGTGCTTGCGGAGCGCGACCGCAACCGCTTTCGTGACGAAGTCGCCGACCGAAAGCTTGATCTTCTCGGCGGCGAGCTGCTTGTTGAGCCGCTCGCGGACCGCGACCAACTCATCGACGCGAATATCGACGGTGACGTGGATTTCGGGTGCCGTCGCCTTGGCTTCAAGCATTCGACGAGCGATTGTTTTGCGCATCGTCGTGTGCGGGATGCGTTGCCCGGCGCGGGGGGCGGAGACGGCCGCGGCGGCCGCGGGCTTCGACGGCGCCGCAGCCGCGCCGCGCTGCGCGAACGCCTCGACGTCGGCGCGCACGACGCGCCCGTTCGGCCCGGAGCCGGGCACCTGGGCGATATCGACGCCCGCGTTCGACGCCACCTTCCGCGCCAGCGGGCTCGACCGCACGCGACCCGAGGCCGCGACCGCGCTCACCGCCGGAGCGGCGTGCGCGTCTTGACCGTTCGACGCCGGAGCCGCGCTCGCAGCCGCGGCTGGGGCCGCCTTCGCGGCGCTCTTGCCGAGCGTCGACGCCACCGCCTGCGCGTCCTCGCCTTTTTTCGCGAGCACCAGCACGCGCTGCCCCAACGCCACCGCTTCCCCCGCGGCGACGTCGAGATGCGCGACCACACCATCGTCGTACGACAACATCGGCATCGTCGCCTTGTCGGTCTCGACGTCGGCGAGCGTGTCGCCCTCCTTCACGACGTCGCCCACCTTCACCATCCACTGCGCCAGCACCCCGCTCTCCATCGTCGGGCTCAGCTTCGGCATCGTTACTTCAATGGGCACGGGAAATCTCCCAGCATATTTTGAATCGGCTTGCTTTTCGCTCGCGACGGCTTGACGATTTCAGCGCCCGCGTCTTGGTCGGTCGCGACGCGGGGTATCGTTGACGCCTTTCGAGATCGCGCGTTGCGTTGAGGCAAATCGCGCCTTATCGATAGCAGACGTCCTTGACGGCGGCGACGACGCGGTCGACGTTCGGCAGCATCGACGCCTCCATGCGCCGGTTGTAGGGAATCGGCGCGTCCTTCGAGGCGACGCGTCGGATCGGAGCGTCGAGCTCGTCGAAAATCCGTTGGTTGATGCGGTCGGCGATCCCCGCGCCGAGGCCGCAATACGGCCAATCCTCCTCGACGATCACCGCGCGGTGCGTCTTGAGGATCGACGCGAGCAGCGTGTCGAGGTCGAGCGGGCGGATCGAGCGTAGGTCGATCACCTCGGCGTCGATCCCCTCGTCGGCGGCGAGCTTCTCCGCGGCGGCGAGCGTCGCCTTCAGCGAGCGCGAATACGTGATCAGCGTGACGTCGCCGCCGGCGCGCTTGACGTCGGCCTTGCCGATCGGCACGACGTGCTCGCCGTCGGGCACCTCGCCCTTGTCGCCGTAGAGCACCTCGTGCTCGATGAAAATGACGGGGTCGTCGGAGCGAATGGCGGCCTTGAGCAGGCCCTTCGCGTCGGCGGGAGTCGAGGGCATCAACACCGTGAGGCCGGGAATCTGCGCGTACCAGGCTTCGGGGCGATGCGAGTGCGTCGCCGCCAGGCAGCCCGCCATTCCCGAACTGCCGCGAAACACGATCGGCACCGCGAACTGCCCGCCCGACATGTAACGCATGTTCGCGGCGTTGTTTACGATCTGGTCGATCGCGACGAGGCTGAAGCTGAACGTCATGAACTCGATGATCGGACGCAGACCGACCATCGCGGCGCCGATGCCGATCCCCGCGAAGCCTTCCTCGCTGATCGGCGCGTCGATGATCCGACGCTCGCCGAACTGCTTCAGCATCCCCTGACTGACTTTGTACGCGCCGTCGTACTGCGCGACCTCCTCGCCCATCAGGAAGACGCGGTCGTCGCGCTCCATCTCTTCGGTCATCGCCTGATTGAGCGCGACTCGATACGTCAATTCGGCCACGGGTTACTCCTGAGGAACAAACGGGGCGACGGTGATGTCTTCATACAACGCGTCGATTTCAGGTTCGGGGGCGTTTTCGGCGAACTCGACCGCGTCGTCGATCTCGGCCTTCACCTCGTCCCACATCGAACCGGACTGCGAGAGCCAGTCCACCTGCGCGTCGCTCAGCCAGCCGCGCTGCTTGAGCACGCGCTCGTAAAGCAGGATCGGGTCGTTGCGGTGGGCGTCCTCGAGCTCTTGCTTCGTCCGATATTTGCCGGGGTCGCTGATCGAGTGCCCCTTGAAGCGGTACGTGCGGGCCTCGATGAACGTCGGGCCCTGTCCGTCGCGAGCGCGCTCGGCGGCCTCGAGCGTCGCGCGGGCCATCTGCTCGATGTCGTTGCCGTTGATCGCGACGCCCGGCATGCCGTACGCCGTCGCGCCGCGGACCGTCAAATCGAGCACCGCCGACGACCGCACAAGCTGCGTCCCCATCGCCACGCCGTTGTTCTCAACAACGTAAATCACCGGCAGTTTCCACATCGAGGCCATGTTGAACGCCTCGTGCATCCCGCCTTGATTCATGGCGCCGTCGCCGAAGTAGCAGATCGAGACGCGGTCGTCCTCGCGATATTTGCTCGCGAACGCGAACCCGGCGGCGAGCGGAATGTGCCCGCCCACGATCGCGTGCCCGCCGAGAAAGTTCCGCTCGACGTCGAAGAAGTGCATCGAGCCCCCCTTCCCCTTCGAGCAGCCTGCGGCCTTGCCCAAAAGCTCGGCCATCGCCGTCCGCGGCGACATCCCGCGCGCCAGCGCGTGACCGTGGTCGCGGTACGCGGTGATCACGTAGTCGTCGTCGCGCAAGATGCCGATCGAGCCGACCGCGACGGGCTCCTGACCGCTATATTGATGGAAGAACCCGCCGATGCGGCCCTTCTGATACAACATCTCGGCGCGTTCCTCGAAGCGCCGAATCAGCAACATTTGCCGCATCCAGCCGATGGCCCGCTCGCGCTCGACCAAGGGCTTCTCCGCGGTTTTCAGTTGCGCCATGGGGTCGCACTCCTGGTCCTGAAAGGGTCTGGGGCCGGGGTCGGTCGGCTCTCGCGACGAACTGCCCGCCGTCGCGCGGGGTTGAGGTCGGGGTTGCGGCTCAACACGCTGAGGCGAGCCGCCGGCTTGCGCTTCCTCGCGGTGAGCCGAGTCGGAAACGTCGGGAGAACCTCGCGGAACGCGCCGCGAGCGACGTACCAACCGGAACTCGAACCACGTCCGCAATCGATGCCGAATGGCCGCGAGCATCAAGCCGACGCTTCCTCGAAAGTCATGCACCCAACCGCGACGACGCCTGGCCGAGAGGGCGAACGACGCCACGATTGTACCGATACCCGAGCGTGAACCGCCATACGCCGATCACAAAGCAACAGCGTACTCACGCCCGGCAACGCGCAGGCTCCGGGGCGAGAAAAAGCATCGGGGGGGCGATCAGTGCGCGGCGGCCGCGCCGGGCGCGCTCAACAACTGCCTGAGCACGTACGGCAAGATTCCGCCGTGCTCATAGTAGCGAATCTCCTGAGGCGTGTCGATCCGTACCAAGACTTCAAACGAGGTCGACGTTCCGTCCGCGCGCTCGGCGGTCACCCGCACCGATCGACCCCCGGCAAAGCCGTCGGCAAGCTTGGCCTCAACCCCCGCCACCGTGTACAACTCCTCGCCCGTCAGCCCGAGCGACTCGACGCTCTGTCCGCTCGCGAACTGCAACGGCAAAATCCCCATCCCCACCAAATTCGAACGGTGGATCCGCTCGTAACTCTCCGCGATCACCGCGCGAATTCCCAACAACTTCGGCCCCTTCGCCGCCCAGTCGCGCGACGAACCCGAGCCGTACTCCTTGCCCGCCAGCACCA
>JAJYDB010000234.1 GCA_021777845.1 Planctomycetota bacterium
CGATCTCCAGCCCGCGAGCGCGCACGCCGCGCGGCGCGGCCCGTCGGCGAGCGCGACCAAGGCCCGCGGCTCGTACCAACAGATCGGAGAAAGCACCACCGGCACCCCGCGCGACCGCGCGACGCGAGCCGGCCCGAGCCCCTCGCGCGACATCCCGTACAGATGCAGAAGTCGTGCGTCCTCAATGCGATCAACCCACCCGACGAACGGCCGGACCTCGCACCCGATCGCTTCGAGATGCACGGAGGTTTGTATGAGCTGATATTCACCTCCGCCCGGCGACTGAAACACGTGCGACGGCGCGTGCGCGAGCACCGAGCCCGGTCGCGAACCACGCGCGACGCTCGTTTCGAGCCAGTCGCGCAGCGCGTTGGGTTGCACGCGGCGGTTGCCGGGCGCCGCGCGGAAACCGCCGCGACCGCCGGATTCAAGCCTGTCGGCCGTGCCGAGAAGGGTCATGCGGCGGCTCCCTCGCGGTCGCGGATTCGTCGCAAATACTTTTTGACGCGGTCGGCGATCAAGGTCTCGGGCAGCTCGTCGAGGGGCGTCACCGTCTCCCAATCGAGCGCCCGCCGGACCGCCGCGCGCAGGCCTCGCGGCTTCGACGCGCGCGTCGCCCGCGGCTCGTACGCAGGCGGATCGCGGCGCACGCTGACGAGATGATCGAGCGCGAACGACGTCCGCGGTCCCTCGAGCGGCACCGTCGCGACGTGATCGCCGCGCACCACCTCGAGCGCCGGCGAATACTGATTGCTCCACGTATCGAAGCACACCTCGAATCGACCTTCGCCGTCCGAACGCAGCGTCCAACGACGCTCGCCGCGCCAGAGCCGCCAGCGCGCGAAGTCGGTCAACGTCGTCCGCCAGACGAGCGACTCGCCCGCCACCGCGTCCGCGAGAGCCTCCAGAATCCGCGGGTGCCGCGCGAGCCGACCTTCGGGATGACCGTAAACAAACGCCGGCTCGCACGCTTCGATCCGCGCGCGCACCACCTTCGTCAAATGCGCCGCCGTCGCGCGACCCGCGTCCGCGCAAGCGTCGGACTCGAGGAAAAGTCCCTCGCAAATCGGGTGGATCGGCACCTGCAAAACGCTCGAAAATCGGCCCAAATCAGCGCGGTACGGCAAAAACGGGACGTCGTCGTAACCAAGCTGAAAGTCCGACGAGTATTGATATCCAAGTTCGGCGATCGCGTCGTCGAGCCCCGCGTTCCAGCGTCCGTGCGGCGCGGCGAAGCCGGTCGGCTCGATCCCCGCGGCGCGGAGCGCGGCGTCGGCGCGCGCGAGGTTGCGGCGATTCGCGTCGCGGTCGCGATAAATCACGTGAAAATGGCCGTGAGACTGCGCGTCGCGCCCGGCGAGGTCGCGCATCACTTCGGGATGCCGGGCGTAGGCGTGCGTCGAAACGAAATGCGTGCGGCAATCGTCGAGCCGTCGCGCCGCGCGCGTGAACGCGAAATAATCGTCGACGTTCGGCTCGTCGAGGTCGACCCGCAGGTTGAACGCCGATCGAAACGGGAACGGAAACGCCGCCAGCCGCGCCCAGATGCCCCCCGCGGCGACGACCGCGCTCCCGAGCGCATCCACGACCGCCCGCCGCAACGCCGCGCGCGGCCGCCGCGACGCCCGCTCCACTACGTCCACGCCCCCCTCCAACCGCCACCGCAACAACGCGCCGCGGGTGTCGACCAACGCCTCGAACGGATCGACCGAACCCTTGATTTCCCGGCGAATGTGCTCAAGATCGATCGCGACTTGATCCGGCGTCAACATCGCGCGCACCGCCGATTCCGCCGCGCGGCGACCGTCGAAAACAACGAACCTCCCCGCGCGTAGCCGGATCGGACTCAAATCGCGCGCGACCACGAACGCAACGCCCTCCTGCGCCAGCACTTGCTCAAGTGCGGGCGGCGTAGCGCAAAGCACGAGCGGCAGCGACGGCGGCGCGCCGCGGGAGAAGCTGCGAATCACGCTGCTCACGCCCGGCCTCCCGGCGCTCGCGCCGTCCAAACCGCGAACAGACGCGCGGCGGGCACGTGCCGCAGCAGTCGATTCTCGCCCTCCTCGGGCGTCAACAAATGCTCGATTTCGACGCGCTCGAACAGCCCGCGCAGCCTCGATTGAAACCCGCGCGGCCAGAACCAACGCTCGCGCGCCGCGCCGCCGGTGATGTACATCCACAGCCCCCGACGCTCGTCAATCCACTTCAAAACCAGGTTCGGCAGCCACGTCCGCCGCGCGTTCAGCGACGCCACGTTCTTGTCGACGATCACCACCGCACCCCCCGGCCGCAACACTCGCCGCACTTCAATGAGCACGTCATTGATCACTCGCCCGTGAATGTGCTCAAACACCTCGACCGCGACGACCGCGTCAAACGCGCACGCCGCGAACGGCAGCCGCCGCGCCGAGCCCAAGACCCGCTCCGGCAGCGCCGGCTTCGCGTGGTGCAGCATCGCGAGCGAGATGTCCAGCCCCACGACCTGCGCCCCCGCGCTCATCAGAAACGACCCGAATCGACCCTTCCCGCAGCCTAAATCAAGCACTCGCAGCCCGCGCAGACCTAACGGCTCCAAGGCCGCGCGCAACGCCTCGGCACGCACGTCGTCGACCCGGTTCGAAGGCTTGAAGCGACGATGCAGCAAGTCGAACCGCGCCGCCACCTCGGCCTCGTGCAACTCGATCTCGTTCATCGCTCGGACCCCCCCGCTGATGCGAGCCGCTCACGCAGTTTCCAATGACGGACCGCGTCCGAGACCCCCGAAAGCGAGCAAAATACAAACCCCTCCCACCCGTCGCGGAACCCTTGCTTCGCAAAATAAAGCTTCATAAACGTGTAAATCGGCCGCGCGACGAGGTCGAACAGGCTCGGCCTGCGGCCCGCCTGCTCCAGTTTGATCGCTTCTAACGTCGTATACTTATTGATTTTAGCGAGAAACGTGTTCAGGTCCGGGATCGTACAGTGTTCGATATGCTCGCGCAACGTTTCGACCGCTCCGCTAAGATCGACGGTCTCGTGCACGGCGCCGACCCATCGGCCGCGATCGCGTCGAAACAGTCGCAGCGGCAAGTCGTCCTGCGTCCCGGAAAATCGGAAGCGTCGGCCCAGCACGACGCTCCGAATCGGGACGCGATAGCCCGAGCACGGCGCGTGCGCGCGGTCGTCGACCGAGGCCGCGTGTCGCGAAGCATCGAGCGCCGCGCGAATCTCGAGAGCCAGCCCGGACGTGACGCGCTCGTCGGCGTCGACCGCGAAAATCCAGGCGCCGCGGGCCGCCTCCAGACCGGCGTTCCGTTGCGACGCGAAGTCGTCGAACGCGCGCACGACCACGCCGTCCGCCTCGCGCTGCGCGATCTCAAGCGTGTCGTCGCGACTCGAGGCGTCGACGACCACGACCGACTCGTCCGCCCAAGACACGCTCGCCAGGCATTCGGCGAGGTTCGCACCCTCGTTCCGCGCAATCACGAGCGCCGAAATCGACGCCGGCCCGAGCGCCCGCGCACGCTTCCGCGACGGCTCGACCCCACCCGACTGCGTTGCCGTTCGACGCGACGACGGGCCGTTAGAGTGAGACATGCACGCCTCCTCGACCCCGCGCAGCCGCAACTTCCCCAAGCGCCCGCGCAGCCGTCCGCAAGGGATAATAGCACGCGTACGTCGCCAGTTCGACGTCGAGACGTCCACATGCCGCAAGTGCGATCCAGATGTGCCAACGTACGTCGGCGTGACCCGCGAGTCGAACCAAAGTGCGCACGCGTATCGTGATGTCGCCGACCCTCGAGGTCGCGCGCGCGGTCGATCCAACCTCGGCGCGAGCGCCCGTCGGCTTCGACCACAACGCGTCACAGCGCAAATAGATGGATTTTCCAATGATGTAGGCGGCTCCAAGCGCAATCCAAGCCGCCCCGCCGTCGACGACGTACGCCCGCCACGCGATCGCGGCGTGCAACGCGAGGTCGCCCGCCTCGTCAAGCACGACGTCGAGCCGCGCGCCGAAGGCGCTCGCGGTCCCTTGCAAACGAGCCAGGCGGCCGTCGGCGGTGTCGAGCACGAGCGCGGCGGCGAGCGCGACCGCAATCACCAAGTTGGTCGCGACGAGGCCGGCTCCCGCGCTCGAAGCACTGCCGACAACCAGCGCCGACGACGCGAAGACGAGCACGGCGGCGGCGATCGTCACGTGATTCGGCCGGATCCGCGTCGGCTTCAGCCGCTCGGCGAGTCCGACCGCGGGCCGCAACGCCCAGAATCGACCGATCGGTTGATACGTCTGCCGCCTCAATAATTCTTGCGATGCCGCGGCGAGCGCGTGCGGCTCGTCGAGACGCCAGATCACGCTCGTTTCCAGGTCAAGCCGGCGATTTCGCGCGGCCAAGGCCCGCGCGGGGTCGTACAAACGGTCGGCACGCAGCACGCACGCGTCGCGCGCCGGCTCGTCCGCGTCAAACGTCGACTCGATCCCCTGCACGCGCGACGCCAACTCCTGGATCCGCGCGCGATCCTCGTCGTGAGCGTGAATCACGCAACGGCCCCCCGCGAGCCGCGACGCCAGCTCCAGATGCCGCTCCAGGATCGTCCGGCCCAGCACGTGCTCGCACGCAAGCGGACCCGCCGGCCCGCGCGGTCGCGCGTCGATCGCCATGCTCGGCAGACTTCGCGGCATCTACACCTCAAAGAGGAGAGTCACAAAAAAAGAACGGCGGCTTTCGTTCCGCGACACTGTAATAATTACTTGCGAATTAAAGTCAGAACCGAAACTCGTCGAAGAACGCTTCCTGACGCGCCGTCCAACCCCCGCGCCCGACCGCAAGCGCCCTCCGCGCGCGGATCACTTCGCGACACATCCGTCCGGCCTCGCCGAACGCTTCGAGAAACGCCCTGCGTCGCGTGATTAAACCGTGCGCCAGCCGGGCGGCCAGCCAAAATAAATGCGTCGCCAACCGGCGACCGGCCAGGTTCTTCCATGCGAACAACAGCGTATTCCGCGCCGCCAGACGGTCGCAGCCGTCGCGTCCAAACGCCGGTTCGAACGAGGCTCCGCCGCGGTGCCACGCGACTGAATCGGGCACGTAATAACCCCTCCCGCCCGCCATCCAACCGCGAAAGCCAAAGTCGAGATCCTCGATTCGGCCCGGGAAATAAAGCGGGTCGTAACCGCCGATCGCGAGAAATTTGACGCGGTCAACGGCCAGCACCGGCCCCGCCGAAGCCGTCAGGCCGGCCGTGAACGCCGCTGCTTCGTGACCCGGCACGCGACACAGCCCTTGCACAAGGCCGAACCGCGTGCGCACCCGCGTCCGCATGCCTTCATAAACGCGACCGTCGAAGCTCCAACACAACGGCGCGGCGAAGAGTGCGTCGTCATGGTCGGCCATCGCGCCGACGAGCGGCCCGACGGCGTCGCGCGCCAGTTTGACGTCGTTGTTAAGCAAGATCGCGACCGGCTCGTCGATCGTCGCGAGCACCTGGTTGAATGAGGCCAGCCCGCGATTCGGACAACGGACCACCGCGACGCCCGGCTGATGCTCGGCAAGCCAGGCGAGCGAGTCGTCGGTCGACGCGTTGTCGACGACGGTCACTGCGCAAGGGATCGTTGCGTGCCGCGCCGCCTCAATGATTGAGGGGAGACACTCCTCCAACAGCGCGCGGCCGTTGTGATTCAAGATTAACAGGTGCGCGCGGTCGGCTCGCACGGGATCCATCCCTCGGGCCAACGCCGCCGGCCTGCCTTGGCCGGCTTCGTGCTGGAGTCCATCGGCCCGCAGGCTACGACAGGGGCACCGTTCGGTCAAGGGCGGTCGACCACATTCCCGCGTCCCGCAAACGGGCGACTCCGAGCGGGTTTTTGGACCCGACGGCAGTCGCGATTTAAGCGCATGCAGGCATGCAGCGTTGTGCCGACAGGGGTGCGCTCGCCAAGTCTTAATGTTTTAGGTTGTATCCCGATCGGGTCGGCTTTGTAATGCCCATATTACCTATTGTGAAGTTGGCTTCGTTTGGTCAACCGGGTTCTGAGGGTGGCCAGATGTCGTAAGTGACGCAGTTGGGTACGTCGGGAAGGGTATTTGGCGATGCGCGTCCAGGGAGTCGACGGGGTGCGAATCGCGGTCGCCCCGGCGGTTTTACGAAACGAAGCCAATCGCGGTTTAAGTCATAGGATGAAAAGGGTTACGGTGAAAGATCATCTCGTTGTACAGGTATCCGGACAGTGCGCTTGTCGTGACGAGGTCCGGCGAAAGAGGGAGGTGACCGAGGGGAGCGAGTCGGCGCGCGTTGGCGGTTGTGCTAGACTCTCGCCGAGATTGAGGGCGGTCGTCAGGCGCGGCTCGGGTGAGACTTGAAGAGGCCGAGCGCACCTATCGATCGAGGGGCGAGTTTGACGGAGGATCCTGCCGTTGCGCTGGTCGCATGCATTGATTCCGACCTTGAAGGAGACGCCCGCGGATGCGGTCGCTCCGAGTCACGTCTTGCTGCTGCGGGCGGGCATGATCCGTCAGCTCGGCGCGGGGGCGTACACCTATTTGCCGCTCGGGTTGCGCGTGCTCAATAAGGCGGTCGCGATCGTCCGCGAAGAGATGGACGCGGCCGGGGCGCTCGAACTGCTGATGCCGGCGTTGCAGCCGATCGAGATTTGGGAGGAGTCCGGGCGGGCACGGACGATGGTCGACGTGCTCATGCGGTTCAAGATCAGCGGCGACCGCGAAGTGACGCTAGGTCCAACGCACGAAGAAGTTGTGACCGATATCGCTCGCGATTTGATGCGGTCGTATAAGCAACTGCCGCTCACGGTCTATCAGATCCAGACAAAGTTCCGCGACGAGCCTCGACCTCGGTTCGGCATCTTGCGGACCCGCGAGTTCGTGATGAAGGACGCGTATAGTTTTGACGCCGACCTGAGCCAACTGAACGCCAGTTATGACGCGATGTACGAGGCTTATTGCCGGATTTTTGATCGTTGCGGGTTCCCTTACGTGGCGGTCGAGGCCGAGAGCGGCCCGATCGGCGGCGACAGCTCGCACGAGTTCATGGTTCCGAGCGCGACCGGCGAGGACACGGTCATACAGTGCGAGGCATGCGGCTATGCGGCCAATGTCGAGCGTGCCGAGGTGGGGGCGTTGAAGACGGAAGTCATTGCCCCGGTTGATGCTCCGGCGTACCGAGCGGTCGAGACGCCGAACCGGCGGACGATCGAGGAGGTGTGCTCGTTCCTGAAGGTCGACCCCGCGACGTCGGCGAAACTGCTCGTGTTTATGGCGGATGGTAAGCCCGCCGCGGCGCTGATTCGGGGAGATCACGAGGCGAACGAGTCGAAGCTGCGGCGAGCGTTCGGTGCATCGACACTCGAGACGCCTGATCAGGCGACGGTCGAGCGCGCGACCGGGGATCCGATGGGCT
>JAJYDB010000235.1 GCA_021777845.1 Planctomycetota bacterium
GCGGCTCGCCGCTGCCGTTCTCGGATTTTCCGCTCGGGCTGCTCGGCGAGACGACGGCTTCGTACGTGCTGGTGAACGCGATTTTGCTCGGCGTTTTCTTCGGCAAGGTTGCGTTCTTCGTGTTCTTCATGTTCTGGATTCGCGTCACGCTGCCGCGGATGCGGGTCGACAAGCTGATGACGTTCGCGTGGAAGGCGCTCGTGCCGCTGGGGATTGTGAACATCATGGCGGCGGCGGTTTGGTTCGAGTGTTACATGCGGACCGGCAAGCCGTTCGTGCTCTTCGGCGTGGTGATGCGCGGGAACGTCCCCTTGATCGGCCTGCCGATTCCTTGGACGTGGCTGATCAGCTCGTTTTTGACCTTGATCGTGCTCGTGCCCGCGATCGCCGCGTTGTACGTCGTGAATCGCCCCGCGAAGATCGCCGAGGTGGGCCTGGGCGCCGAGCCGAAGAGCGCAGCCGAGGCGCCGGTGGCGGCGCCGCTGTTGATTTCGTGATCTGGAACGAGGGTTGACGGTCGGGTAACGGGGTCGCGGCGCGTCGGCGCCTTCCCTCGACGGAGAGCATGGTCGTGATTGTCCCCATTTTCGTCTTGATCAGCGTGATCGGCCTGCTGGCGGCGCTGGGCACGGTGTTGTCGCGGAATCTTGTGCACGCGGCGCTCTATTTGGTCGCGTTCTTCTTCACGATCGCGTGCCAATTCGTGCTGCTCGAAGCCGAGTTTTTGGCGGCGATTCAGGTGCTCGTCTACATCGGCGCGGTGGCGATCATCTTGATGTTCGGGATCATGCTCACGCGGAACATCCTGGGCGACGACACCACGTCGGTGCCCGCCGGCTGGAAGCTGCCCGCGGGTTTGGCGTCGCTGACGCTCTTCGGCGTGCTGGCGTACGGGATCTCGAATCACACAGGGGCGCACGGCTCGGCCGCCACCGTCGGCACGGCGTGGAGCTCGGTCTCGCAGCGGCCCGGCATCGGCCCCGACGCCGACCCGAAGACGCCGCGCGCCGTCGCGATCGCGAACATGGGCAAGACCGTCGGCGACGAGATGATGACGCGCTACGTCGTCGGCTTCGAGGTCGCGGGTCTGTTGCTGACCGCGGCGATCGTCGGCGCGGTGGTGCTGGCTTATCGCGACGGCGCCGACGACGACCCGGCCCGGCGCGTTTTGAAGGCCGTCGGGCTGTTTCCGCCGACTCCCCCGCCGCCCGGCCGCGCCCCGACTCCCGCCGCCGGTCCCGCCGCGACCGCGGGCGAACCGCGGGTCTGACCCAGCCGACGCGATCGAATGGTGCCGCGTATTGCATGAAGGACCGCTTTCGATGACGCAAGACATTCCTCTGACCTGGTTTCTCTATTTCGCCTCGGCGTCGTTCGCGATCGGGCTGATGGGCGTCTTGGTGCGCCGTAATCCGATCGCGGTGCTGATGGCGATCGAAATCATGCTGAACGCGGCGAACATCAACCTCGTCGCGTTTTGGCGTTACGGCACGCCGCCGCCGGGCGAGGGGCCGATCACCGGCGTGATGCTCGCGATTTTCGTGATCACGATCGCCGCGGCCGAGGTCGCCGTCGGCATCGGCCTGATCCTGCTTTGCTACCGGCGTTGGCACGCGTCCGACGTCGACCGTTACGACACGATGTCGGGCTGATCCGACGACGTTGTTTTGCGGCCGCGGGCCGCGGGTTTGACCTTGCGAACGCCGAGCGACCCCCGCGTCGACTCGTTCTCCACCACGGCTAGGGATGCAGATTGATGCCCTCGACCGCCGCCTTGACGATGAACTACCGCGACTTCCTCGTGCTCTTGCCCGAGGTTACGCTCGCGTTTTGGGGCTTGATCGTGCTCGCCGCCGACCTCGGCTTCTGGCGCGCCCGGCCCGACGACGTCCGTCTGCGTCGACTCGGCGTGCTCACGCTGATCGGCTGCGCCGTCGCGCTCGCCGCCGCGGCGTTGCCGCTGCTCTCGAGGTTCGCGATTCTCGACCCGTCGACCTGTCCGCTCGTGAACGACTATTCCTCGAACCCCGACCCGCTCGTCTTCTTCGGGACGATCGCCGACGACCTGCTCACGCAGCTCTTCAACCTGCTGCTGATCGTCATGTTCGCGCTCGTCGTGCGGATGTCGATGTCATGGCAGTTCACGACGAGCTGGGGCGAATACTACGCGCTTCTTTGCTGGTCGACGGTCGGGATGATGCTTCTGCTCGCGTCCGAAGACCTGATCACGCTCTTTATCACGCTCGAAACGATGACGATCTGCCTCTACCTCGCGACGGGGATCGAGAAGAATCGCCTGCGTTCGTCGGAAGGGGCGTTCAAGTATTTCGTCTACGGGTCGGTCTCCTCGGCCTTGTTTTTGTTCGGGCTGAGTCTCGTTTACGGCCTGACCGGGACGACCCGCTTCGGCGCGATTCGCGAGATCCTCGCGCCGATCGTCGAACCCGACCGACTCTTGCACGCGACGCACATGACGGTGATCGGCGAGGGCCTGGCGGGTCAAGTCGCGGGTGCGACCGCGGTCCTGCTGTTGATGGCGGGCTTCGGCTTCAAGATCGCGGCGGTGCCGTTCCATCAGTGGGCGCCCGATGCCTACGAGGGCGCGCCCGCGCCGGTGACCGCCTGGCTCGCCGCGGGGTCGAAGATCGCGAGCATGATCGCCTTGATGAAGGTCCTGCTGGGCGCGCTCGGGCCGTGGTCGGCGTCGGCGGCGTCGGTGCTCAGCCCCGGCTGGATCGGCGTTGTCGTCGTGCTCTCGTCGCTCTCGATGACCTACGGCAACTTCGCCGCGCTCGCGCAGCGCAACTTTAAGCGCATGCTCGCGTATTCCTCGATCGCGCACGCGGGCTACATGCTCATCGGCGTCGCCGCCGCGGGGCTCTCGACGCGTCGATACGAGTCCGCCGGCTCGGTTCTCTTCTACTTGATCGTCTACGGCTTCACGAACATCGGCGCGTTCGCGGTCGCATCCTGGCTGGCGCGCGACCTCGGCAGCGACGACATCGACGACTTGGGCGGCGTCGGCCGCGCGTATCCCTTCCTCGCGGTCTGCATCGTGCTGATGATGCTTTCGCTGATCGGCATGCCGCCGTTCGGCGGCTTCTTCGGGAAGCTGTATATGTTCATGGAGGCGCTGTCTCAGCCGGGCGACCAGGTCAGTCGGCTGACGCTCATCTGGCTGGTGGCACTCGGTCTCTTCAACAGCGTGGTGTCGGCGTTCTATTACGTCCGCGTGTTGAAGGCGATGTTCCTGCGCGGCCCGACGCGCGGCACGCTCAAGCCCGCTTCGTCGGCGATCGTGCTGCCGATTTTGGTCGGAACCTTCGTCGTGGTCGCGACCGGCCTGAACCCGCGACCGCTTGTCGAGTTCGCGAAGGACGCCGCCGTGCCGATGCTCTCCGACGGAGGCTCCACGGCCGCGCGCACGGCGTCGACCCCGCCTCGCGTCGTTCCGATCGCGCCGCCCCCCGCCCCCTTACCCTCGAAAACCGTCGCGACCGCGGCCGAGGTCGCCGCCCGCGTCGAATAAATACCGCGCAAGGCCGGCCGCATCCGTTCCAAACGCTCCTGGTTGATGAGAGATCCGTCCGACATGGCCATCGTCAACACGTTCCCGAAGTGTCTGGACAGTCCGTACCTGTTTCAGGACGCCGACGCGCCGAAACGAATCGGACCGTTGCTCGCCACCGCCGGCGACCGCTTGGAAGCCGCGGCGAATATCCAAAACACCGGTCAGGGCGACCCCGCCGACGTCTGCTTCCTCAGCTACGAGGCGATGTTCTCCTGCCTCCGCGCCCTCGTCTACGCGAAGGGCTATCGCGAGGCCGGCTTGCGTTGCCTCATGCTCGCGTGCGAGCACTTGTATGTCCGCCCCGGTGCGCTCGACGTCGAGCACATCCACGCTTTTGAGCGCATGCAAGGGCTCAAGGTCGCACCTGCCGACTCGCTTGCGGCCGCGTCGTCGTTCGTGAAGCGCACCCTCGAACTGCTCGGACAGTGAGCCGATCGCGATCGACCTGCGGCGATGGCGTGCGTGATTGCCTGCGTTGATGCGTGCGGGCGCAGCGTCGAGTCTGCCGCCGGAATCGCGGTGGATCGGCCGAGAAATCCGTCGGTCGGGGCGTACGGTCCCCAGGGAAACCCCAAAACGAACGGATTCTTGCCGTAAAGTATTTGTGGATAGTGGCTTACGGCGAAATTGGGTTCGTTTCGTCAAGCTGCCGCCGGAGCGGTTGGGTTCGTTTCGGGAGCGGCGGGCGCGGGCGATTGGGTTCGTTTCGTCGCGTGGTCGTGCGGGGCGGCGGCCCCCTCCCGACGCGACGGCGCGTCTGCTCCCGCCGTGACTTGCGCCCGCAAAGTGTTCGCCGTAAGTCCGCCTAAAAGAGACGGTTACGGGAGAATTGGGTTCGTTTCGTCAAACTGCCGCC
This sequence comes from Planctomycetota bacterium, assembly GCA_021777845.1. Taxonomy (GTDB): domain Bacteria; phylum Planctomycetota; class Planctomycetia; order Isosphaerales; family Isosphaeraceae; genus JAJYDB01. Next base: position 4,428 of record JAJYDB010000235.1, read on the forward strand.
GGGGCGATTGGGTTCGTTTCGTTGCGCCGCGTCGGGGCGTTTGGGGGGGGGCGGTTGGGTTCGTTTCGGGAGTCGAAGAGATCGGACTTCGACCGGAGGCGAGGGGTCGGGGCGAAGGTGGTTCGAGTCGGATTGACCGCGCGCGGGGTTTGCTCCATACTGCCGCGCCGAATCGTTCGGGCGGGTTTCGGCCCTGATTGCTCATGGAGGAGCGAGGGCGGTTCGACCTTGGGCCGGGCGTGAGATCGTCGGCGTCGGAGGAGAGAGAGCATGGATGCTCCGCGGCCTGGCGAGACGCGACGCGCGGCGAGCGGCGCGCATTTGCTGCCCCATCGCTGGACGAAGGTTGACGACCCGGGCACGCCCGCGGTGATCGCCGCCTACCCGACCGTGATCGCGGGGGCTGGACCCGCCGGCCTGACCGCGGCGTACGAGCTGACGAAGCATGGTCATGCGTGCGTGGTGCTCGAATCCGACCCGGTGCGCGTGGGCGGGATCAGCCGGACCGACGTCTACAAAGGGTATCGGTTCGACATCGGCGGACACCGGTTCTTCTCGAAGAGCGACGAGGTGAACCGGATTTGGCGCGAGATCCTCGGCGACGAGCTGCTCACGCGCAGTCGGATCAGTCGTATTTATTATGACCGCAAGTTCTTCCACTATCCCTTGAAGCCGTTCGACGCGCTCTGGAAGCTCGGTCCGTGGCGGTCGACGCTGAGCGTGCTGAGCTATCTGAAAGCGCGTCTGCGGCCGATTCGCCCCGAGCGCAGCTACGAGGACTGGGTGGTCAATCGGTTCGGGCGGATGCTCTTCGAGATCTTCTTTAAGGCCTACACCGAGAAGGTTTGGGGGATGTCGACGAGCGCGATGTCGGCCGACTGGGCGGCGCAGCGGATCAAGGGTTTGAGCTTGTTCCGTGCGGTGTGGAACGCGTTTTTCGGTGGTCGCGGAGGTCGCGGCGGCGAGGTGGTGAAGACGCTGATCGATCGCTTCGCGTATCCGCGGCTGGGGCCGGGACAGATGTGGGAGCGGGCGCGCGAGATCGTCGAGGATCGCGGCGGGTCGGTGCATCTGGAGCGTCGCGTGCGGAAGGTCGAGCACGACGGGGGCGCGGTGACGGCGTTCGTCGCGACCGACCGCGCGGGCCGCGAATACCGCTACCACGGCAAGCACTTTGTCTCGACGCTGCCGCTCCGCGAACTGATGCGGGCGCTTGATCCGCCGCCGCCGCCGGAGGTTCTCGAAGCCGCCGGCCGGCTCAAATACCGCGACTTCCTCACCGTGGTGCTGATCATCGATCGTGAGGATATGTTCGCCGACAACTGGATCTATATTCACGAGCCGCGGGTGCGCGTGGGGCGGATCCAGAACTTCAAGAACTGGTCGCCGAGCTTGGTGCCGGACCCTTCGAAGACGAGCCTGGGGCTCGAATACTTCTGTTTCGAGGGGGACGACTTGTGGTCGATGGCGGACGAGGATCTGGTCGCGTTGGGACGTCGCGAGCTCGAGTCGTGCGGGCTGGCGCGGGGCGACGAGGTGATCGACGGCTGCGTGGTGCGGATGCCGAAGGCGTATCCGGTTTACGACGAGCATTATCAGGGCCATCTCGCGGTGATCCGCGCGTGGCTGGCCGGCTTGGGGAACCTCGAACTCGCGGGCCGCAACGGGATGCACAAGTATAACAATCAGGATCATTCGATGATGACGGCGGTGCTCGCGGCGCGGAACATCCTGGGCCTGGGCTCGTTCGACACGTGGAAAGTGAACACCGACGCCGAGTATCACGAAGAGGAGCGGACGTCGGGCAAGGCGGGAGGCGACGCGACGAGCGCCGCCTTGGAGGGTTTGGTCGGTCGGGCGACGCCGCGGCGGATCGACGCCGCCTGAGCCGAGGCGCGAGACATTTCAGCGCCCTCGCGGTTAGAATGGCCCCAAGTTCGAGGGAGCGGGAACCGCGTTGGGGAGCGATCGTTCGTGCGCGAAATAGGCAAATTGCCCACCGAGGCCGAGGCGAGGGTGTTCTCGGACCACCTGGTCGCGCTGGGGATGCGTACACGGGTCGACGCCCGGCCCGACGGCCACGCGGTTTGGGTTTATCACGACGATCACGTCCCGCAGGCGCGGCGCGAGTTCGAGGAGTTTCAGCGCGAGCCGCAGGCCGAGCGCTATCGAGAGTCGAGCGCCGCGGCCCGCGAACGGCTGCTTGCCGAGGCGCGCGCCGACCGCGCCTACCGCAAGAATCACGTCGACCTGCGGACCTCGCGAAGCTACAGCAACCCCATCGCGGTCTCGATCCGCACCGGGCCGGTGACGTCGGCTCTGATCGCGATCAGCATTGTCGTGTATCTGATGATGAACGGCGGGCCCCGGTTCAGCGAAGTGACGCTGCTGCTCGTCTTTTCGCCGCCGGTGCTCACCCCCGACGGCATCGCCTTCGCGGGCATCGAGCCGATCTTGAGCGGGCAGGTCTGGCGGCTGTTGACGCCGATCTTTCTTCACTTCGGCGTGATGCACATCCTGTTCAACCTCGTCAATCTGTACGTGATCGGCAGGCTGGTCGAAGCGCGACGCGGGTCGGGCTTCATGCTCGCGTTCGTCGCGATTACCGGGGTTGCATCGAACCTCGGCGAATATGTTTTGGAGACGCAAATTCTGCATCGGCTTGGACTCTTCGGCGGCATGTCGGGGGTGGTCTACGCGCTTTTCGGTTACATTTGGGTGCGCGGGGTCGTCGATCCGACGCAGGGGTTTCGGCTCGCCCCGATCTCGGTGCAGATTATGGTGTTGTGGCTGGTGCTGGGGGTGGTGGGATACATTCCGCACATCGCGAACGGGGCGCACGTGGTCGGGCTCTTGCTCGGGATGCTCGCGGGGTTGAGCCGCGTTTAGGCGCGGGGGTGCGTCGGGCGGATTCGGTCCGGCTGCGCGAGGCGTCGACACGCGGACGATCGAGGCCGCG
>JAJYDB010000236.1 GCA_021777845.1 Planctomycetota bacterium
CCGGCAGCGTCGTCGACGGTGTCGCCGAGCAGCGCGTAGCGGCCCACGCCGTCGACGCGCATCAGCTGCGTGTGGCCGCCCGAGACCAGCAGCGCGACGAACGGGAACGTCGGCGCGTCGCCGTCGTTTCTCGGTGGGTTCGTCTCGTTTCGATGCGGTCACTCTACAAAGGGGTCTGATCATGCGTTTCAACATGCGATCGTTCGGTCTCGGCGTGGCGATGGTCGTTCCGATTCTGGCGGGACTTGCGGTGGATCGCGTGCCGGCGGGACCCGGGCAGACGTATTGCCAGAATCCAACCCCCTACTCATGCTCGAACACAACTTGCACGACGGTGCAGCAGGCATACTGTCCAAACAGCACGACTATCTCCTACACCCGAACAATGACGACGGTCTACATGTACTCTCCCTGCGGCGAGAAGGTCACGCCAACGGTCTGCCCCCTCATCCAGAATACAATCAACGTCTGCACGCAATTTGGGTATTTGCCCGGCTCCATGTCTCCATGTCAGTACAATCAGTGTAGTCTTAGCATGCAGTATTCACCTTCCTGCTGAGCCGAACCCAGGGCGTCGGATTTTCACAGGGGAAGGGGTTCGGGAAGCCGCGTCGCTCTTTCTCGTCACTCATCCATGCGGATCGGAGTTCGGGGAGACGGGCGCGTCCCACTCTTGTCGCAACGCCTCTCGCAACATTGGCCAACAGCAGGAGAACCACGATGTCGGGTGCAACGATCCCGTTCTTGAGCCTGCTCGTTTTGACGGCTCAGTCGTCGGCGCCAAACGCCGGCGATCAAAGCGTTCCGCTCCAGAGCATCGCCGATGCTTCCGATCAGAATCGCGCGGGGTTTGCTTACGGGACGCTGGAGTTCGAATTCTGGAAGGGTCCGCCGACGTCTATCGAGCGGGCACGTCGCGGCGATTTGAAGGACGCACACATGGCGAAGTGCCGTTATGTGTTCGACGACGCGAATGCGCTGTTCACGCAAATGTACGACCCCGACGAGATGGCGGCGACGCACGTGCAGATTTCCGACGAGAGGTCGACAGATCTTTTGGTCTCTCATCGCGTGCTGACGAATGACAAGTTGACGATAGAAGAGGCTCTCTCCTCGGGTGGAAAAGGCAAACCGCCTGTGCCGGGTTACAGAATGGTCTCCGGCACGGATGCGTTCTACCGGATCGCGACAGTGCCGTACGATTTAGGACATCCCAGAGATTCATTACAGATGATGTCCACACAAATCCAAAAAGCACTCCGGGGAAGCGAGGGGGGCCGTGTCTTGTCTGCCGTCGAGGAAGCAACCTGGGAGGGCCGAAAAGTGTGCCGCTTCTCTCTTGAACTGCTGAACGGCAGCTCGACCTACGACGTCGACCTCGAACGCGGTGCGATTCCGATCCGGATCCATACCAGCCTGAAGGACGGGACCAATATTGATGAGTTTCTCGACGACATACGCTTCATCGACGGTCGCGGTTATCTACCGTTCGTATCCACCGTCGTCTACCAAGGGGGCTTCGTCATGAGGACAGTTGTCAGTTCAGCCGACTTCACGCGGAAGCCCGCGCTCGATGAGTTCAAGCTCGAGTTCTCGAGGCCCGTCGCATTGTTGAATGCCGCGGAGCACCTGGCGTACACGCCCCGGAAAGTCTGGGATTTGCACAAGCTGCCACAGCGCGGGTCGAAGGAAGCGACCCCGGTCTCGGTCGCGTCGATCAGCCCGGGCGTCGGCGGGACGCCGCCCCCGATTCTCGAAGGCGAGCGCGAGGCGCCGCGCCCGCCTTATTTCCTGATCGCAGGCGTGGTGTGCGCGCTTGCGATCGGCGCCTACGCATGGCGCAGACATCGCGGAGCGAAGTCGTGAACGCATCACTCTTAGCACTTCCCAGGAGGCTTGGCCGCGGCGTCTGCCGTTCACCGCGCCGCGCGTTCACGCTTATCGAGTTGCTCGTGACGATCTCGATCATCGGCATTCTGATCGGCCTCTTGATTCCCGCGGTGCAGTCGGCGCGCGAAGCGGCGCGGCGCATCCAGTGCGTCAACAACCTCAAGCAGATCGGCATCGCTTTGCACGGCTATGCGACCGCCGTCGGGTGCTTCCCTCCGGTCATCTTGGAAACGAATCCCGGCCATTTCGACCGCTACAGCCCATCGGCCCGCTCGCTTGCGTTTCTCGATCAGCCCGCGCTGTACAACGCGGTCAATTTTCAGCAGTGGGCGTCGCTTGGTTGGGGACCGGCCACGAACTCCACTGTCATGCTGAGTACGGTTGCCGTCTTTCTCTGTCCATCGGACCAGTCCTCGCCGGTTCCCGGTTACGGCCGCAACAACTATGACTTGACCTCAGGGGCAGAGCCTTGGGGCCTGTTCGAACCCGGCGAGTTGTCGATCGCCGGCCCGTTTTCGACGTCTTATCATGCGTTTACGCCGGCGGAAATACGCGACGGCCTCTCGAACACCGCGGGGGCATCCGAACGCTTGCAAGGCGACTGGACGAAGGACACCTTTAAGCGGGGCGGCGATTATGTGATGGGCGCGCTCGGATACAACTTCGAGGGGGGCTTCACCGCCGATCAGGCGATTCAGTACTGCGCGACGCTCTCGCCGCTGAACGCGCCGGTTGAGTCGCGCGGCGGCGAGTCCTGGTTTCTCTCGGGTTATCACTTCACCGGCTATAACCACGTCACGACCCCCAATCGCTGGGATCTCATGTGCAGCCTTGATTTCAACAATCTGGATCTGCACACGCGCACGCTCCACCACGGCTCCTTTCCCGCCACGAGCCGGCATCCCGGCGGCGTCAACGTGCTGATGATGGACGGCAACGTGAGGTTCGTGCGCGACGGCGTCGACCTGTCGATCTGGCGCGGCGCCGCGACCGTCGCCGGCGGCGAGGTCGGCAACCTCGATTAACGTCCGCCGCTGCGAGCCTTGAAATTGGTCGGTAGGCCTCAAAACGAATCGGGACTGGGCGACTCGCCTCCCGCGCGCGTGGACAAGGCTTGGAACACGCCGAATTGAATACCCGGCGCGACCTGGTAAAGATGCTGCCAATCCCCGGTCACCCCGACGGGTAAACCCCCGACGGGTTTAACCGGCCAACTGTTGATGGTGTTGCGCACGAGCCGCGCCGAGCCGTCGACAAAGGCGAAATTCGCGCCGCCGGGATGGTTGCTTCCCGCCGAGGCGCTGAACGGATTCGGCGTGTTCTCCGCAAGGGGGAACGACGTCACGACGCGCCACGGGTTGATCGGGTCGAGCGTCCAAAACAGCGTGTCGGAAGCGAACGCGTCCATCCACCAGAACGACACCGTGTATTCAAACTCGTTCAGGTCGCGGAGCCGAGAACGCAGACGCTCGCCGATCAGAAACGTGTTGCTCGCGCCGTCGGTCACGCTTGCCAGTCGCGTCGCGCTGTTCGCGTACTCCACTCCATTGTCTTGTCCGGACAGCGCCCGCAGCCGCGCCGCGCTGTCGGTAGCCAGGTGGAACCACGTTCCGGCGCAGCCTGCATAACTGGAATACGTCGGCCGAAAACCGCCGGCCGGAATATCGTTGTATTGCCCGGTGGAGTAATGGTCGAGCACGCTCGGGTCGCTGGGACACGCGAGCACGTTTAGACGCGTCGGCGGGATCGTCATGTTTGCGGCGGTGTAGATCGACTGATGGAAGTTGATCGCGTTATAGAGGGCGGATTGGTCGAGTTGGCCCAGGATCGCCACGAAGATACTGTGATTGGCGTGAAACCCCACAAGTGGATAGGGCCCAACGGGGCACCCCATGGGAAAGACGCTGTTCACGTCGTGATAATTCTGCATTGCGAGCGTGAGTTGCTTCATGTTGTTGAGGCACGACGCGCGGCGTGACGCTTCTCGCGCCGCCTGTACCGCGGGCAACAACAAGCCGATCAAGATCGCAATCACGCCGATGACGACCATCAGCTCGATGAGAGTAGACCCGTGCCGCGCGTCGTTTTTCGGGATCACAGGGTGACTCCACGATTCCGGCATCTTCAATTCTGGAGCAAGACGACCGGAATCCGGACTCGTTCCTCGAAAGCGTCGTCAGTCACCACGACCACCTCGAAGCCCTCGTGGTCGGTTATTCGCGTCGAACCGGCGGCCCGCAGCGCGACGCGATGCTCTTGCGCGGTCGTTTTCGAGTCGTTGCATGCGACTTCGATGCCGGGCGGTGCACTCCATTCCAGCACGCGAAACGGCCGTTCCATTGTCGAACGCAGGCTCACCCAATCCGGGGCTGATCGACCGCTCGACTTCGTCATCACCACCCGCGAGGGCAGAAACGACAACTCGCCCGCGCGACGGCCGGAAACCAATAGTTCAAGTCGCGGGATCTCTTTCGAGTCGAAATGAAAGACGATTCGCGACACGAACTCTCCCACTGGAACCGACTCGCCATCGATGCTGACCTCGCAGCGCAACATGCCAGGCATTTTCTGGAGTACACGCACTTTCACCGCGGGGTTTTCGCTTTCGACGCTCCGAAACATGCCCGGCAGATTCTCGAACAGCGAGCGCACGGCGAACGGTTTCGCCGTTCCCGAGCCTTTGGACAACGTACCGAGATCGACCCTCGAAGGCACGGCGACAAGCAGAGGCTTGATGTCCGCGCGCACAATCAACTCGACCTTCTTCCAATCCGCTGACGCCGAGTCTCCGTTCAACGTGAATCTCTTCACCAACACTCCATCAAGCCCGCTCGTGGGGATTTCCGCGCGGGCTTCCACCGTTTCACCGGGTTTCAACACCGCCTTGGAGATCAGCTTATCCTGCTGAACCAGCAGGAACTTGCAGCCTCACTCGTAGTTGGAAGGGTCAATCGAAACGGTGGCGGTTGATGTGTTCCGCACCACAAAAGTATGATTGAGTGTGTCGCCCCGCCGCACGACGCCGAGATTGACGTCGCGCGTCTCCGGGCTAGTCGATCCCGCCGTGCCCGGCCGCGCACATCCGGCGACAGTCGACCAGAGTAATCCGAGAGCAACCGCGGCGGCACCGCCGACTCTCCTGATTCCCCGCTTCCAGAGACCACCGATGAGGAGCAACGACGCGAAGACCAGCCCTCCCGCCGCGAGGCCGCGCCGCACGCGAATCGGCGAGTCGTCCAGCCTGATCGATTCCAAGGCGTGGGCGTCGATCGGTCCTTGCGATGTGTGCAAGCCAACGCCCGAGAATCGCTCACGCAGTTGATCAAGCGAGACTTTCTCAAGCTGAGCTGAAGGGTCGAATATAAGCAGGCGCTTTCGCAAAGGGTCCGAACGCACGAACACAACGAAGAGGTCGACCTCGATCGGCACGGTCTTCATCTGCACGATCATCGGGGTCGGCAAGCTGCCAAGCGACTCGACGCTTGATCGAAACCCGAGCGTGTGATAGCCGAATCCCTCCAACGCCTGCTTGAGATCCAAAAGACTTGTTCCTTGCGGTCCCGGATTGCAACGCGCGGCGACCTCGGCGTAGGTTTTGCCGCCGTGCCAATAGCGATCCAAGAACGCGACGCACATGGGGCCGCACGAGCGCGTCTCATCGAGCCAATATGGATCTCGATCGAGCCGCGATGACGAGAGACCCTCGGCTGCCGGTGCGGCCATTGGCAAAACGAGCCAAGCGAGAGCCAACGCAACCGCGCGGACCAGCTTCATCGTGGTCTCCGGACGTCGCCGATGATTAATGCCGAGAATCGCCGCGCAATCGACCGCGCAGAGCGATGATTGCCGCCGTCAGAATGATGCCCAGACCGGCCGCGACGAGAATCGTCCAGGTTTGCGGCCATTCCCAACGCGACGCCGCGAATTCCGGTCGCGGCGCCTCAACGGCCACCTCAGTTGATTTTCGAGCCCGGGCTGCTTCGGACAGCCGCTCGAGTTGAACATCAGTGACTCGCTCGGCGCCGACGCGGTACTCGACTCCGTAGCGCACGTCGTTGACGAATGCGTCAGGCGGAAGCTCTACCCCAAACGAGTCAGCCGGGAACTGAGGGTCGTTCACTTTTGACGAAAGCACGGTGAATTCAATCGCCTGACTGGTTTGTAGGGATCCGCTTGCCCTGGATTCTTGCTTCAAGCGGAGCCAATGCCTAGGGAAGAAGAACCCTTTCACAGCCTCAAAGTACTCGCACGAATCCTCAAACATCAGCGTGCGGTCAGGGTCGACGGAGGTTTGATGAATCACCGCCCAGCCTCGCGCGGGGTCCACCGTCGCGGTGGTCGACAAGCCCGCTGGGTTGTGGGCCGTATCAAGCTTGAAACTCAGATCATAGGCTCCCCGCGACAGGGTTGATTCTCGGACATTGACTTCAAGTCCCAATTCGACACAACGCGACAGGGAAGTGATCAGGCCGGCGGAGACGGTGACCGGATTCATTAACATCAGCGGCCCGCGTCCGGGGGGAAACATCCCGTCGTGAATCTGAGCCGAAGGCGGGCGTCTCTTTTCCTCGAGGGCTTTCTTCTCCCCGGGTTGCTTTTCGCCCGCCGCGGTCGGCCTTCGCATCCACGGTGTATTCCACGACTGGATTTGGATCGTTTTTTCACCGTCGTAAACCAGCTCATCGACATTGGGTTCATCGGTCGAGTCTTTCAGCGCGTCCGGAGCCCTCGGAAGCGAGTTACGCTTTATGGTGCGTTTGATCCGCACCCGCTTCAGGCTGTCAACGACCAACTCCTGTCGCTCTTCCCGATCCAACCGGAGGCCCTTGCCGTCCTCGCGGACGCTGAATTTCCACGCGGATACACACTTGATGTTCTCCAGCTTTGCATCGGCCTCGCGCAGGCCGGCAAGCACCTCTTGAACGGTGGGCGGAGTGGACAGAATCAAACAACTTGAAGCGAAGAACGCAAGCATTGCCGAGAACCTCTTCGAGTGCCGGATCGAGCTCGCGTACCAAGATGAAACCGTATCGAGAATCGGAGTCCAATCAGCCTTTCTCAACCACCGGGGGGGGGCACATATTGGCAATCACTACCTGAAAGTGTCGCGCCGGACTGTTGATTATGCGTTGTCGTCGTGCATGACGAGCATCCCGAATCGTTTCCGCAGTCGTAGTTGGTGTAACACAACGTGGGTGAGGTGGCGCAGCCCGTCTTCCCATAAGCGTTCGATGCATTCACCAGCGAACAAACACTGAGCGTTGCATTTGACCATACGGTCTTCACGTAAGCATTCGCACCTAGACTCCATGTACAAACAGTATTGGTGCCGGTGCAGAGTTTGTTGTACCCGACGTAGTAGCACGACTGCGCCGGGTTTCCGCCGACGACCGACGCGATCGCGGATTCGTCCAACGGACTGACCGGAATCCGAGCCGGCACGGCATAAGCTGACATGCCGCAAACCGCCGCCGCGAGAAATGCGTAACGCGTCA
>JAJYDB010000237.1 GCA_021777845.1 Planctomycetota bacterium
CGATCTAATGTCCCAGACCGCCGCGCAGCTCGGGCCGCGACGGCGGTCCGCGCCGACGAGCGAAACAACCCCCACCGCGAAACGGCCGTCGGGCGTGAATTTCATGCCGTCCAGCCCAAACTCGAGCGGGGCCTCGAAGACCGGCGCAACGCGGTCGGCAGGGTGCTCCAACCCATCGCGGAGCACGTCGAAGCCGGCCAGCCGCGTGATCATGTCGCCGTCCGAGGCGTCGTAAACCGCCGCGCCGGCGTCGTCGTTCATCAAAAAACGCGCCCCGTCCGGGCTAAACACCGCGTTCACCTCGTGCGGGGAATGCGCCCCTATGCGATGCGCGCGGTTGCTCGCCCAGCTCCGCACCACCCGCGGCGCGCTCGGATCCACCAAAAACCACGCCGCGGCCCCGCACGCGAATGCGATCAACGCCGTCCCCGGACGTCGCCGCGACGTCTGGAAGACAAGGCTCATGATCGCGCCCGCGCGTGTTGCGATGCTCATTTGGACACAAGAGCCGTAATGTCGCCGAACGACGTCTTGAGGTCTTGATACAACTGTCGGTAGATCGGGTAAGCGCGGTCGTAATAGGCTTTGGCGTCGGGGTCCAGCGGGGTGCGGTCGGCGACGTGGATCATCGCGTCGCAGGCCTCGGGAACCCCCGCGTACGAGCCCGCGCCGACGTGCGCCAGAATCCCCGCGCCCAGCGCCGCCGCCTCGCTCGACTGCAACCGATGGACGTCGACGCCGTAGACGTCGGCCTGGATCTGTCGCCAGAGCGGCCCGCGCGCCCCGCCCCCCGAAATCCGAATCTGCTCGATCGGCGTGCCGATTTCGCGGATCAATTCGAGGCTGTCGCGCAGCGCGAACGCCACCCCTTCGAGGATCGCGCGGATCATGTGCGGACGCCCGTGGCGAACCGTCAGGCCGATCCAGCACGCCTTCGCGTCGGAGTCGAAATGCGGCGTGCGCTCGCCGGTCAGGTACGGCAAGAAGAACAGCCCCTCGGCCCCGACGCCGACCTCTTGCGCCTGCGCCATGATCAGTTCATAAGGCTCGACCTCGCACGCCTGCGCGGCCTCGACCTCGGGCCGGCCCAGGTTGTCGCGGAACCACTGCAAGCTGCCGCCCGCCGCGAGCACGACACCCATCGCGTGCCAAGCCCCCGGCACCGCGTGGCAGCCGCGCTGCATCCGACCCTCGGGGTCGAAGCCGAGCTTCTCCGCATGCGCGAACACCACCCCCGACGTCCCCATCGTCGCCGACACCACCCCCGGACGCACGATCCCGTTGCCCACCGCCGTCGACGGTTGATCGCCGCCGCCGCCCACCACCGGAGTCCCCGCGCGCAGGCCCGTCGCCGACGCTCCCAGCGCGCTCACCTTCCCCGATACCTCCGGGCTCTCGTAACACGTCGGCAACAGCTCGGCGTCGAGCTCCAGCTTCCCAAGCAATTCGCGGCTCCAACGCCGCTGCGCCACGTCAAGCAGCAACGTCCCCGAGGCGTCCGACACCTCGGTCGCATACGTGCCCGTCAACTTGTAGCGGATGTAGTCCTTCGGCAGCAAAACCTGCTTGACCTTCGACCACAACGCCGGCTCGTGACGACGCACCCACAACAATTTCGGCGCCGTGAACCCCGTGATCGCCCGGTTCGCCACCATCCCCACCAACGCCGCCCGACCCCCCGCACGCTCCTCGATCTCCACGCACTCGGCCTGCGTCCGCTGGTCGTTCCACAACAACGCCGGCCGCACCACCGCGCCGTCGCCATCCAAGAATACCGACCCGTGCATCTGCCCCGAAAGCCCGACCGCCGCGACCTCCTCCGCCTTCAACTTCGCCTTCGCCAGCACGCCCGCGACCGTCGCCTTCGTCGCCGTCCACCACAGCTCGGGGTCCTGCTCGGACCAGCCCGGCTTCGGGTGCGAACACGGATACTCCGCCGACGACGCCGCCAAGACCCGCCCCCGATCGTCGATCGCCAGCGTCTTCGTCCCCGACGTCCCGACGTCAATCCCCAGCGTCACGCTCACCGCGTCGCCCCTTTCCCAACTCAGATCAAATCACGATGTGCACGTTGAGGGAAAATGGCGCGCGCCGGCTCCCGACGCCGCGTCCCCCCCACCTCAATTCTCAACGATAATCGCGCCGCCGTCGAGTGCCCTCACCCAATCCGCACCCGCCGCGCCGCGTCCTCAAGGTGCGCCGTCCCACCCGGCCGACGCCTTTGTCGCACACCCCCCCCCTTCCCGATTTGCCTTCCGCCGCCGTTCGTCTAAAATCGAAGGAACGGACCCAGCCCTCCCTGACGGATGCCTGATCGCTTATGAACGCGACCGCCGCACACGACTCGATCGCCGACCGCGCCGCCGACGTCACCCTCTCGAATCCCGAGATCCAACGCTACGCACGGCACCTGATCATGCCCGAAGTGGCACTTGAAGGCCAAAAAAGGCTCAAGGCCGCGCGCGTCCTCTGCATCGGCGCCGGCGGGCTCGGCTCGCCGACCGCGCTTTATTTAGCCGCCGCCGGGGTCGGCACGATCGGGCTCGTCGACTTCGACGTGGTCGACGTCAGCAACCTGCAACGCCAAATCCTGCACGCCACCCCCGACGTCGGCCGACCCAAACTCCAATCCGCCGCCGACAAGCTCCGCGCCCTCAACCCCGACCTCAACCTGATCCTGCACGAAACCCACATCACCCGCGACAACGCCCTCAACCTCGTCCGGCCCTACGATATCGTCGTCGACGGCACCGACAATTTCGCCACCCGCTACCTCGTGAACGACGCCTGCGTCTTGCTCGGCAAGCCCAATGTCTACGGGTCGATCTTTCGCTTCGACGGCCAGGCGTCGGTCTTCGCCGCCCAAGACGGCCCCTGCTACCGCTGTCTTTACCCCGAACCGCCCCCGCCCGACCTCGTCCCAAGCTGTGCCGAAGGCGGCGTCCTCGGCATCCTGCCCGGCTTCATCGGCGTCGTCCAAGCCACCGAAACCGTCAAGCTCATCCTCGGCAAAGGCCGCTCCCTCGTCGGCCGACTGCTCCTCTACGACGCACTCGATATGACTGTCCGCGAAATGAAAGTGCGCAAGAATCCCAAGTGCCCGATCTGCGGGCCCAACCCGACGATCACCGAGCTGATCGACTACGAAGAGTTCTGCAACGTCCGCGGCGCGGAGCCCGAACCGGCCGTCCACGCCCCTACCCCTGGAGCCTCCGCGATGCCCGCTGTCCCCGCGTCCATGACCCCGCTTGAGCTCAAGGCCATGCTCGACCGCGGCGAGAAACCGTTCGTCCTCGACGTCCGCAACCCCGAGGAAATCGTGATCTGCCGCCTCGACTGCTCGGTCGTCATCCCCCTCCCCGAGCTCCCCGCGCGCGTCGGCGAACTCAACCCCGACCTCCCCATCGTCGTCCACTGCAAGAGCGGCGCACGCAGCCAAAAAGCCATCGCACTGCTCAAGCAACACGGCTTCACACAACTCACCAACCTCCACGGCGGCATCTTAGGCTGGATTAAGGACGTCGACCCCAGCCTGCCGTCGTACTAATCGCCGCGGTGACCGCGCTCTAACCCTTACCAACGCTAAAGTTGCGCGCCGGAGAAAAAAATTTCCGACCGCGACGGAACAAAGCAGCGCGGGCTCTCGATAGTTGATGGTGGAGGCGCGTTAAACTCGCGCCAATGTCCCTCACCACCCTCAACCGCGAGGACGCCCCCATGCCCCTCCTCAGCCCCACCCAAAAAGCCGAGGTCAACCGCCAAAACGCCGCCAAATCCACCGGCCCCACCTCCGTCGAAGGCAAAAGCCAATCGCGCGCCAATGCATTCAAGCATGGATTTGCCGGCGGCGGCGTCGTCCTCGGCGAGGACGAAATCCGCGCCGTCGAACTCCACACCGCCGCGTGGGTCAAAGAACTCGGCGTCACCAGCATGATCAAGTACGAAATCATTAAGACCGGCGTCGCCGCCTGGGTTTTGTCGCAGTCATGCATGGTGCGTATCGCACGGCTCAGCGCGCTCCAAGCCAAGTGCACCGACGCGACCTGGGAGGTCGAACACGAGATTGAGGCGTGGGACCTCGGCCAAAAATTGCAACGCAACCCCGCCAAATATATCAAGAAGTTGCGAGCAACCAAGCATGGGTGTCAATGGTTGATCGGGTCGTGGCGGGATTTGCTCTTGGTTGCGCTTCGACCTGGACGCTGGAAGCCGGAGCACACCGAGCGTGCGCTGTCGCTGCTGGGCCGAGCGCTCACCGACCGCGACCTGATCGAGGAATTCACGATCCCGAGCTTCACCCCCGACCGCGCCGCCGCGGAGGCGGAGATCGCGACGGCGATTCGCGCCGAAATCCAAAGCCTGACTGACCTTGGGAACAAGCTTGACCCGGCGGACGAGGGGGCGCGGGCGCTCGCGCGGGAGGGGGTGTTCGCGCACCCTTCGCGCGAGGTCGCGCGGCTTGAGCGTTACCTCGCGCGGCTCACGAAGACGTTTGAAAACGCCGTCAAGCTGATAAAGGACACCCCCCGAAGACCCCAGGACACCCGCCGGTCGCGGCTCCTCCTTCCCGTCGAGGAGCGCGAGGAACCCCCCGTCGAGGCTGAGCCGCCCCCGAACCCCGCCGCCGTCGCACCCGCGGAGCCGCTCAATAAAACCGAGGTCGCGGCGGTGATCATGCCCACTAATACGCTCGCCGAGCCGGTCGTTCGGGCCGCGCGGCGGGCGATGGTCGCGGTGCCGACCGACGTCAAGGTCGTGAACTCCGTGTTTCAAGCGCGGAACCGCCACGAGCGCCGACGCCTGGAGGCGCTCGCCCGCAAACAGGGCAAAGCCTGACCGGACAATCGCCACAAATACCCCAGTTTGCCCAAACTAAAGTTGGCTTCGTTTCGTCGGGCGGGTTTAAGAGGGGTGGGCGGCGAGTTTGTCGAGTGCGGCCTGGGTTGCTTCGAGACCGACGGCGGGTTCGAGGCAGGTGTTTTGGGAACAGATGTAGGTGGTGAGTCGTCCTGAGACGGCGTTGCGGCCGTCGAGCAAGGGGACGAGCGTGGAGGTTGCGCGCGGAGGCTGCGCGGGGGCGGGGACGACGACGGCGCGGGGTAAGAATCGGGACCCGAGGGCGGCGAGGGCGGCCTCGAATTCGTCGCGACTGTCGCCCTCGACGACGACGATTTCGTGGTTTGGGCCGAGCAGGTGGTCGAGTGCGATCAGGCTTTGGCCGGCGGCGCCGGGGGCGTTTTCGAAGAGGACCTGGACCGATTCGAGGGCGCGACGGCCGGCGGCGGCGAAGTCGTCGCGGCCGGTGAGCGCGGCGAGCCGCAGGAGCGCGGCGGCGGCCATGCCGTTGCCCGAGGGGGTTGCGTTGTCGTAGACGTCCTTGGGGCGTGCGACGAGCGCTTCGTGCGAGCGTCCGGTCTGGAAGAAGCCGCCGATTTCGAGGTCGGCGAACTCGTCGAGCATGACCTCGGCGAGCGTGACGGCGGCGACGAGCCGGCGGTCGTCGCCGGTCGCCTCGAAGAGCCGGGTGAGGCCGTCGATCAAATTGGCATAATCATCAAGGCATCCGTTGAATTTGGCTTGTCCGTCTTTGTGGGAGTGGAGGAGGAGGCCGGCGGGGGTGCGCATGTGGTCGAGGATGAAGTCGGCGGCGCGGGCGGCGGCGGCGAGGAAGTCGGGTCGATGCGCGGGTGCGGCGGCGCGGGCGCAGGCGGCGATGGCGAGGCCGTTCCAGCTTGCGAGGGTTTTGGTGTCTTTGGCGGGTGGGATGCGTTTTTCGCGGGCGAGGAAGAGGGTGCGGGCGTCGTCGGCGAGGTCGGCCCGCAGCGAATCGACGTCGCGTCCGAGGAGTTTGGCGGAGACGTCGAGGGGGCGCGGGAGGTTGAGGATATTGGAGTGTTCCCAGTTGCCCTCGTTGGTGACGTCGTAGGCGTCGCAGAAGACGCGGCCGCGGTCGGGTCCGAGGATGTCGAGGATTTCGGTGCGGCTCCAGACGTAGAACTTGCCTTCGACGCCCTCGCTGTCGGCGTCTTCGGCGCTGTAGAAGGGGCCGTCGGGGCTGGTCATGCGGGAGAGGAGGTAGTCGAGCGTGGAGGCGGCGACGTCGAGGTCGGCGGGGGCGGCGGTGGCCTGGTACGCTTCGAGATACGTTTGCGCGAGCAAGGCGTTGTCGTAGAGCATTTTCTCGAAGTGCGGGACGAGCCAGTAGGCGTCGGTGGAGTAGCGGGCGAAGCCGCCGCCGAGGTGGTCGCGGATGCCGCCGCGGGCCATTTTGTCGAGGGTGAGACGGACTGCGTGGAGCGAGGCGGCGTCGCCTGCGCGGGCATGGCGGCGGAGGAGCACCTGCAGGTCCATTGGGTGGGGGAATTTGGGGGCGTCGCCGAAGCCGCCGTGGCGGGGGTCGAAGGCGGCGAGCAGGCTTTTGGAGGCGTGTTCGAGGAGGTCGAGGGTGAGGTTTCCCTGGCCGGCGGGGAGTTCGCCGAGCGACTTGAGGCGTGCGGTGAGTTCGCGTGCGGACTCGGTGAGTTCGTCGCGGCGCTCGACCCAAGCGCGTGCGACGGCCTCGATGACGCGGGGAAAGCCGGGCATTCCGCGGCTGTCGGCGGGGGGGTAATAGGTGCCGCCGAAGAAGGGCTCGCCGTCGGGTGTGAGCCAGACGGACATGGGCCAGCCGCCGCGGCCGGTCATGGCCTGGACGGCCGACATGTAGATTGCGTCGATCTCGGGCCGCTCTTCGCGGTCGACCTTGATGTTGACGAAGTGCTGGTTGAGCAGCGCGGCGATCGCGTCGTTTTCGAAGCTCTCGCGCTCCATGACGTGGCACCAGTGGCAGGCGGAGTAGCCGACCGAGAGGAAGATCGGCTTGTCCTCGGCGCGGGCTCGGTCGAGCGCCGCCGCGCCCCAGGGATACCAGTCGACGGGGTTGTGCCGGTGCTGGAGCAGGTAGGGACTGGTCTCGCGGGCGAGCCTGTTGGCGGGGCGATCGGGGTGGTGGGCGATCGGCGTGTGGTCGGTCATCGCGTGGGTGCGTCTCGAGGTCGTGGGCGCCGTTTGGGATTCAAGGCCCGATTATGCCACGAACCGGGTCGGGACGTCAGGGGCGGGCGGCGCGCGGGGGGCCGATCGAGGCGAATCAGGGTCGCGGGGACGCGGCGTCGGCGTGGGATTTGGAGGCGTGCGGGGGTCGGAACGGCGTGCGGGGGGCGGATTGTCCGTCGGCGAGCGCGACGATGCGCGCAGCGGCGCGGGGGGTCGCGCCGGGCTTGGCGACGACGTCGCGCAGGGCGCGGAGTTCGTCGGCCTCGGCGGCGCGCGCGGCGGGGTCGGCGAGCAGGCGGGCGGCCCAGTCGGCGAGCTGGTCGGAGA
>JAJYDB010000238.1 GCA_021777845.1 Planctomycetota bacterium
GATCTTTCGCCCGAAGGCAAGGCGTGGCTCGCGAAACACGCGGGCGACGCGAAACCCCAGGCCAAGCCCGCCGCCGGCGTTCCGGGCTCCGCGCCCAGGCCGGGCGCGCTCCGCAAACCCGCCGCAAGCTTGAAACGCCCCGGACGCCACAACTGACGCGCGACCGCGGGTTTCCGCGCCGTCGCGGTCGACCGCTTGCGAAGTTCTGGCCGGCGCTGCATGATGATTGCGTCCGCCGCGCCGTTCGGGATCCCGCGCGGGCGGGCCTTCGTCGGAACCTACCGCAATCGAGGCGACTCCCATGGCACAAGCCGTTTTGGAACGATCGGCCCGCACCCGGCCGCGACCCGCGATCGAATTCACGAAGCTGCTCATCGACAACAAGTGGGTCGACGCCGCCGACAAGCGCACCTTCGAGACGCTCGACCCCTCGACCGGCGAGGTGATCGCGTCGGTTGCCGAAGCCGGCGCCGCCGACGTCGATCGCGCCGTCAAGGCGGCCCGCCGCGCCCTCGAAACCGGCCCCTGGAGCACGATGGACGCCGCCGAACGCGGCCTCCTCATGTATCGGCTCGCCGACCTCGTCGCCAAGCACGCCGAGGATCTCGCCGCGCTCGAGTCGCTCAACTGCGGCAAGACGATCACCGACTCGCGCGGCGACCTCGAAGGGGTCGTGAACACGCTCCGTTATTACGCCGGCTGGGCGGACAAAGTCGAAGGGAAGACGGTCCCGGTCCGCGGCAGCTTCCTGTCGTACACGCTCCGGCAGCCGGTGGGCGTGATCGGTCAGATCATCCCGTGGAACTTCCCGCTCCTGATGCTCGCGTGGAAGTGGGGCCCGGCGCTCGCGTGCGGCAACACGATCGTGATGAAGCCCGCCGAACAGACGCCGCTGACGGCGCTGCGCGTGGCCGCGCTCGCGGTCGAGGCGGGATTCCCCGCGGGCGTCATCAATATCCTGAACGGCTACGGCGAGACCGCCGGCGCCGCGCTCGTCGCGCATCCCGACGTCGACAAAATCGCCTTCACGGGGCACGTCGATACCGCGAAGATCATCCAAAGGCAGGCCGCCGAAACGCTCAAGCGCACGACGTTCGAGCTCGGCGGCAAGAGCCCGAACGTGATCTTCGCCGACGCCAACCTCGACGACGCCGTCGCCGGCGCGTTCCACGCGATCTACTTCCACGGCGGCCAGTGCTGCACCGCGGGCAGCCGGCTCTTCGTCGAGGCGAAGATCCACGACGAGTTCGTCGAACGTCTGGCGCACAAGGCCCGCGCCCGCGCGATCGGCGACCCGCTCGACGATGCGACCCAGCAGGGCCCGCAGGTCTCGCTCGAACAGCTCGACAAGATTCTCCACTACGTCGACCTCGGCAAGTCGCAGGGCGCGCGACTCGTCGCCGGCGGCCTCCGCGTCGGCGACCGCGGCTATTACGTCGCCCCGACGATCTTCGACGGCGTCAAAGACGAAATGGCGATCGCCACCGACGAAATCTTCGGACCCGTCGTCTCGGTCCTGCCCTTCGGCTCGATCGACGAGGTCGTCACCCGCGCCAACGCCACCAACTACGGCCTCGCCGCCGCCGTCTGGACCAAGGACATCGACAAGGCCCACCTGTTCGCGAAACACGTGAAAGCCGGCACCGTCTGGGTGAACTGCTACCACGTCGTCGATGCGACCACCCCCTTCGGCGGCTTCAAAATGTCCGGCCAGGGCCGCGAAAACGGCGAGGCCGCCCTCGAACACTACACCGAGACCAAGACGGTCACCGTCAAACTCGGCTGATCGATGCAAAGGACGGCGCGCTTGAAACGAAAGAACGACGTCGACCCCGTCCTGGTCCACGCGCGGCGAGAGGCGATCATCATCGCCGCGGCGTGGCTGACGGCCACGGTCTACAGTTGTGCCTATTGCTATCTCCTTGGATACATCCGACGCGACCGGCCGCTCGGTCCCGACGACCTGCACCCGATTCTGGGCATGCCGTCGTGGTTCTTCTGGGGCGTGATCGCTCCGTGGGGGGCCTGCGCGCTCTTTACGTTTTGGTTCGCGGGATTTTACATGACCGACGACGACCTTGAAGCCGCCGACGAGCCCGCCGCCGGCGCGGGGGACGCGTCGTGAATCCACCCGAGGCCATCCATGCCGAGCTGCCCACCTTGCTGGCGCTCGCGGCGTTCACCTTGATCTCGCTCGGCCTGGGATTCGTCGCGAACCTCGCGCAGCGCAAGGGCAAATTCCTCGAGAAATACTTCCTCGGCAATCGTTCTCTGGGGGCGTTCGCGGTCGCGCTCACCGCCGCGGTGATGAGCGGCGGCACGTTCGTCGGGTTTCCGTCGCTCGTCTACAGCTTCGGATGGGTGGTCGGGCTCTGGATCGCGTCGTACATGGTCGCGCCGCTGACGATCCTCGGCGTGCTCGGCAAACGCATCGGCCAGCTCGCGCGCAGGACCGGCGCGATCACCCTGCCGGACCTGTTTCGCGAGCGCTTCGGCAGCCCCGGCCTCGGCATCTTGACCAGCGTGCTCGTGATCTTTTTCCTCGCGACGAACCTCGTCGCGCAATTCTCGGCGGGCGCGCGGATCCTGAAGCCCGCCTTGCCCGCGACCTGGGTCCAGACGTTCGCCGCGCATCCGCTCGTCGGGCTCAACCTCGACGCGGGATACCTGCTCGCGCTGGCGATTTTCACGGCGACGGTCGTCTTTTACACGAGCTACGGCGGCTTCCTCGCGGCGATCTGGACCGACGTGTTTCAGAGCTTGATCATGGCGGTCGGGGTCATGATCCTGCTGCCGCTGGCGCTCGCGGCGTCGGGCGGGTTGGCGCACGCGACCGAGACCGGCATGAAGGCGGCCGGCGACGGCTTCGGCTTCGGCCCGGGGGCGGGGCGCGACTTTCACCCGATCGGCCTGGCGTTTTCGTTTTTCGTGATGTGGGCGATCACCGGCATGGGCCAGCCCTCGACGCTGGTCCGGCTGATGGCGTTCCGCGACGCCCGCACGCTGCGGTTCTCGATCCTCTACCTCACGATTTACAACGCGGTCATTTACATTCCCTTGATCTTCATCTTTATCGCCGCGCGGAGCATCCTGCCGAGCCTGCCTTCGTCGGACGACGTGATGCCCCACCTGATCGTGAAGCTCGCGAATCCGTATGTGGCGGGGCTGATTCTCGCCGCGCCCTACGGCGCGGTCTTGAGCACGGTCAGCGGCTGGCTGCTGATCGTCTCGTCGGGCCTCGTGCACGACATCTACCAGCGCTATCTGCACCCGACGGCGCGCGAACGCACGATCGTGTGGGCGAGCTACGGGATGACGGCGCTGGTGGGTTTGGCGGTCGCGGTCGTCGCGATCCACCCGCCGCGTTACCTGCAAATGATCGTCGTGTTCTCGAGCACGGGGATGGCGTCGTCGTTCCTGGCGCCCGCGGTCCTGGGTGCGTTTTGGAGGCGCGCGACGGCCGCGGGGGCGATCGCCTCGATGGCCGTCGGCGCGGGCGTCACGATGACGCTCTACCTGATCGGCAGGTTCACGCCCGAGACGCTGGGGCTCGCGAATTTGCTGCCCCCCTCGCCCGATATCGGCACGCCCGGCGCGCTGCGGCCGTACTACCTGCTCGGCCTCGATCCCTGCGTCTGGGCGCTGCTCGCCTCGACCGTCGCCGGGATCGCGGTCAGCCTCGTCACGAAGCCGCCCGACCCCGCGCGCGTCCGCGACTTTTTCGGCGTCGACGCCGCCGCCGATCCCGCCTGATTCGCGGTTCAGACGTCGACGATCACGACGTCGACGCCGTGCGTTTGGTCGAGCACGCGCTCGAGGATCGAACGGCCGCGGAGCCGGTGGTGCCAGGGCCGGCGCGTCTTGCCCATCACGATGACTTTGATGCCGTATTCGCGGACGAAGGCGGCGATCGTGTCGGCGACTTCCTTGCCTCGGAAGGTCATCGGCACGCCGCCGAGCTGTTGCGCGAGTTCGAGGTTCTTCGCGATCGCGCGTTGCGTCGCGGCGTCGATGCGGGTGAGGTCCTCGGCGGGCGTTTGGATGTAGACGGCGCACCAGGGGGCGTTGAGCCGGTCGGCGAGGCGGGAGGTCTTGCGCAGCAGCGCGGCGATGCCGGGGCCGCGGCTCGAGAGCCCGACCATGACGCGCTCGCCGTCCGACGCGGGCGAGTTCTCCGCCTCGGCCCAGCGGTTGCGCCGGTCGATCAGGTGCGCGACCTCGGTGAGCGTCAACTCGCGCAGACGCGTGAGTTTCGGCGCGGTGAAGAAGTTCGCGAGCGCCCGCTCGACGCGCTCGGGAGGGTAAACCTTGCCCGCCTTGAGCCGTTCGAGCAGGTCCTCGGCGGGCAGGTCGACGTTCACGATCTGGTCGGCTTCGGCGAGCACGCTGTCGGGCAGACGCTCCTTCACCTTGACCCCGGTGGCGCGCTCGACTTCGTCGTAAAGGCTCTCGAGGTGCTGGATGTTGACCGTCGTGATCACGTGAATGCCCGCGCGGCGGAGGTCGTCGACATCCTGGTAGCGCTTCGCGTGCCGCGACCCCGGCGCGTTCGTGTGCGCCAACTCGTCCACCAGGCACACCGTCGGCCGCCGCTTCAGGACGGCGTCGACGTCCATCTCGTTCAAGACCACGCCTCGATATTCGATGCTCCGCGGCGCGATCCGCTCGAGGTCGCCGATCTGCTCGGCGGTCTCGGAGCGCCCGTGCGTCTCGACAAGCCCGATCGCGACGTCGAGCCCCTGCTGCTTCAGCCTGTGCCCCTCGCGGAGCATCGCGTACGTCTTGCCGACCCCCGCCGACGAGCCGAGATACACCTTCAGCCGGCCGCGCTCCTGACGGCGGATCAACTGCAAAAACCGCTCGGGACCGGCTCGGCCGGTTTCGACGTCCGCCATCGCCGCACCTCCGGGTTCAGTGCGCGGACTCGGCATCCAAAGCCATGTTCAGCATCAGCACGTTGATCCGCGGCGGCGCTCCCAAGATCGCGCCCGCGCGGTCGACGCGGCGCGCGACGAGGTCGCGGAGCTTGACCTCGTCCATTTTACGCGCCGACGCGACGCGGGCCACTTGAAAATAGGCCGCCGCGGGGCTGATCTCGGGGTCGAGCCCGCCGCCCGAGGCCGTCACCAGATCGAGCGGCGCGGGGTTGTCGAAGGTCGCCCCCAGCGCCTCGGCGCGCGCCGCGACCTGCGTCCGCAAGTCGTGGTTGCGCGTGCCGAGATTCGAGCCGGCGGCGGCGTCGGCCTTGTAGTCCGCGGCGGACGGCCGCGGGTGAAAATAAGCGTCGGTCGCGAACGGTTGCGCGATCAGCTCGGAGCCGATCACGACGCCGTCGCGACCGCGAATCAGACTCCCCTCCGACCGCCTCGGGAACGCGACGCGCGCGACTCCCCAAACCAATGCCGGGTAGACGACGGCGCACATCACAAAAGTGATCGCGCAGGCGACGAACGCATTCCGGATTTCGCGCGGCATAAGCTGTGATCCTCCAGGGACGTCTTGATTTTAGAGGCCGACCAAAGCGAGCAAGGGGTCGATGGCGAGGTCGATGAGTTTGATGCCGATGAACGGGGCGATCACGCCGCCGAGTCCGTAAAACAAGAGGTTTCGTCGCAACAGCGCCCCCGCGCCGACGGGCCTGTAGGTGACGCCTCGGAGCGCGATCGGGATCAAGAGCGGGATCACGATCGCGTTGAAGACGACCGCCGCGAGGATCGCCGAGTGCGACCCGCCGCGCGTCGCCAGGCCCATGAGGTCGAGCGCCTCGAGTCCGGAGAGCGCTTTCACCTCGATGAACAGCGCGGGAATGACGGCGAAGTATTTCGCGAGGTCGTTCGCGATCGAAAAGGTGGTGAGCGCGCCGCGCGTCATCAGCAGTTGCTTGCCGATCTCGACGACTTCGATGAGCTTGGTCGGATCGCTGTCGAGGTCGACCATGTTGCCCGCCTCCTTCGCGGCCTGCGTGCCGGAGTTCATCGCGACGCCGATATCGGCCTGCGCGAGCGCCGGCGCGTCGTTGGTGCCGTCGCCCATCATCGCGACGAGCTTGCCCCCCTCTTGCTCCTTGCGGATGTAGGCGAGCTTCGCCTCCGGGGTCGCCTGCGCGATATAGTCGTCGACGCCCGCCTGGTCGGCGATCGCCTTCGCGGTGAGCGGGTTGTCGCCGGTGACCATCACCACGCGCAAGCCCATCTGACGGAGCCGCGCGAACCGCTCGCTGATGCCGAGTTTGAGCACGTCTTCAAGTTTGACGACGCCGATGATGCGCGCGTCCTCGAGCACTGCGAGCGGCGTCGCGCCGCCGGAGGCGACGGCGTCGACGGTCTCCTGAAAGCCGTCGGGGAGCTCGCCCCCCTGCGCGAGCGCGTGGCGGGCGATCGTGTCGGGGGCGCCTTTGCGGATGCTCGCGCCGCCGGGCAGGTCGATGCCGCTCAGGCGGGTCTGAGCCGAAAACTCGATGAAACGGACGCCCGCGGGCGCTTCGCCGTCGACCGCGGCCTGCGTGCGCGCCAGGTCGAGGATGCTCTTGCCTTCCGGCGTTTGGTCGGCCAGCGACGCCAACCCCGCGAGCCGCGCCAGGTGCCGCTCGCTCTGGCCGCCGAGCGGCAGAAAGTGCGTCGCGCGGCGGTTGCCCATCGTGATCGTGCCGGTTTTATCGAGCAAAAGCGTATCGATGTCCCCCGCCAGCTCGACCGCCTTCCCGCTCTTCGCGATGATGTTTGCCATCAAGGCGCGATCCATCCCCGCGATGCCGATCGCCGCGAGCAACGCGCCGATCGTCGTCGGAATCAGGCAGACGAGCAGCGCGATCAAGGTCGGGATATCGAGCGTCAAGTCGAAGTAGAGCGCCATCGGATAGAGGCTGACGGTCACGATCAGGAAGATCAGCGAGAACGCCGCGAGCACGATCGTGAGCGCGATTTCGTTCGGCGTTTTTTGACGGCTCGCGCCCTCGACGAGCGCGATCATGCGGTCGAGGAAGCTCGAGCCGGGCTCGGCGGTGACGGCGATCACGATGCGGTCGGAGAGGACGCGCGTGCCGCCGGTGACGCCGCTGAGGTCGCCGCCCGCCTCGCGGACGACCGGCGCACTCTCGCCGGTGATCGCCGACTCGTCGACCGTCGCCACGCCTTCGACCACCTCGCCGTCGGCGGGAATCACTTGCCCCGCCTCGACCACGACCAGGTCGCCGGCGCGGAGCGCGGTCGACGAGACCACCTCGCCCTCGGTCGAGCCGAGCCGGCGGAGCCGGAACGCGGGCGTATCCTGCCTGGTGGCGCGGAGGCTGTCTGCCTGCGCCTTGCCGCGGGCCTCGGCGAGCGCCTCGGCGAAGTTCGCGAACAGGACCGTC
>JAJYDB010000239.1 GCA_021777845.1 Planctomycetota bacterium
GATGATCGCCGACCGCCAATTCTGCAGGAACAGGAGTACGACGACGGCCACCAGGATCACCGCGTCGCGCAAGGTGTTGAACACTTCGTTGACCGACTCGGTGATGAACGGCGTGGTGTCGTAGACGATCGAGTACGACAGCCCTTGCGGCCAGCTCGGCTTGCGTCTCAGCTCGTCCATTTTTTCGCGGACGAGGCGCGCGGTTTCAAACGCGTTCGAGCCGGGCCGCTGGTAGATCGAGAGCGCGACCGAAGGTTTGTCGTCGAGCGTGCACGACTGGTCGTAGACCTGCGCGCCGAGCTCGATGCGCGCGACGTCGCGGAGCCGCACGAGCCGGCCGAGCGAGTCGGTTTTGAGGATCATTTCCTCGAATTCCTCGGGGTCCACCAGTCGCCCAAGGGTCGTCATCGTGTACTGAAAGACCTGTCCGGTGGGGACCGGCGGCTGACCGATCTGCCCGGCGGCGACTTGAGCGTTCTGTTGCTCGATCGCGCTCACGACGTCGGCGGCGGTGAGGTTCCGGAACGACATCTTCTCGGGGTCGAGCCAGACCCGCATGCTGTAGTCGCGCTGACCCAAATAGGTGATGTCGCCGACGCCGGCGAGCCGCAGCAGCTCGTCCTTGAGCTGGATCGTCGCGTAGTTGCTCAGGTACAAGTTGTCGCGCGACTCGTCGGGCGAGAACAAGTTGACGATCATCAAAATGCTCGGCGACTTCTTCTTGACCGTGACGCCGCGGCGCTTCACGAGGTCGGGCAGGATCGGCTCGGCGAGCGAGACGCGGTTCTGCACGAGCACCTGCGCCATGTTGAGGTCGACGCCGAGTCGAAAGGTGATCGTGAGCGTGTAGACGCCGTCGTTGGTGCATTGCGACGACATGTACATCATGTTTTCGACGCCGTTGACCTGCTGCTCGATCGGCGCGGCGACGGTGTCGGCGACGACGCGCGAGTTCGCGCCGGGATAAAACGCCGACACTTCGACCGTCGGCGGCGTGATCTCGGGATATTGCGCGATCGGCAGCGAGCGCACCGCGATAAAGCCGGTGAGCGTGATCACGATCGAGAGCACCGAGGCAAAGATCGGTCGATCGATGAAGAACTTAGAGAACATATCGGTACCTCAAGAGGATCGCGCGGGCTTCTCGGGGGCGGCGGCGGCGGCGACCGCCTCGAGTTCGTGTTCAAGAGGACGCGCGCGGTCGGGGTCGGGGGTGTCGGCAAGGTCGGCGACGGGTTCGGTCGGAACCGACTTCCCGAGCGCCTGCGCGCACGCCTCGCGGGCGAACCGCAGCGAGATCAGGCCGAGCAGGAACGAATTCGCGCCGCGCAGCCAACGCGAGGCGAGCAGTCGCGACTCGACCGCCTGGTTGATCACCGAGTAAAACACCGGCGTCATCAAAATGCCGAAGAACGTAACGCCGAGCATTCCGCTGAAGACCGTGATGCCGAGCGTGCGGCGCATCTCGGCGCCCGCGCCGGTCGAGAGAATCAAGGGCACCACGCCAAGCACGAACGCCAGCGACGTCATGATGATCGGCCGCAAACGCAGACGGCAGGTCTCCAAAATCGCTTCGCGGCGCGCGTGGCCCAGCTTGCGATTCTGATTCGCAAATTCGACGATCAAGATCGCGTTCTTGCTCGCCAGTCCGACGAGCACGACGAATCCGATCTGCGTGAAAATGTTGATATCCTGCTTGAAATAGCGGACCCCGGCGATGCCCGAAAGCAAGCACAACGGCACGACGAGGATGATCGCGAGCGGCAACGCCCAGCTTTCGTACTGCGCGGCGAGCACGAGGAACACCATGATCACCGCGAAGCCGAACACGTACATCGCGGTGTCGCCCGCCTGGATTTCGAGGAACGCCATCTCGGTCCACTCGGTCGACATCGAGTTCGGCAATTCGTCGCGGCCCAGCCCCTCCATGATGTCGATCGCCTGCCGCGAACTCACGCCGGGCTTCGCGTTGCCGTTGATCGCCGCGGCGGGATACATGTTGTAGCGCGTCAGCACCAACGGGCCGTTCTTCTCCTTGATTTTCGCGAGCGCGCCCAGAGGGATCATCTGCCCCGCCGCGTTCCGGACCTTCAGCTTGCGGATGTCGGTGACCTTGTTCCGATAGACCGCGTCGGCCTGCACGATCACCTGCCAGGTGCGGCCGAAGCGGTTGAAGTCGTTCACGTACAACGACCCGAGGTAGATTTGCAGCGTGTCGAACAGGTCGCGGAGCGCGACGCCTTTCGCGATGCAGTCGTTGCGGTCGACGTCGGCGTCGAGCTGCGGGACGTTGGCCCGGAAGACCGAGAAATTACCGACCAACGTCGGCAGCTTGTTGCCGAGTTCGACAAGGTTGTCGGTCTGGACTTGGAGGTCTTCGAGCCCCGTGTCGCCGCGGTCCTCGATCATGATCTTGTAGCCGCCCGCACGCCCGACTCCCCGCACCGGGGGGGGCGGAAACACCAGCACCGCGGCCTCGGGAACATACTTCGTGAAGCGGGCGCGGAGATCGTTCGCGATCGAATCGGCGTCGACCCCTTTGATCGTCTCGGTGAACGCCTTGCGCACCACCGAGTCAACCTCGGGCAGCCTGTTGCGCAGATGCGCCGCGAGGAACGTCGCCTTGACGTCGCTCCGCAACTGCTTGCGTACCTCGTCGGACTTCGACGACTCCTTCTCGATGTAGTCGAGCTTCAGCTTCGCCTCGGCGTCCTCCGCGTACAGCTTCTGGATCTCGGCGTCGATCTTGGGCAGGTTGCGGCCCACGAACTCGGCGGCGAAGCCCTCGTAGTAGCTTTCGAGACGTTTCCGCTGCGCGAACGGGTCGAGCACGACGAACATCGAGCCGAAGTTCGAACCGAACGCGGTCAGCAAGAACGACTGGCCCGCGATCGTCTGCGTGTACCGGACTCCGTACGCCGGGCCGATGTCGCCCGCGACCATCACCGGCTTGCCGCCCTTGAGTACGACCTCGCCCTTCTCGTCGCGCATCGGCACCGAGCCGACGAAGCCCCCTTTGCAGAGCCTCTCGAGCTTCGTCATCACGGCGTTGGTGCGTTCGAGCGACGCCGAGTCGGGAAGCTGGATGTTGATCAGAAGATAGCCTTGATCCTGCGTCGGGATGAATCCCTTCGGCGTCTTCGCGAACCCTTGGGCGGTGAGCGCGAGCATCCCTCCGTAGACCACGAGCACCAGAATGCTGAGCCGCAGGAGCACGCCGATGGTCCGCGTGTAGATGTCGGTCGAGAGTCGGAAGGCGAGGTTGAATCCGCGGAAAAAGAGCGTGAGCAGCGCGTTCGCGAGCCTGCCGAGCGGCCACGCGAGCACCGCGCAGACCAGCGCCGAGACGCACGCGACCAGCGTTTCGAGCCGCTCGGGATGCGCGGCGAGCGACGCGCCGGCGTGTTCGAGCAGTTGCGGCGCGAAGCGGTCGTAGCCGACCCAGTCCGAGGCGATCGCCTCATACCCCGCCCAGCCGCCGACGACGACGTAAAACAAGCGCGGCAGGACCTCGGAGCGTCCCACTCCCTTCGGCTTCAAGAGCAAGGCGGCGAGCGCCGGACTGAGCGTCAGCGAGTTGAACGTCGAGATCACCGTCGAGGTCGCGATCGTGAGCGCGAATTGCCTGAAAAACTGACCCGTGATCCCGGTGATGAACGCACACGGCACGAACACCGCGGTCAACACGAGGCCGATCGCGATCACCGGGCCGGACACCTCGTCCATCGCCTGGATCGTCGCGGCGCGCGGCGCCATGCCGTGTTCGATGTGATGCTCGACCGCCTCGACGACCACGATCGCGTCGTCGACCACGATCCCGATCGCGAGCACCAGCCCGAAGAGCGTCAGGTTGTTCACGCTGAACCCGAGCGCCGCCATCACCGCGAAGGTGCCGACGATCGCCACCGGCACCGCCACCAGCGGAATCACCGACGAACGCCAGTTTTGCAGGAACAACAACACGACGAGCGCGACGAGCACCACCGCGTCGCGGAGCGTCTTGAACACCTCGTCGATCGACTCGCGGATGAACGGCGTGGTGTCGTAGCGGATCTCGTAGGCGACCCCTTTCGGAAAGCCTTTGGCGATCTCCTCGATCTTCGCCTTGATGATGTCGGCGGTGGCGAGCGCGTTCGCGTCGGGGAGCTGGAAGATCGCCATGCTGACCGCGGGGTTGCCGTTCACGCGGGTGTTGATGTCCTGGTTCTTCGATCCGAGCTCGACGCGGGCGATGTCCTTGAGCCGCACGATCCGCCCCGCCTCGCCGACCTTGACCACGATGTTCTCGAACTGCTCTACCTCGATCAGACGCCCCGTCGTGCTCAGCGTGATTTGCACGGGCTGCCCGGCGGGCGCGGGTTGCTGGCCGATCTGGCCGGTCGCCACCTGCGCGTTTTGCTCGCGGATCGCGCGGACGACGTCGCCCGCGGTCATGTCGCGCTCGGCGAGCCGGTCGGGGTCGACCCAGACGCGAATGCTGTAGTCGCGCTGGCCGATCATCGTGACGTCGCTGATGCCGGGCAGGCGCGACAGCTCGTCCCTAATATGCAGAGTCGCGTAATTGCTCAAGTAAAGTTGGTCGTAGGACTTGTCGGGCGAGAGCAGCGCGATCACGAGCAGGATGTCGGGCGACTGCTTCTTCGTGGTGACGCCGGTCTGCTTGATGACGTCGGGCAGCAGCGGCATCGCGAGCGCCACGCGGTTCTGCACGAGCACCTGCGCGAGGTTCAGATTCACGCCGCTCTTGAACGTCACCGTGAGCGTGTACGAGCCGTCGTTCGTGCACGAGGACGACATGTAGAGCATGTCGTCGACGCCGTTGACCTGCTGCTCGATCGGCGCGGCGACGGTCTTCGCGACCACCTCGGCGCTCGCGCCCGGATAGTTGCAGGTGACGACCACGTTCGGCGGCGCGACCGTCGGAAACTGCGCGATCGGCAACGCCTGCAAGGCGATGAAGCCCGCGAGCGTGATCACGATCGAGAGCACCGCGGCGAAGATCGGTCGATCAATAAAGAAGCGAGGAATCAAGACGTCTTCTCCCGTTGCGGGCCGCGGCGCAGCGCCGCCCGTATCCGCCCCAGTCGCGCGTCCTAGTCGTTCTTCGAAACTCGTTTGGCGCGCGACCCCGCCGTGCCCGCGGGGGCGTCGGGGGGGCGCGTCTCGGCAACGGCCGGAGTCCGCGCGGCGGTCGCGGCGGCGGTCGTCGCCGAGGCTCCCGCCGACGTCGACGCCGAGGCCCGCGCCTGCGACGTCCGCGGCAACCCCTCCTTCAAACGCACCTTCGAGCCGTTCCGAATCCGTTGCAGCCCCTCGACGACGAACATCTCGTCCTTGCCCAACCCTTTCGTGATCACCCGACGCTCGTCGTCGAGCATCCCCACTTCGACGTTCCGCTTCTCGACCTCTTGCTTCTTCGTGTTCAAGACGAACAAGTACTTGTTCCCTTGGTCGGTGCCGACGGCGCGCTCGGGCACCTCGATCGCCTCGTGCGGCTCGCCGATCGGCAGCCGAACCCGCACGAACATCCCCGGCGACAGCGTCCGCGCCCCCTCCCGCTTATTCGCGTTCGTCGACTTCGGGTTCGAGATCTCGCCCCGGACCCGCAACGTCCCCGTGTTCTGCGTCACCCGATTGTCGGCGAAGTTGATCCGGCCGCGACGCGGGAACCCCTCCTCGTTCGCCAGCTCGAGATTCACGTACCGCTCCGTGCCGGGCTCGCGGTACGACGTCATCGACCCCTCGCGGAGCAGCTTCCGCAGCTTCAGCAGCGTCGTTTCGTCGATGTCAAAGTAAAAGTACATGGGATCAACCGAGACGATCGTCGTCAGCAGCGTGTCGTCGGCCTTCACGAGGTTCCCCGCGACGACCCTGCGCTCGCTGATCTGGCCCGCGATCGGCGCCGTCACCTTCGTGAATTCAAGGTTCAGCTTCGCGGTGTCGCGCATCGCCTTCGCGGTCCCCACCGCCGCCACCGCCTCGTTGTAGTCGCCGACGATCTTGTCGTACTCCTCGCGGCCGATCGCGTTCCGACTCTCGAGCGCCACCGCGCGGCGATGGTCGTTCTCGAGCCGCGCCAAATGCGCCTCCGCCTGCGTGACCGACGACTGCGCCCGGTCAAACTCGGCCTGATACGGTCGCGGGTCGATCTCGAAAAGCAGCTTCCCCTCGGGAACCTCGTCGCCGTCCTTGAAGAGCACCTTGTCGAGGTAGCCCGTCACCCGCGCCCGGATCTCAACCGTGTACACCGCGTCGGTGTAGCCGGTGAAGTCCTCGTAGTCGGTCACGACCTTCGTCGTCGGCTGCTCAACGACCACCTCCGGAACCGGCGTCGCGGGCGGCTTCACCCCGGCCTCGTCGCAACCCGCGACCAACGCGCCGCACGCGCACGCGGCCAGCACGGCTGATTTGATGTTCATGGGACGATTCGCCTCGAGCCTCATCGTAGAATGTTCCTCAACGCTTCCCCGCGATCGCGCCCGCCCCGCCGTCCGAACCCTTGCGCTCGCGCACCGCCCGCCGCGACGCAGGCGACGCCGCGCTCCGCCGCGAACGCTCGCCCTCGCTCAATATCCCGTGGAACAGGACGTCCAGAATGTCCCGCGTCTGCTCCTCGAACGGCTTCCGCGGCCCGTTGAAATGGTTCGTGAACAACGTCCCGTAAACCAGGTCGCTGATCACGTCGGTGATCCGCTCGACCGAGACGTCGCGCACCCGTCCCTGCTCGATCAAAGCCCGATAGACAGGCTTCCAACGCTCGACGTTCGCGTCGCGATGCGCGAAATAGGTCGGCTGGCCGCGATCCTTGAAATAAGCGCGCTCTTGAATGATCAGCTCAACGTATTCTCGGTGGTCGAAGAAGAAGCGCAAGTGCGCTTCGATACCGCGCGCGATCGCCTCGAGCGGGTCGTCGATCCCCGCCGTCGCGGCCTCGACGCAGTCGCGCGCCCGCACCATCACCCGGTCCACCGCCGCGAGGAACAGCTCCCGCTTGCTCGCGAACGACCGATACAACGTCCCCTTGCCGAACTGGAGCTTGTCGGCCAGGGCCTGCGTCACCGCGTCGGAATACCCGTGCGCCGCGAACAACTCGGTCGCCGCGTCCAAAATCTCCTCGCGACGCGCCGCCAGCGCGGTCTCACCGCAGCAACGCGACGGGCGCTCGGCAACCTGGGCCGGACGCTCGCTCGACTCCGGCGCCGCGCCGTTCTCGTCTCGAGTCAACATCAAAGTCCACCATCATCAAACCATGCTGCGCATGCTTGATGAGAATACGGCTCGGTCCGGGTTTCGCAAAACCGCGCCCGGCGGACGGAGCACAGGGGGGGAGGAGGGCCGAA
>JAJYDB010000240.1 GCA_021777845.1 Planctomycetota bacterium
AGTGCCGTTCTTGGCGCTGCCGGTGAAGGCCACGATGGCGTTCGGAGTGACGGCCGTGGTCACGCCGCCGTAGTAGATGCCGCCGTCATTCCAGCGCACGTGGCACACCTGCAAGAACTTGCAGCTTCCCATGATCGACTGCAGGATGCCGGGCATCAGGTTCGGGGCCGGAGCGGGCACCGCGACCGTGAGGCCGGGGGGCAATCCCGAGCCGCCCGGGAAGCAATGGCGTGCCTGATAGTAGTAGGACTTCACCTCGGAGGCGAACAAGGTGTTGCTGGTGCCGTCGGTAACGCTCGCGATCGTGGTGCTGCGGTCATATTGAAACAGACCGTTCGGCATTGTGCCCACCAGAGACGAAATCCCCGCGTAGGTGAAGAAGTCGCCTGCCTGCCAGCCGTAATTAGAGACGGCGTAGGTGCCGTCGCCGCCCGGGTCGGTGTACAACGTTTGCCCGTTCGGGTCGCTGGGGCAGGTCAAAGCGCTGAGGCGCGCGCCGAAGACCGTGGAGTTTGCCGGGTCGCTGTATTCGAGGGTGAAGTTCATCGCATTATAAAGCGTCCCTTGGTCTAGATAGCCCGCAATCCGCGCCGTCGGGCTCCATTGCGAGGTGTAGCCCGTCACCCAGTTGATGATCCCGCGCGGCGCGAAGGCACCGTTCGAACTCTCATAGTTGTGCATCGCGAGGCCGAGCTGCTTCAAATTGTTCGTGCACTGGATGCGGCGGGCCGCCTCGCGCGCCGACTGCACCGCGGGCAACAACAACGCGATCAGCACGGCGATGATCGCAATTACGACCAAGAGCTCGATCAAGGTGAACCCCGGACGCCCGCGATGGGGGAGGGGAGGAGCGGAAGTCGTCATCGGCAGCATTCTCACATTCATGTTGGAAACCGTTGGGAAAACCAAAAGGGGGATGGGTAGCGGGTCGGATTTTACAGCTTCAATCGGAATGAAACGGGGTTCGAATCGCGAAAAAGCGATGAAGGTTCGACCGAAAGCGTTCGTTTGATCTCGACGTGATTCGGAGGGCCGGCTACCCTGCCGTCGCCGCTGCGGTCGGCGTAATTCGACCAGGCCGCAGCGCGCCGAGGCCACGCACGTTCATGGATCCCGGCGACGCAAGTCTCCTGACGCAACATTTAGGCGTAACAGCTCTTGTGGCTGCGCGCGCGGTCGGCCTGGCGGCGACCGCGCCCGGGTGGTCGGCTCCCGGCATCGACCCCCGCGTCCGCGTCCTACTCGGCGTCTTGATCGCGGTTTCGGTTGCCCCGCTCGTGGGCTGTCTCGCCGTTCCGCCCCAAAACCTGGCAAATTGGTGCCGCGCGCTCGTCTCCGAGGCTGTCGTCGGCGCCGGCTTGGGTCTGATCGCGGGTCTTGTCGTCGAGGCGGCTCGGCAGGGGGGGGAGATCATCGCGAGCGCCGCCGGCTTGTCCGCCTCGACATTTTTCGACCCGGATACCGGAGGCGAGTCGACCCCCCTCGGACGACTCCACGGCCTCATCGCCATGCTGGTATTCATCGGGCTCGATGGTCCCCCCGCACTCCTAGGCGTGTTGGTTGAAAGTTACCAGTCGGCCCCGCTCGGCAAGGCTCTCGAAAGCGGCGCAACCGCATCTGTTCTCTTCGCTCAAGCGCAACAGGCACTTGGCCTTGCGATCCGCGTCGCGGCGCCGACCACAACGTCGCTCTTGCTGGCGGGGGCCACGATCGCGTGGATGGGACGAGCCGGCGCAATGCTGACCGCCGGCGCGACGACGTGGGCGGCTCGAATGCTCCTCGGCCTCGTCGTGACGATTCTCGGCCTCTCCCTGCTCGCCGCAACCCTCGACACGGGTTGGCGCGAGACCCTGCTCGGCTTGACTTAATTCAAATTCCAGTAATGACTTATGTCCGAAGATCGAACCCAAACGCCGAGTAATCTGAGACGTCGGCAAGCACGCGACGCGGGGCTTGTCGCACTCAGTCCCGAGCTCAGCGCCGCCGCGGGACTCCTGGCGGCATCTGCTCTGCTCGGCCTCTTCGGAGATCGTCTCGCACGCGGACTCGTCGCCGCGATCAAGTCTACACTTTTAGACACGATGCCCGCACAAAGTTCGCGGGGGGTTGTCGCGACCGTACTCCATATGACACAAGAACTTGCGTGGCCGATTCTCGCTCTACTCGCCGCGACTTGGTGGCTGATCGCTGTCACTCACTGCGCGCAATCAGGCCTGCTCTGGATCCCTCAATTACTCGCACCCGACACCGGCCGTTTATGGACCGCCGGGCGCGAGCAGAGCCTGACAAACCGATCTCAACGGGGAGTTTGGACACTTTTAAAGTCCTTTTTGATTGCAAGCGTTTGCTTTTGGGTGCTCATGTCGCGTCGGAGCCAGTTGGCCCAACTTGGCCGGCTGGAGCCCTCCGGAATCCTCCTACTCGGCGGGACTCTGATTTATCGCTTCATCTGGACACAGTCGTTCGTCTTGGCCTTGATCGGCTTGATCGAGTTCGGGCTGAGTCGGCGTCGGGTCGAGGAGATGTTGCACGTAACGCCCGAGGAACAACGCGAGGATCAGAAAGCCGTCGAGGGCGACCCCGCGGTGAAAAGCCGCAGGCGGCACATTGCCGCCAACCGGCGCGTCGACGCCGCCCACCTTCTGGATCGCGCAACGATGCTCGTGAGTGGAGCGGGAGGAGTCGCCGTGGTTGTGGGGGGGGAGCGCCCGCCCGGTCGGATCGAGTTGAGTGCCGCAGCGCGGGGCGAGTCGGGCCGTCAACTTACGCGAGCCGCGCGACGTGCCGGTGTTCTCGTCGTCGAGGACGCGGATTTGGCCCGTGGTCTCAGCGGGGTGCAGCGCCGAGCAGGGTCGCTGGCACCCGAGATCGTGGAGCAGCTATTGCGGTCTTGGCCCGTTGGATAAGTTAGGCCAGGTGGTCGCAGCGCGGAACGAATCGCCCGACGCAGGGCGACCAACGGCCCCACGGCGATAGACGACAAGCTGCAGACCTTCCGAAGTTC
Organism: Planctomycetota bacterium; assembly: GCA_021777845.1. Lineage (GTDB taxonomy): Bacteria > Planctomycetota > Planctomycetia > Isosphaerales > Isosphaeraceae > JAJYDB01. The sequence goes on from JAJYDB010000240.1 coordinate 3,005, forward strand.
GAAACAAAAAAGCGACCCCTAACCTCAAAGGTCGGGATCGCCTCGTGCCGTAGCGGCAAACCATTGAAAAAGAAAGGGCGTTCGATCGTCGAAAGAACCGGAAGCCCCCTCGCAATCAAAGATTTACGCCTTGCCCGAACGTCGGCGCGCCACACCGTAAGCGGCGAGGACCAGGCCGCCGATCGCGCCCAAGGCCAGAGTGCCCGGCTCGGGAGTCGCGGTCAAGATGCGGATCTGATCGACGTCGGTATAGGTGTGGAGATTAAACGTCAACGTCCTCATATTCGAGGAGATCGAGAAGAAGTCAGCGGAAGGATTGAGTTCCAAACCGCGGTTCTTATCGAGCGGGTTGTAGTAGGTACCGGGGTTGCCGGTGATGCTGTCGGTCGCGCTCAGGCTCGCGCTCAAGACCTCAACGCCAATGATGTTCGTGTTGAAGGTGACCGAGCCCACAAAAATCTTCGGAGGATTGATCGGGTCGGAGTTGATGAAATAGCTCTGGTACTCCGTGCCCTTCGCGAGCGATCCGCCCGTGAGCTGGGCGGGACGGTCGTAAAGACCAGTGGTCTGCGTGTCGACCGAGATCGATTGCGACAGCTTGCCGGTGCTTTCGAGGAAAACCCGGGCACCCGCGTCGCTCTGGTAGGCTCCGGCCTTGACCGAAGCAGGAGGCGTGAACACCTGCGTCAACTGACCGGCGACGCTGATAATGCCGGCTTCAGCGGACCCCAGCCCAATGCTCAAGGCCGCAGCCACGAACAATAGGCCCTTAGTGAGAGACTTGATCATAAATTTGCGAACTCCTTCAGTTGGACCGAGGCTTAAGAAAGAACAGGCAGCAGGAGAAGGCTCAATACACGGGGCAATCAACTCGCCCGTGATGCGTCGGCCGGACTCTCGCGAACCATTTCCGAACGTTGCCGATCAATGAGGTTCGCGTCGTACGTCCACATCCTTGCGCCGACGTTAGGATCATCTTAAACAAGCAGACCGCACAATACAATCAACAGCCTTCGGAAAATATTGTGACGAAAAGTTTCAAATTTACAACATCGTTCCGTTTTGGTTTTGAATCGGCGGTATCCTTGACCCGTGCCACGATGCGCTTCATAATCTTCTATTACACGTAGGGGTGCAATATTCTCCCGCTGCGTCCTCGTTCAGGCGAATGCGATTTACATGATTTTCGGCACGAAACGAGTGTACAGGCTCCGACTCGCCGGCATTGCTTGGCTGGCGTTGAGTCTTATTCACACTCCGCTGCCTTGGCCGGATTTCCACAATGTTCGCCATCACGACGGTCCGGGCGAAGTTTGCTCGAATCACGAGCATCTGTTGCAGTGGCATCCCGGCGCGACACGGGCGGAAGACGTCGCGCTGTTGCACTGGCACTGGTTTGTACCGCTTGAGGGGGAATCGGCCCCGGCGCAGGGTCATGACGGGCTTTCGCTGCATGCGACCGCGCTCGACTCACTCTGCGGCCTCCTTTGCGGATCGGACGAGCCTTCGCAGACCGCCTGCGAGATTGTTCCCGCGTTTCACGGCGTAATTCGTGCGATCGCGACCGCGGATCTCCTGCCGACGTCCGGTCTGGCACACGCCCCCCCGCCTAGACTAGGCTCCGACCCAGCCGTTTTTCTTTGCTTCCATCGCGCACCTTCGTGCGCTCATGCCTCGCGTTCCGCGCTGCTCCAGCGTTGGACGTGTTGATCAAATCCGCCTCGCCTTGAGGGCGACGACGACCGCGACGACGTGTCGAGATGTACGCGCGGCCTGGGTTGTCGCTCGATTGAGCAATTTCGACGGCGATAACCTCACAAATTTCGCGCTCGAAGGCGTGGAGGAGAGATCCGATGTCCATGACATTAAAGAGTTTACGCGCGCGGCTTGCGAATTCGAAACGAGTTTCGGCCGGTGTCGCGGCGATACTGGTGGTTTTGGCGGGGTTGGTGGTTTGGCAGGGGCGGTTGTTCCACAGGGTGGGCTTGGGGTCGTTGAGGACGCAGTCGAAGGCCGAGGCAGCGGACGTCGCGAGGCCCGAGCCGCAAAAACCAAGCGACCCGGGCATGATGGTCACGCTGCCGCTCGGCAAGGTTGAAACCGCGCACCTGAAGTGTTCGCCGGCGACATACGCTCAAATCCCGACCGAAATTGGCGTGTTGGGGCAGATTCAGGCGAACGCCAACCGGCGTGTGGACGTCCGCTCGCGCGTGGTCGGGGTGATTCGAGAGGTGACGGCTCAGATCGGACAGGACGTAAAACGCGGCGATCCGCTCGTCACGATCGACAGCCCCGACGTCGGCACCGCCAGGTTGAATGTGCGCGCCCGCCAGCGCGAACTGCTCACTGCGCGGAGCGAAGCGAATTGGAGGAGCATGATCGCGGCGAATGTCGAGAAGATCATTCCGAAACTCCTGGAACGCACGCACACCAAGACCCACGAGGACTCGGAGATTAAGAAGCACGGCGAAGACCATGACGCTTTTTTAGGCAGGTACCCGCTGGGCACGTTCCGCGGAACCCTGCTCTCGGCGCTCGCCGATCTCGAGATTGCCGCGCACGAAGAAGTCAAAGTGAGTGAGCTGACCGGCCAGAAAATCTACGGCGAGCATCCCTTGTTTTTGGCGCAACAGACTCATGAAAAAGCTCTTGCGCAGTTCGAGGGGATTTTGGAGCAAGCGCGTTTCGATGCGCGTCAGCAGCGATTGATCGCCGACACGCAGATGAAGCTGGCGGAGTCGGCCGTTGTCGACGCCGCGCAGAGGCTGCGATTATTGGGCGTGGTCGAGGACATTCCCGCGTTGCTCGATCATCCCGAGTCCGCGGCCGACCCGCGTGCCGATCTGAACGACGTGACCTTGTATGCGATCACGGCGCCTTTCGACGGTCGGGTGATTTCGAAGACGAACATGGCCGTTGCGAGCCACCGCGTCGAGACGACGGACGTGCTCTTTGTCCTCGCCGACTTGTCCAAGGTTTGGGTGTCGGCCCAGGTGCACGAGGCTGACCTGGGTGCGTTGAATAAGCTGCGGAACGGGAATATCGAGTTGACGTGCGAAGCGTACCCGGGCCGTACGTTCGCGGCTAGGATCCTTTCGATCGGGTCGGAGGTCGATCCGAACAATCGCTCGGTGTCGGTGCTTGCCGAGACGCCGAACCCCGACGGGCTGTTGATCCTGGGGATGTTCGCGAGGATCGTGCTGGACACAGCGCAAAACGTGTCGGCGCTTGTGGTTCCGAAGGGGGCAGTGGTTGAGATTGACGGCAAGACGGGGGTCTTCGTGCCGGTTCCCGGGACGGACGGGGAGGAGAGCAAGACGGCGGGCGAATCGACCTATCGTTTCCAGCCGATCAAGACGGGACGCGAAGTTGCGGCGGGTGTGACGGTGTTGAGCGGGTTAAAGGCCGGCGATCAGGTGGTCGCTGTGGGGGCGTTCACGCTTAAAAGCGAGCTGGTGCTCCAAAACACGCCCGAGGAGGAGTGAGCGGCGATGTTGAACGCTATTATCGAGCACAGCTTGAAGAATCGGTTCCTGGTCTTGATGCTGACGGCGCTGGTGGCGGGCGTGGGCGTCTACTCGGCGCTGCACCTACCGATCGACGCGGTGCCCGATATGACGAACGTGCAGGTGCAGGTGATTACCGAGGCGCCCGCGCTTAGTCCGCTGGAAGTCGAGACGCTGCTTTCGTTTCCGGTCGAAGGGGCGATGAGCGGACTGCCGAACGTCGAGCAGATTCGTTCGATCTCGAAGTTTGGGATTTCGGTGGTCACGATCGTCTTCAGGGAGGGGACGGATATCTATCGAGCCCGGCAACTCGTCAGCGAACGTCTCAGCCGCGCAGCGAACGCGATCCCACCGGGATACGGGACGCCTGCGCTCGGCCCGATCACGACGGCGCTCGGCGAGGTGTTCCAATTTCAGATCCGCGCGACGAAGGAGTCGGGCTACACGCCGATGATGCTTCGCGCCGAGCTTGACTGGTTCATCTCCTATCAGTTGCGCGGCGTGCCGGGAGTGACCGAGATCAACTCGCACGGCGGCGAGCTAAAGACGTATCAGATCGAAGCCGACCCGGACAAGCTGGGCACCTATAAGCTCTCTCTTTCCGACGTATTCAACGCGTTGCGCTCGAACAACGCGAACGTCGGCGGCGGTTACATCGTGAGCGAGGGCGAGGCCCGCTACATTCGCGGCGAGAGCCAAACACATTCGCCGGAAGATGTTGCGCGGATCGTCATCGATGAGCGCGACGGCGTTCCGGTCACGATTGGAGACATAGCGAAAGT
>JAJYDB010000241.1 GCA_021777845.1 Planctomycetota bacterium
ACGCCACGCCACGATCGCGAACGCGCGTTCGATTGGCATCGAGGTTGCTAACATCGGCGCATACGCGGTCGGCACGTCAAACCCGATCTCGAAATGGTATCAGCCGCTCCCCGGCGGCGGCGTCCATTTACGTCTGCCCGCGACCGACGGCGAGCCGAAGTCTTTGTTGAGCATTGATTTGCGCCCTGCGCGGCCGAATTTAATCGTCGGAGAAATACAAGGCAAGCAACTCGAACAGTACGACTTCACACCGCCGCAGTACGAGGCTCTGATCAAGCTCACCGCGTCCTTGGCCCGGGTTTTTCCGAAGATCAAGCTCGACTACCCGCGCGACCCCGAAGGCCGCCTCCTGACGAAAAAGCTCTCGCCGGCCGAGTACGCCCGTTATCAAGGTGTGCTCGGGCATTATCACGTTCAGCTTGACAAAGTTGATCCGGGACCGGCGTTCGAGTGGGACCGCGTGATCGACGGCGCGCGGCGGCTTTTGGCGACCGCTTCAACGCCGGAGCCGGGACGCTGATCAAGCGGCCTCGGCTCGACTATCAGAACAGGCTGATGCTGCCGATTCTCCGCGCGGGCGTTTGGCCGACGGCGCTCGGACTTGACCGATTGGGCGAAGTTCGCGACCATTCTCGGCTAGATGGACCGGGCAGGGGGCTTGGAGGCTCCCACGCCCTTTGATTTTAAGCCGCGCCCGCAAGGAGGCGAGCCGCTTGATGATCGCCTCTTATGCCGCAAGCTACCGAGACTTGTGGACGCGACACTGGTGGTGGCGGTCGCGCGCGCGGCATGTGCTCAGGGTGATCGAGCGTCTGAACCAGCGCGATCCGATCGCGAGGATTCTCGACGTGGGCTGCGGCGACGGCCTTTTTTTCGATGATTTGGAGCGCTTCGGCGAGGTCCGCGGCATTGAGGCGGACGCCTCGCTGTTACGCGACGCGGGGCGTCGGGACCGGATCGAGGTTGCACGGCTGGGAGAGGCGAGATCGCTTCCGGTTGGGGGCGAGTTCGATCTGGTGTTGTTGCTCGACGTAATCGAACACATTGAGGACGACGCGGAGGCGTTGCGGTCGGCGGTTGCCGCGGCGAGGTCGGGCGGGCGATTGGTCGTGACGGTGCCGGCGTATCAGTCGCTTTGGAGCCTGCACGACGTGGCGAACGGCCATTTTAGGCGTTATGACGCTCGCGGTCTGCGTTCGCTGTTGGTTGGCACGGGCCTCGAGGTTGAGCTTTTGCGGCCGTTGTTCGCGTGGACCGTAGCGCCGATGTTGGCGCGGCGGTTCTTGTTTCCGGGGACGCCGGCGAAGGTTCAGGGTATCGGCGGGTCCGACCTCAACTATCGCGTGACGATCCCGCCCGAGCCGCTGAACGGCCTACTCTACGGGTGGAGTTGTCTTGAGCACGCGGTCGGCGATGTTGTCGCGCCGCCGTGGGGAAGCTCGCTCATCGCGGTCGCGCGGCGAGTTTGAGCAGCCCCGGCGGCCTTGAAGACTTGATCTAAGGAAGGAGCACGGCGTGTTCGGCAAGGATCGCGGGGACGAGGCGACGCACGCAGCGGCGGCTGAGCTTCCGACGCTGTCGGTAGTGGTGCCGCTCCGCGACGAAGCGGCGACGGTTAACGAGTTGGCGCGGCGTTTGGCGGCGACGCTCGACGCGCTCGGCGTCGACTTCGAGGCGATACTGGTCGACGACGGCTCGACCGACGCGACATGGCGCGCGATTGCGCGGCTGCATCGCAACGACCCGCGGTTCAGGGGGATCTCGCTGTCGCGAAACTTCGGGCATCAGGTCGCGATCACCGCGGGTTTGGAGTACGCGCGAGGAGCGGCAACGGCGGTGATGGACGGCGACTTGCAGGATCCGCCCGAGGCACTCGCGACGCTGCTGACAAAGTACGATGAGGGGTACGACGTGGTGTACGCAGTGCGTGCGTCGCGGCCCGAGGGGCTGCTAAAGCGGCTTGCGTACCGGGTGTTTTATCTGGTTTTGCGCGGTGTGTCGACGGTTGAGACTCCGCTCGACGCGGGCGACTTCGGAGTGATGAGCCGGCGGGTGGTGGAGGTGATCAACGCGCTGCCGGAGCGTCGACGGTTCGTGCGAGGGCTGCGGGCGTGGGCGGGATTTCGGCAGACGGGGGTGCCGGTCGAGCGCGGCGCTCGTCACGCCGGCGAGCCAAAATACACATTCGCGAAGCTCATCGGGCTGGCACTCGACGGCCTTTTCGGGTGCGACGAATCGCCCTTGCGACCGCTCGGCGTGTTGGGTGCGTTTCTGGCCGCGGCGACGACGGCGGGCACGGCGTTGTTGGCGGGCCGAGGGATGTTGATCGATGCGTGGCCCGCGTCGGCGGTTTGGGTCGGGGCGGCGGTGTTGTTTTTGGTCGCCGCGCAGTTGCTCTCGGTCGCGATTTTGGGTGAATATATGGGTCGAATTCTTGACGAGGCACGCGGCCGGCCGCGGTTTATCGTGCGGGGCCGGGTTGGGGTTTCGTCGCCGCGTCAAGCCGAGCGCGAGTTGCCGCGACGTGCTCGAGGGCGGAGGCGGCCGATGCCGTTGCTGAAGTCGACCGCGCGATTGTACGAAGGGCCGCATCGACATGATATTGTGCGTGACTCTGAACCCTTGTCTGGATAAAACGCTGGTCGCTCCGACGTGGCGGCCCGGCACGATGGTGCGTTGCCGTTCGATTCGCGAGGTCTGCGGCGGGAAGGGGAACAACGTCGCGCGGGCACTACGTCGGTTGGGTCGGACGGCTCGACCGGTCGCGTTTTTCGGCGGGGACGTTGGGGCTCGTTGCGAGCGGCTGCTTCGCGACGACGACGGACTCGTCCCGCTTGAGATCCGCACTCACGCCCCCACGCGCGTGATCACAACAATCCGCACTGAGGACACGTCGCTCCAAACATCATTCTTCGACCCCGACCCGTCGATCTCGGAAACCGAGGCCGAAATGCTTTTCCGCGCCGTCGAGATCGAGCTCGCGACCGGCTCGATCGAGGCCTTGACACTGTCGGGCTCGAGCCCGTCGGCGACGACGCACGGGCTGTATTCGGAGCTGATAGGGTTGTCGCAAACGAAGCGAGTGCCGGTGTTTCTGGATACCTATGGGCCCGCGCTCGAAGCGATCTGGGCGTTCCGCCCCGACGCGCTCCAGATGAATCGTCGCGAGGCCGCGGCGCATCTGAAGATCGAGTCGCCGAGCGATGCCGACCTAGTGGGTTTGCTTGAGCGTTGGTCGCGTCGCGGAGTGACGCGCGGGGTGGTCACCCACGGCGAAAAGGCTGCGCTGTGCCTGATCGACGGGGTAACGTATCGCGCGACCCCACCCGAGGTCGACGTCGTGAATCCCGTTGGATCGGGCGACAGCTTGCTCGCGGGGCTGGTCGACGCGCACCTGGAGGGCCTCGACGCCGAGGCGACGATTCGCCGGTCGCTCGCGTGCGGGGTGGCGAACGCACTCGTCTGGGACGCGGGCGCGATCGAGCCGCGCGACGTCCATCTGATCGAGGCCGAGGTGCACGTCGAACGGATCTAACCGCGGCTTGAGCGACCTCGACGGCGGTGGAGCATGGAGAATCGCGTCGCAACGGATGGCAATCGCGTGGTCGATCGGGTAGGATTAATCGCGACGAGGCACGAGCGAGCGACGATCGCCGCCGCGTCGAGAGTCGCCGCAATCCCTCCCGGACCGTGCGGTCCGACGACCCTCCCGACGCGACACCCACCCCTAACGGCTGGATTCGCACCTAATGTCGACGCATGCGTTGCCTTGGGCGATTTTCGGGCCGCCGGGGTTGCGCGAAGTTGCGATCATCGTGTTCGTCGCATTTGTGCTTTACGGCCCGCCGAAATGGCTCGGCGCGCGGCGCGGCGGCTCGATTTTCCGCTACCTGCTGCCGAACCGATCGAGGTGTCCGGGTCAGACGCAGGCGTCCGGGCGCTCCGACCCGATGTTTTGGTTTCTGACCGTGCTCGCCGCGACCGCGATCGCGTCCTGGATTTTGGCCCGGTATCTCACCGGCGGCCGCGCCGACTGAACGCAGGGTCTGGGCATCGACGCCCGCCATGTTACAATAAGATTTGTTGTAGGCGGATCAAGACAACGACCGACAACGCGCCTCACGCTTGAGGGAGTCCGATGCCCATGACGCCGCTTTTCGCATTCTTCGGTAGCCTCGGCACGCCCGAGTTGCTCATCATCGCGTTTGTCGCGCTCTTGATCTTCGGTAACCGCCTCCCGAGCGTGATGCGCTCGCTCGGCAAGAGCGTCACCGAGTTTAAGAAGGGTGTCGCCGGCGCCGAGGAAGAATTTCACAACGCCGTCAACGAAGACAAGAACATCCCGACCGACCAGGTTCGGAAGTCGCCGGCCGACGAGCCCGTGTCCGCCGACAAGAAGTGAACCGAGTCCGACACGCGAGGGAGACTGACAACGATGCTGCCCAATATCGGCATGCCTGAGATGATCGTGATCATGGGCATCGCGATTCTTCTGTTCGGGAACCGCCTGCCCGAGGTAGGCCGGATGCTCGGCAAAGGGATCACCGAGTTTCGCAAGGGGATGAGCGAGATCACCGACGACTTCCACGCGGCGGCAAGCGGTGCGTCGACAACGTCGACCTCAACCCGCGGCTCGTTCGACGACGGCCCGCGCGGCGTCGAATATGCCGAGGCCACCGTTCCTCGTTTTGAACCCCCCGCCGCGCCGCCCCGTGCCGTCGAACCCGAGCAGCATCACGCCGACTGATCTTCAGCGCGGCGCGCCCGATGTGGCGTAGCATTCCGAACCGACGGAGCGGACGCGATGTCGGTTCGGCTTGCAAAGCATGGCGTCGCCTCGGATACTATGTCGATCCAAAAGATAAGCGGGCGGCTAACTCAGCGGTTAGAGTGCCATCCTCACACGGTGGAAGTCGCTGGTTCGAATCCAGCGCCGCCCATTCCTAAGCTCTTGAAAGCCTGAAGTTAAGAATACTGCAGTTGGGGAATAATTGAGGGTGATAAACTAGGGGACAAATTTGTCCGGTTTGCTTTCCTGTGTTCCTGAGATTGAGACACAAAAGATGCCTTCGCCGTATCTCGGCGAGGGCATCTCAATTTCCAGTCATTGGCTGGGGCGCACTGATTTTCGGTATGTCGCAGCATCGTACGACGTCATTGCGGTCTATCGCTCGAAGCCCCTGAGCCATAATCAGTCCCGCCGGCCTCGACCGTAAGGGCAACGACGACCGTCAGGACGACTGCACTTGTGACGCCCGAAGCTCCCGGCGACGGCGGTCCGGGCACATCTCACCACCGGAGACCGGGCAACGACGATCGTTGGACTTGCTCCTGCTCGTACGCATCTCAGGCATCTCCGAAGTAATCGATCGACGCCGGCGTGTTCTGGTATTAGAGTTGCGTTTCAGTCAATGGGTGTCCGCGTGCGCGGTAATATGCGTACTTTGTCGTCGCTTAATGTCTCAGTCGCCGATCCAACCACTCCTTAATGAACGCTCGGCCCGCAGGCGCTCCCGACGCGACCCGAAACAGCAACCGCCTCACTTCGGGCTGGGTCAGAGGAATCGACTCGGAGGGTGTTTGACGCCTTTTTGGGGCGGCGCTCCCGCCGCGACGGCGCGCCGGATCATCAGGCGCGCGAGTTGGGGTTTGGTCGCGAACGCGGTTTTCTCGGGAAATCCCGCCTCGCGACGGCGCGGTTGATCGTCGGTCCACGCCTTGGGCAGGTAGAGGACGCAATCGATGTGCGCGGACCCGCGACGCGTGCGACAAGTCAGAAACACGCCGATTTGAGGGTTCTCGATCCGTCGTGTGGTGCCGCTGTACTGCCGCGCGACGCCGGCGGATTTGACCCCCTTCTCAGGAAGCCCGTCTCGTCGACGACTAGCGCACGGGCTGGCCGAGGTGTTCGACGACGTAGTTCCGCAGCTCGTCACGGACCGCTTTGGCATCCCGGCAGACACGTCCGAAGAGCCGCTGGATTCCGTGCGGCGTGGCGTCGCCGACGGCCTCGGCAAGTTTCCGGGCGTTCTTGCGTTCGACGCGGTCGAGCAAGCCGCGCAAGTATCCCTGAGCCCGCCGCTCAAGATCCTTGCGCGAAAAACGCGACGCCAGCCGCTCGTCGAGCTCGCCGAAGGGAGCTCGCCGCAACTCCGCATCAATGGCGTCGGCCATCCTTGACCTCGCGCGCAAAACCGGACCAATCCCGCCAAAAATCAGGTTTCAAGCAAGAGCAACTGTGATACTAACGCCCTAATTTCACAGAGTCTGAAATTCGCATGTAAAGTAACGGCGGGTGTTGCGCGATGCACTTAGAGTTTCCTTGTCGTCTCCGAGAATTCTTTCAATAACGACACGCGCCACATCCGTGCGCGGCGCGCATCGTTCGCAACTGGAAGCAAGTCTGATGAGTCATAGCAATTCACGCGAAGCGCGTAGTGCCGGGCTTCGGTACGACGACTTTAGGGGCATCCCCCCAGGCGTAGGCTGCAGGCGCGAGGTTTTCCTTCGAATTCAGCGCCGCCTCCCAGGTGATTACCTGGCCGGTGTACGCCGCCATTCGGCCCATGATCGCGAGCAACGTCGTCGACGCCGCGTAGCCGCCGCCGTTGATCGGCTTGCCGCTCCGAATCGATGCGAACAGCTCGTCATGTTCAGTCTGGTACATGTTGTTATTCGCGCCTCGATAGCGCCACTTGTTTTTGCCGGTGATGATATGTCCAAAGACGTCGCACTTGCCGTCGGCGCCCAGGACGTAGTCCTTCACCTGCGTCGGCGTGTTCGCCCAGTGCCGGCAGTGGTGGTAGCCGCGGACGCCTCCGGGATACTCGTAGACGACCGAGAAATGGTCGTAGATGTCACCGTACTTCGGATCGACCCGCTCCTGTCGGCCGCCGACGCCCCAACACTTCACCGGCGGCTTGTCGCCAAGCACCCACGCCATCGTGTCGATTCCATGCACCGCTTGCTCGACGATATGATCACCACAGATCCAATTGTAATAGTACCAGTTGCGCATCTGGTATTCCATGTCGCTCTTGCATTCTGCGCGGGTTGCGCGCGGATCCCAGACGCCCTCGCTGTTGTACGTGGTTTCGACGGCGACGATATCGCCGATCGAGCCGGCCTTCACCTTCGCGATCGTCTCGACTCGGGGCTTGTGGTAGCGCCAGCAGAGGCCCGCGACGACCGACAGATTCTTCAACTTGGCGGCCTCGTTCGCGGCGAGAAACGCCCGGACACCTGGAGCGTCGACCGCG
>JAJYDB010000242.1 GCA_021777845.1 Planctomycetota bacterium
GATAGTCGGTCTGATAGAATCCAGACCCTTTGAAAATGATTGCCGCCCCTCCGCCGATCTTGCGACGCAGGCTTGCTTTTTCGCACTTCGGGCAGATCTTCTGCGGGTCGGCCTTAATCGATTCGAACACCTCGAATTCGTGCCCGCAGGCGTCGCAAACATAGTCGTAGGTCGGCATTGTGATTTTCTCGCGGTGCATTGTCTACGCGGCCAAGGCTTCGGCTACGGCGGCCAAGGCTCTCGCTTTGATTGTACACGCGGCGTCGCGAATGCGCAGCGCGAGTTTGGCAGCCCGAGCACACTCGCATCACGCGGGCAAGTGCGGGTGCAGGATCGCGCCGGGGATGAATTCACCGTGCGGGCCGCGGAGGAAGTAGTCTTGCGCGGCTTGCGCGGGCGGGCCGCCGGTGTAGGTTAAGTCGAATTTCGCGTAGGGATTGATGTAGAAGTCGCTCGGCCGCGTGAACAATTGCGGATGGACCGAGAATTCCGCGACGCTGTTCAGGATCGAATTCACGGCCGTATTGAGCAACGGCGTGATATCGAGGGGCGGGTTCGAAGCCAGCGTTGCGCCGACCTGGGCAACCTGCGCGTTCGCGAAGGGGATGAGCGCGGTGTTCGCGTAAGGCGAGACCTTGAGGCTCTTCACGACCGACGTCGAGGGGCTGACGGTGAAGATCTGATAGTACGTCAGACCGTTGTCGACGAACGTTTGCAGTCGCGACACGAGGTCGCTCAAGGTCGGCGTATTCGGCGTGCCCGCGGGAGTCGCGAGCATCGCCTTGTAGCGATCTTGAAAGTCTTGGAACGCTTGTACGACGCGGCCCGCCTGGTTGCCCGAGATCGACAGTCGCAGGCCGAGCTGATTCAGGAAGCCGCCCTTCAGGTTGAAGTTGTAGATGCCGGGGTGGTTAAAGACGTTCCCAGGCAACTTGACGGGGGGCGGGGCCGCGGTTCGCGCGGCGACGGCCTCGACGATGCTCGGCAGCATGATCCGAGGAGCGAAGTGGGTGAGCAGCGCTCTCGTTTCGAGCGTATCAACCCCGAACGTGAAGATACGACCTCGCGACTGATTCCGCGGCATCTGAGACCTCCGTTGTCCCGCCCAATTTCACTGCGTCGCGACCGGGTCCGCGGCGTGATAGGTTCATGCTTACCATTGAGAATCGGCCTCGCGCGCGGCATGCGTCGAGGGAAAACCGCGCGCACAGACGCGGCGCGTCGCTACGACCGGAATCGGTGCGGGGATCTCCGCCCTCCCTCGTGAAAGGGCGACCTGCGCGGCGCGCAAGCAAAAGGCCGCGCCCGAGGTTGCCCTCGAGCGCGGCCGGAGATTTTCACCGGGATCGACCGGGGTGCGGTCGAACAATCGCGGCGGCTTAGTGCTTGGGCTCGCCGTGGTCGTGCGGGCCGCCGAAGTCGAAGTCGTGATCGCTCGGGCCTTCGAGTGCCGGGCTTTCCTTGTCGGCGGGTTCGTCGTGGCCGTGGCCGTGTCCGCCGGCTCCGTGGATCGGGTGATTGACGCCGATTTCCTCGGTGTCTTTCTTGAGCTCGCCGCGGACGAAGAGCGAGTAGAGGCACGGCAGGACGAACAGCGTGGCGGGTTCGCCGGCGAGCAATCCGCCCAAGATGGCGCGGGCCAGCGGGGCGTTCGCTTCGGAGCCGCGTTCGATGGCCATGGCACCTGGGATCATCGCGAAGAACGCCGCGAGCGCGGTCATCGTCACGGGTCGGACGCGGATGTTCGCCGACTTGCGGATGGCCTCGGTCGGCGTCATTCCTTCGTCGCGGCGGATTTCTTGTGCGAAGTCGGTCATGAGGACGGTGTTCGCGACCTTAATCCCGACGACGAAAATGAACCCAAGCAGCGACTGCACGTTGATGGCAGTGTTGGTGAAGTACAGCATCGGCAGGATGCCGATGAGGCAGAGCGGCACGATGAGCATAACGGTGAGCGGTACGACCCAGGACTTGTCGAGGCCGACCATCAAGAAGTAGATGAGCACGCTGGCCATCATCAGGCCGAACGAAAGCTGGCTGAAGGTGTCCTGCATACGGCTGTATTCGCCGGAGAGGATGATCTTCGAGCCTTTGAGGGGGTGTTTTTCGCCGGTCTTGTCGGGGTCGAAGGGGATCCAGATGCCGTTGTCGAGCTTCTTCCCCTTCTCGTCGAGGGTGGTGCCGTACTTGTTGATCACGACGGTGACGTCGTCGGCAACGTGGCCGAGGTCGCGGACGTCGACGCCCATCGTGAGGTCGATCGTCGGCTGAATCGTGCTGTGGGTGACCTCGGTGGGGACTTCGGCGCGGCGGAGCCGGATCAGGTTGCTGAGCGGAACCGGCTTCTTTTTGTTCGGGCCGGTGATCGGAATATTCAGCAGCGTGTCGATCGACTGGATGTCGCCCTCGGGGTATTGCACGCCGACGAAGTACTGGTTGCCGCCCGCGGGGTCGATCCAGAAGTTCCGCTTATTGAACGAGATGCTCGAGTTGAACGAGGCGACGATGTTTTCCATGACGTCGCGTTGGGTGAGTCCGAGGTCGGCGGCTTTTGCGCGATCGACGTCGACGATGTACTCGGGATAGTCGAGCCGCTGGATGATCCGGGCGTCGACGACGCCGTCGATCTTGACGACGTCGAGCTGGATCTTCTCGGCGATCTTGTGTGCGACTTCCTGATTTTTGCCGGTGATCCGGATATTGATCGGCGTCGACTTGCCTTCGTTCATGGCGCTGCGAACGAGGCCGCCGGCGTCGAACGCGAACTCAAGTCCTTGGAACGCCGGTTCCTTCGACCGGTCGCGGAGCAGGTGGACGTATTCCTGAGCCGACTTGCTGCGTTCGGCGGAGAGCTGCACCTTCACGACGGCGTCCATCGGACCGGAGTTCGGCGTGTAGGCGGCCGACCAGTCGGAGTTGACGCCGAGCTCGGAGATGATGAGCTGCAAGTCTTCCTCGGAGACCGTCTCGCGGATGAGCTTCTCGACCTTCTCGATATAGCGCTCGGTGATCTCGATGCGGGTACCGGATGGAGCACGGACGTACATGTCGAAGGCGCCGCCGTCGACCTCGGGGAAGAATTCGCGACGCATGATCGGACTCATGATCGCGATCGTCGCGCCGAGCAGGCCGAAGCCGATCAAGCTCGTGAGAATCCGGTGGTTGAGGCAGATATCGAGCAAGACGCCGTAGCCCGCGAAGAAGCGGTCGATGAGCTTCTCCCACTTCCCGAAGGCGCGGGCGATGATGTTCTTCTTCTTGGCGGGTTCGCCGTGCTCGCCCTCGTGTCCGTGGCCCGAGAGCCAGAAGCCCGAGCACGAGGGGACGAGTGTCCGCGACAGGATGTAGGCCGCGATCATCGAGAAGGCGACCGCGAACGTCATCGGTTGGAACAAGAACGGCCCAAGGCCCGGCATGAGCGCGAGCGGCGAGAGCACGAGGAACGTGCACAGCGTCGAGACCAGCTCGGGCATCGCGACCTCGCTGGCGCCGAAGTAGGCGGCGTCCTTGGGGTTTGCCCCCAGGCCGAGGTATCTGTGCGTGTTTTCGAGACAGATGATGGCGCTGTCAACCATCGGTCCGATGGCGAGCGTCATGCCTGCGAGCGTCATCGTGTTGATCGTTTGGCCGGTCGCGTTGAGCGCGATGCAGCAGGTGAGGCACGAGATCGGCAACGTCATGACCGCGATGCCGGTCATCTTCAACTGGCCCAAGAAGAGCAAAATCGTGAGCGAGCAGAGCACCGCCCCCATCAAGCCTTCCTGCACGAGCGCGCTGATCGACTGCCGGACGTACACCGACTGGTCCATCACCAACTTCAGGTCGCAACCGGAACGCGTGATGCGATCGGTGAAGTCGCGAAGGTTGGCGTGGAGCGTGTCGACGACCTTGAGCGTACTTGCGCCCAATTGGCGGAAGACGGGGATGTAGACCTCGCGCTTGCCGTTGATGCGGACGACGTTCGTCTGGATGTACGCCGCGTCGCGGACCTTGGCGACGTCGCGGACGTAGGCGCGGTTGCCTTCGCGGTCGCGCAGCGGGATGTCGCCCATGTTCTCGGCGTAGTTGAACAGCGAGTTCGAGTCGAACGCGTAGTCCATCGTGCCGAACTTCGCGTCGCCGCTGGGGAGGAAGACGTTGTAGTTGTCGATGGCGTGCATGACGTCGAGCGGCGAGAGGTTGCGCGCCTGCATCTTTTGACGGTCGAGGTAGGCCATGACGGCGCGGATTTTGCCGCCGTAGACGACCGGCGCGACCGCGCCGTTCACGCTCATGATCATGTTGCGGACTTCATAACGACCGACGTCGTAAAGAATCGACTCGTTCTGCGAGCCGTCGGGACTGTCGACCGCGACCACGCAGACGGGCACGGAGCTCGTCGGGTCGTACGGCAGCACCACCGGCGGCAGGGTGCCCGGCGGCAGGTTCGGCACCGCCGCGAGCGCCAGCGAATTCACCTGCGTGAGCGCGCCGTTGGGGTCGACGTCGCCGAAGAAGTAGTTCCGCACGATGCTCGCGCCGATGATCGAGCGCGACTCTTGCCGCGATGTTCCGTTGGCCTGGCCGACCCACCGTTCCATCCGGTTGGTGATGTCTTTTTCCATCGCCGCCGCGGGCATGCCGCTGTAAAACGTCAACACTTGGACCGCCGGACTTTTATAGACCGGCAAGATGTCGATCGGAATCGACCGGATCGACACGATCCCGAGCAAAATCATGGTGAACGCCATCACCGTGACGGCGTATGGATTTTTGAGCGAGGCTCGGATCAAGCCATTCATGGTTCTTCGTGCCCCAAACGCGGCTGCGAGGAAATTGCAGGTGATGGATCCGGCCGCCGCCCGACGCCAAGCGGAAACCGTCGCGATCTAAAACAAATCCGGAGCTAAATCTTGCCGTCGCGGAGAAGTTTACCCAATTCGCACTCTCGAGCGTAGCGGAAAGCCGCCGCGCCCGCGACTTGCGTCTCGCCCTCAACGTCCCGGCAGGGACGCCGCCGGGTCCGTCGATCGCCGACGCCGCCAAGTCGCGGAGAGGGAGAGCAAACCCGAACCAAATGCGTCGGTCCACGGGGCGGGAGTTCAATCGTGAAACACCGACGGGGGAGAAGGCGAATCACGCGTGGATGGTCGCGCGGAAGGGGGGGAAAACGCGACCGACGACTCATTCTCAATTCGGGCGAGGACGAATCAGACAATATCCTATCCTCCAAATTCGGAAAAATCCAGACGGGCCGGCGAAGGAGGTTGATTCCGGAGTTTGCGCGGCCCGGGCCGCGAGCGGCGGTTCGGCGAGTTTGCGGCTCAGACGGGTTGCTTTCTAAGAAAGAACTTATGATTCTAAAAAGTGGTACGGTCTGGAGGATCGCGGGAAGCGTGGGCGACGTCGCATGTCGGCGACGCGCGAACGGGAAGATTACGAAGGCGGTAGAGGATTTGATTGACCGCGGGCGAAAATTGGCGTAACATGACGTAGGTTTTCATGCGGGGATGTTGGTGCCGCGTGGGGACATCGCGGGTTTCCAGCCGGTTGACGACGGCCAAGGGCATTTCCCCTCCCCTTGCCTTTAATTTGGAGTGTGCCCAAGCGCGACAAGCACGCCGCGCGGCGCTTCTTGAGCGATTCCGAAGGCGACCCCGACGACGTCGTTTCACACACGCGTCGGATGTTCTTGAACGAGTCGAAACGCGCCGTATTTTGGAATGCGAGTCGGACGTCGGTCGCCCCTTGATTTTGCGAGGGAAGCACCTGCGGATGGGCTGCGACGGAATTTTGGGATAAGTTGAGGCTCCGATCACGACCTTTGGGAGGCGAATCAAAGTGGCGCCGACGCGGCAAGACGACGAGATGAAGACCCCCGAGCCCTCGATGCCATCGAGCGGCCGGTCGTTGTGGTTTTTGGGATTCGCCGGGGTGGTTCTGGCCGGCGCGACGACGGCGGGCATTTGGTTCTTGAATCACGGCACGCCGCTGAAGGCGTCGTCGACTCAGGAGCCCGAGCACGCGAAGTCCGACGAAACGAAGTCGTCCGGGGAACGTACGACGGCGAAGACGCTGGTCGAAGTGGTGAAGCCGAAGCCGGGCGGGATCACGCGCTATTCGGTCATGCCCGGCACGGTTCATTCGTTCGACTTCTACAACGTCTACGCGAAGATTTCGGGCTTCTTGAAGGAGCAGTACGTCGACATCAACGACCCGGTGAAGAAGGGTCAGCTGCTGGCGCGGATCTACGTGCCCGAGGCGGAAAAAGAGGTTGAGCGCGACGAGGCCGCGTTGCGGCAGGCGATCGCCGCGGTCGAGACCGCGAAGGCGATCAAGACCACCGCCGAGGCCGACGTCGAGGCCGCCGCGGCGTTCGTGAAGGAGGCCGAGGCGAACGTCGCGAAGTTCACGTCGGCGCGTGAATATCGCGACAAGCAGTTCAAGCGGATCTCGGAGTTGGTCGAGCAGAAGGCCGTGCCGCAGGTGATGCTGGACGAAGAGCGCGATCACCTCGACTCGGCGGTCGCGGCCGAACTTTCGGCGCGGGCGTCGGTTTTGACGGCGAACGCACAGCTCGGCGCGGCGAAGGCGCGGGTCCTGAAGGCGAGCGCCGAGGTCGACCAGGCGATCGCGAATCAAGGTTTCGCGAAAGCGAATCTCGACAAGGCGAAGGTGCTCTTCGACTACACCGAGATTCGCGCCGAGTACGACGGCGTGATCACGAAGCGGACGTTTCACCCCGGTGCCTTCGTGCGTTCGGCGGCGGAAGGCGGCGTCGAGCCGCTCTTGGTGCTGGCGCGGATGGACAAGATGCGGGTTGTGACGGTCGTCGCCGACCTGGATGTTCCTTACGCCGACGTCGGCGATCCGGCCGAGATTATTCTCGACGCTTTGCCGAACGACGTCATCGAGAAGCCGGTCTCGCGTTTCGCCGACGCCGAAGATCCCGAGGACCGCACGATGCGGACCGAGATCGACGTTATGAATCCCGACCGCAAGTTGAAGGACGGCATGTACGGCCAGGTCCGCATTCGCTTGGCCCTGCCGGCTCCGAACAGCGTCCACCTGCCGGATTCTTGCGTTTTCACCGACCCCTCGTCGCGTCGCAAGTTCTTGCAACTGGTCCGCGGCGGCAAGATCGTGCAGATTCCGGTCAAGATCGGCTCGGGCGACGGCATTCAGACCCAGATTCTCACGCCGGTTGACCCGCGAGAGCTCGGCCTGTTGCACCCGTC
>JAJYDB010000243.1 GCA_021777845.1 Planctomycetota bacterium
TGCGTTCGAGCGGCTCGACGGCGCGGGTGCGGTCGAAGTGCAGGACGGCGTCGAACTGATTCGACAAGCTCGCGTGGAAGTAGTGGCTCGCGCGTTCGGTTTCGGGTCGATAGACGACGCCGATCGCACGCTCCAACTGCGGGGCGCGCAGGCACGCGGTGTGCTCGTCGTCGCGCAGATTGAGGAGAAACCGGCCGAATCCAACGTCGTGCAGGAGCGCCTCGTAACTGCCCGGCAAGGCGGAACGCACCGGCTTTCGTTCGGCGGGGGCGTCCCAATTCGAGGCGGCGGTGACGGTACCGTCGTAGGTGGTGAAGCCGATCAAGACGGCGTCGCGCCCGTGCCGCTCGCGGACGAGCCGCCCGACGTTCCACTCGCCGCGTTCGTGCATTTGCGTCGCCCGCGAGTCGCCCAGGTGCGAGTTGTGCGCCCAGACGACGAACTTCGGCCGCGCGCTTTGCCGGCCGAGATACTCGTCGAGCGCGTCGAGGGTATCGACCATGTGGCCGTCGCGGAGGTTCCACGACGAGACCTCGCCGCGGTACATCGTGCGGTAATACGCTTCGGCATCGCGGACAACGTGGGCGTTGCGTTCGGCGTAAAAGTAGTCGTCCTCGGCGATCCGGCCGTCGCGCAGAGCGTACTCCGCGGCGGACCGGCGCAAGTCCACGAGCTGGCCCACGACCTCGCGCTCGCACGAAGGCCCAAGCCCGAGCCCGGTCGCGAAGCCGTAGGCCTGCGTGTCGCCGGCGTAGCTGTCGAAGCACGCATATCGCGCGCGGGCGCGCCGGGCGGCCGCGGGCTCGACCTTGTCGAGATAAGCAAGCACGGCCTCGATCGAGGCGTGCAGACTGTAAAGGTCGAGCCCGTAGAAGCCGACTTGCGGTTGCGAGGCGGCCGCCTGGTCGTTGTGAGCCCGCAGCCGGCCGACGAAGTCGAGCACGTCGGCGTTGCGCCACATCCACGCCGGGAATCGTCGGAACCCCGCGAGCGCGTCGATCGCCTCGGCGTCGTCGCTCCGGCCGCGCACGTAGCGATTAACGCGATACGCGTCCGGCCAGTCGGCCTCGACCACGACCGCGTTGAAGCCCTTCTCGCGAACGAGCCGCATCGTAATCTCGGCGCGCGCGCGATAGAACTCGTGCGTGCCGTGGGTCGCCTCGCCGAGCAGGACGAAGCGCGCGTCGTCGACGAGTTCGAGCAGCGGGTCGTAATCTTCGGACGCCCCGACCAGTCTGCGAGCCGCCGCGCGGAGCGCCGCGAGCGCGGGACCTTCGGTTGCTTCGCGTCTCGACGCGGTGGTCATCGCGGCGTCTCCTGATCGTGAAGGACGGTTCTCGAGCCTTCGACCGGCGGTCGCGCACGGACGAGCAGCTCGCGGACCTCGTCGTCGGTCGTTTGCGAGAAATCCTCGTACCAGAGGCCGACGGCGTAGAACGGGTCGGGGGTAATGTCGCAGATGCACTCGTCGGCCTCGCGGCTCATTTCGTCGCACGTTTCGCGCGCCGCGGTCGGCACCGCCACGACGATCCGCGCCGGCGCGAGACGCCGCAGCGCCGCCACGGCCGCGCGCATCGTCGAGCCGGTCGCCAGGCCGTCGTCGACGAGAATCACGGTGCGGCCGCGGACTCGATACGCGGGACGGTCGCCGCGATAGAGCCGCTCGCGACGCGCCAGCTCGCGTCCTTCCTCCTCGGCGACCGCCTCAATCACGTGCTTCGGGATCTGAAGCATCCGGACGACTTCCTCGTTCAAAACGAGCACGCCTCCCGATGCGATGGCGCCCATCGCGAGCTCCTCGTGCCCCGGCACGCCGAGCTTGCGGACGACCAAGACGTCGAGCGGGACGTCGAGCGCCCGCGCCGCCTCGTAGGCGACCGGCACGCCGCCTCGCGGCAGCGCCAGCATCAACACGTCGTCGCGGCCGGCGTACGCGGCGAGTTTCTCGGCCAGCAGGCGGCCCGCTTCGTTACGATCGCGAAACGCGGTAGGCATTTGATCTCCTTGCGATTTCAAACCGGCGACGATACGGCGCGCGCCGCGGCGGGCGCGTCGCGATAGAGGTCGACGAGCGAGCTGTCGGCCTGATGAATACGGCGGATCGCCGCCGCGAACAGCGGCGCGATCGAAACCACCTCCGGCGGCGTTGGACCCGACGTCGATTGCGCGATCGAATCGGTCACGACGACGCGCCGGACTCCCGCGCGCGCGAGCATCCCGCGGGCGTCGCCGACAAACAGCCCGTGCGTCGCGGCGACGATGATCTCGCGGCGCGCCCCTGCGGCGAGCAAGGCCTCGACGGCGCGCGCGATCGTCCCTCCGGTCGAGATCATGTCGTCGATAATGAGGCAGGGGCGGTCGGTCACGTCGCCGACGACGTGCGTCACCGCGGTCGCGTCGGGGCTGTCGCGACGCTTGTGCAGCACGACCACCGGCGCTCCCAGACGCTGCGCGTAGTCGCTCGCCGCTTTCACGCGTCCCGCGTCCGGCGAGACCACGACCACGCCCTCGGGGAGTTGATCGCCGAGCGCCCGGCAGAGCGAAGGCGCGGCGCTCAGGTTATCGACCGGGATCGAGAAGAAGCCTTCGATCTGGTCGGCGTGCAGGTCGAGCGTCACCACCTGGTCGATGCCCGCGGTCTGCATCAGCCGCGCGACGAGGCTTGCGGTGATCGGCTCGCGACGCGCGTGCCGTTTGTCCGATCGCGCATAGCCGAAATAGGGCACGACGGCGGTGATTCGAGCCGCGGCCGAGCGTCGGCAGGCGTCGGCGAACGCCAGCAACTCGATCACGTTGTCGTTGACCGGGGGCGCGGTCGGCTGGATCAGGACGACGTCGCGGCCGCGCACCGGCACGTCGAGGCGGACCGCGGTCTCGCCGTCCGGAAAGCGCGCGACGGCACGCGAACCGAGCCGCGCGCCCAGCTCGGCGGCGATCGCGTCGGCGAGCCCTTCATTCGCGCTCCCGCTAAAAACGACGAACTCCTGAGCCATCGGCGCCGTGCCTTCCCAGCGTGGATCACGGACAATTCGGCCCGCTTGCGCATCGAGCCGGACCTGCGCATCTCCTCAACGTCGCAACGCGCCCGCTCGCGTCGCGATCCGCTCAGCTCCTCAAGGGGGTGATCGTGATCAGGTTCTCGACTTGGGCGACCCCCGGCGCGGCCCACGCGGTCTGCTCGGCGCACTTCCGTTCCGACCAGGTGTGGACATCGCCGCGGAGCGTAACCTTGCCGTCGTGCGTCTCCACGCGGATCCGCTTCGCGTCAAGCTCGGCGCTGCGCTTGAACGCCGCCTCGATCTGCTGCTTGACCTCGCTCGACGACGCCTTCGGCTTGATCCCGATCAGGTTCACGACGCCGCGGACCCCGTGCAGGTGGTGTACCGACTCTTCCGCCGCCTGACGTTGATAGTGCCAGTCGACGTCGCCTTCGAGCGTCACCCAGCCTTTGCTGACCGAAAGTTTGATCCGCTCGTCGGGGACCGTCGCTGTCCAACGCAGCGCGGCCACCGAAGCCTGCGCGATATCCGTGTCCGACCGCTCCCCCGTGCCGCGCGGCCGCACTTCGATGTCGTTCGCCACCGCGCGCACGCCGTGGACCCGTTTGGCGACCGCCTCGGCGGTCACTTTTTCGTTGTAGGAAGACAGAGCGCCCCTAAGCGTTAAGACGCCGTCGCGCGCCGTCACGCCGATCTCGGCGGCGTCGAGACTCGGCTCCCACTGAAGCTCGTCCAGGACGTCGCGCTGCAAATCTTTATCGTCTTTCATCAGACGGCTCCCGATGCGACCGGGCGCTCGCCCGCGTCCTCCCAAAGGAGGCGGACGCGGGTGCGCCTACGGACAATGATCAGACTATTTCTTCTCCTGGATCTCCAAGCGTCGCGCCTGCGGCTCCGCCTTCGCATGCACCGGCATCGACACCTCGAGCACGCCGTTGCGGAACTCCGCCGTCGCTTTCGACGCGTCGACCCCCTCCGGCAGAGGCAACGCGCGATAAAAGCTCCCGTAGGAACACTCGTCGTACGTGAAGCCGTCGCGACGCTCCGTCTTCTCTTCTTTCCGCTCGCCGCCGATCACGATCGCCTCGTCGCCGATCTCGACCTGAATGTCGTCCTTCGACATCCCGGGCAAATCGGCGCGGACCGTGAACTTCCCGTCGCGCACGCTCATCTGCACCCGCGGCGACCATTCGGACAAGGCCGACCCGCCGGCGCGCCTCGGATACTCAACGCCTCGGAGCGCGAGCCCCGGCATCCGCAACCCGAAGTCGTCGAACAACCGGTCCATCTCCTCCGCGAAACGCGGCGGAAACCCCAGAAAACCGCCGCTCCGGAGCGGCGCGGGCCGCAACGGGCGAACGGCGGCGTTGGTCGTCGACGTCGGCGTTCTCGCGGGCTCGGTCTTCGGTTTCGCGGCCTCTTTCACTTCCGTCATGATGCTCTCCTTGGTGATGCGTGAACTGATGAGTTGAAAATGTCAGCCTCCGCGCGGCGGCGCGTCGAAGTGTCGCGGCTTGATTCAATGTGTCGGCGTCGTGATCGGAGTCGAAGCCGCGGCCGCGCGCCACCCGCACGAGTCAGAAACAATCGTTCCGGATCTCATCGCCGAGCAACTGCTTCAATTGCTTGATGTTTTCTTGATCCTGACGCTTCATTTCACGCCAGAACCGCTGCAATTCCTTGTGACCGTCGGCGTTCGCGATCTTTTGGTCGTAACGCCAAAGCGCGTCGAGCCGCTCGCTCAACTCGTGGACGATATCGTGGTCGTGGTCGGCGCACCCGCGGGATGCCCCGAGATGCTCCATCTGTTTTTCGGCGGTCAACGACATGACGATGCTCCTCAAATCG
Source organism: Planctomycetota bacterium (assembly GCA_021777845.1). Taxonomy (GTDB): domain Bacteria; phylum Planctomycetota; class Planctomycetia; order Isosphaerales; family Isosphaeraceae; genus JAJYDB01. The sequence continues at coordinate 4,848 of JAJYDB010000243.1, forward strand.
GGTGAATCCGATGCGCGACCTGCCGTCGGCATCGGTGAGAGCCCCGAACTCCGTCGCGCGTCCCTCGGTCGCGCCGCCCCGGCACGAGAGACCGGCCGTACACATCGAACGGCGCGATGACCCGCGACGAACGTTCGTCGTCGGCGATCCCTCGCCTCATGAGTCGTGAACGGTCGGGATCGACGAAAAGTTCACGCAATTCTTGGGGGGCGCTCGGCTTTTTTTCAGGTGTTGCCGCCCATTTGCTCACATCAGAATTGGCCGGCGACAGACCTCGCCGCATCACCGCGCTCTCGCGAATTGTTCCGCGACGGCCTCAACAATCGAGACGAATCGGCGCCGAGTCGGCCTCGGCAAATGGCAATCTGGGTAATTCTCAGCGACTAGCTTGACATTGCTCATTCCAGGATCTAGCATCTACTCGCTCATCTTGATGACGGCTGATGATTGGCCGCCTTTCCTGGGGTCTTGAAGGGCCCCGCGCGCGTGGCGATTTCCGCGCGTCCGTCTCTCTGCTTTTCGTGCCCAAAAACCCTGATCGTGCCTTGCGGGGCAATCAGCTTTAGGGCTGACCACGAGCTGTTGCGAGCAGTTTCGACGTTCAAGAAGCTTTACTCGAATTCTCGCCGGACGACCGCCTTCACGTGGTTCCCGGGCGTTGACGAGGACCGGTCGCCGTATCGAGCGCGCGACCGGTTTGGGACTCTACGCGCATCTTTCGACACGCCGCCTTCGACATCCTTAGAGGAGATCTCACATGACTGTTGCCGCTGTGAGAGTGCGTTCCGCTTGCAAGTCGTCTATGAACCGTCGCGTGCGAGATTTGCAAAGCAGGCGACGCATCACGCTGGAAGCGCTCGAGGACCGCGCCCTGATGAGCGTGGTCGACCTCACCTCAGCGGGAGCGAGCGGCACGATCAACGGCGCGATCTACCGGCAGGGACAAACGTCGCCGGCAGGATCCGGCAACATTCAGTCGTTCGTGCGGTTGCAGCAAACCCCGATCGAATTCGGATACAATACCAACTCGCGTCCCTACACCGACCCCATTCTGCTCAACGGCGGCACCGGCACATCCTCGACGTTCAACCACGCGATCGCGCTAAACAGTCTTCCGATCGTCTCGATTGCCGGACAGGCGTACGTCGAATTCACCCTCGACATGAATCAAAGCACCACTGCGCCGTTGCTTTCGTTGGACGAGGTTCAAGTCTCGGTTGCATCCTCGCCGTCCCTCCAGGGTTACACGACGGACGGAACTTACAACCACCAGGCAACACTGGTCTATGACATGCAGGGCGGGCCGAGCACGTGGGTCAAGCTCGACGGCTCCCTCGCGCCTGGCAGCGGCAGCTCCGACATGTACCTCGACATCCCCTTGAGCGCCTTCCCCAACAGCGCTTTCAGCAACCCCGCAACCCGCGCGTTGCCGCTGGTCGGGAACCAATACCTCTATCTCTACTCCCACTTTGGGGGCCAAAATGTCAACACGGGCGACACCAGCGGGTCGGCTAACGACGGCTTCGAAGAGTGGGCGACTCCCACCTTGGGTTCGGCCGTGTCCACGATCAACACGACGATCTACAACGCCGACTCCCTCCAACCGATCGTTAACACCGCCCCCGCGGGCGTGAGCGTCGAGGACGCCGCCGCGGTGACCGGCAGCAGCGGCGTTGCGACGGGCAACGTAACCTTCTTCTTCTACAACAACATCAGCGGCACCGGGACACCGATCGGGGCCGGCACCGTGCCGTTGAACGCGAGCGGCGTGGCTGCCTATTCCGACATCCAAGGACCGCTTCCCACCGGTGCCTACTCCTTCGTCGCCAGGTACAACGGCGACACGAAATACCTGCCGTCGACAAGCCCCGTCGAGCCGCTCACGACCCTCATCCGACCGACGACCACCGCGACCGCAATCCTCGATGCGGCGGGAGCGCCTATCGTCGGGGCCGCCCCGCCGGGCTCGTCCGTCTTCGACACCGCGACCATCGGAAATCAGGCTTCCGCCTTGCCCGCCACCGGCACCTTGACCTACGAATTCTTCAACACCATCGACGGCACCGGCGCCCACGTCGACCAAACCGTGACGCTCAACCCCGACGGCACCGTACCCAACTCCTCCCTGACCGCCGCGCTCGCCGCCGGGTCCTACTCCTACATCGCCGTCTACAGCGGCGACGCCAACTACCTCGGTTCCACCAGCCCCGTCGAGCCGCTCACCATCTTCAAGGGAACCTCGACCACCGCGACCGCAATCCTCGACTCCGGCGGAATTCCAATCACCGCCCCAGTACCCCTCGGAACCTCGGTGCAAGATACCGCAACCATCAGCGGACAAGTGGCCCTCTTGCCCGCCACCGGC
>JAJYDB010000244.1 GCA_021777845.1 Planctomycetota bacterium
GATCTGACCCGCCGCCGAAGCTCCCGTGATCAAGATTCTCGACCATGAGAACGTATTTGTCCGATGTGAGGCGTGTCGGATTCTGGCCGAGGTCGGCGGGCCGGCGTGTCTCCCGAAGTTGACGGCGATCGTCGCGAAGAAGGGCGGCTTCGACAGCGACGAGGCACGTCGGGCGTTGATGGTGATCCGTCGTCGCGCGCTGTTTCAGAACGACGCCGCGGGGGGGCGGTCGTCGAACGTGCCTTGAATGACGAGGAACCGTAGCGGCGCGAGCCGGGCCGAGCGTGGAGTGCGTTGCGATGACGTTGGATTTCGCCTGCGGGAATTGCGGGAAAAGGTTTCGGGTGGACGCGGCTCTCGCGGGCAAAAAAGCGAAGTGCAAACGTTGCGGCGAGATCATGAACGTTCCCGCCGCCCCCCTCGCGGCCACCCCGCCCGCGCGTCCAGTTCCGCCGCCGAGCGCGCCGCCGCGGGCCGTCCCGCCTCGATTCCTCGACGACGACGACGACGACGACGACGATGCGCCGTACGCGGTTGCGCCCGCCGATCGGTCGGTCGGCACGGCCGAGAAGTCCGACTTTCTCGATGCGTCGCAACTGGGAGGCGGGTCGCCGACCATCGACGACACGTCCGCGTTGCCTCCCCTCCCTCGACCGGGGTTTAACGTCGATCCGCCTCCGTTGCCGCAGCGCGTCGCGCCGCTCTCGAAAAAGAAGACGCCCGCGCGGACCGATCGCGAACCCGGCGACAACCTCGCCGCTGACACGTTTTTGCAAATCATCGCGGGGATTGTCGGATTCGTCGCGCTCGGCTCGTTGATTTACGACCTTTGGATCGCGGGCTTCCCCACCTCATTTTGGCGGACGACGGGCCTGGTCGCGGGTCTCCTGTTTTGGATCGGCGCGATTTGGATGATGGTCGCCGCGTTCCGCGAAAGCATGACGCAGGGCCTGCTCTGCTTCGTGCCGTTCTACGGCTTCTACTACCTCGCGACGCGTTGGCAGGCGGTGAAACGTCAGGGTGTGTTGATGGTGGTTGCGTTCGGCCTCGCGGTTATCAACTCGTCGACGCTGCGGCCTCTGGAGGCGGCCAGAATCCAGGCAGTGCTCGAAAAGCGGCGCGAAGAGCTCGGCGTCCCGGCCGAGATCCCCGATAACCTCGTGTTCATTCTCGTCGTCACCGACGTGAGCGACGCGCCGACGCACGACTTCGTCGTCAGGCACGCGAACAGCATCGTCAAAGGTTCGTCGAAGTACACCTTTACAAACATGAAGCAGGACGGCACAACCATCCGCTTCGTCACTTATGAGGTCAACGAGCCCGCGACCAGCGTCGCGGCGCGCGTCGACTACGGCGACGTCGTCTCGGCGCGCGGCAATAAACTCGTCGTCCGCGCGCACCCGGTGGCGGCGCAATCAAAATTATAGTGTCCACGCGTGCGCCGGAGTCGCGATAATCATTCGTCCGACTTCGGCTTCGAGGTCGCGGGCGCCGGCTCGTCGACCTCGGCGGGTTTCGCTTTCGCCTTGGCTTTCGCGCTTGATTTTGCCTTCGTTTTGGTTTTCGAGGCCGCGCCGCCGCGACTTTCGGGGATGAACTTGAGCGACGCCGAGTTGATGCAATAGCGCTGGCCTGTCGGCGGCGGACCGTCGTTGAAGACGTGTCCGAGGTGGCCGTTGCACGCGGCGCACATCACTTCGACGCGCGGCTCGACCGCCGAATAGTCGAGCGCCGTCGCGACGCTGCCGCGGCCCGCCGGCATGAAAAAGCTCGGCCAGCCCGTCCCCGACTCGAACTTCGTCCGCGAGTCGAACAACTTCGCGCCGCAGCCCGCGCAGGAGTAAACCCCGCGCGCGTGGTTGTTCCAATACTTGCCGGTGAACGCCTCTTCGGTCGCCTTCCGACGCAACACCATGAATTGCTGACGCGAAAGCGTCTTCTGCCATTCCTTCTCGGTTTTGACGACCTTCTTCGGCTCGGCGGCGGCCGACGCGGCGGTTTCGTCGGCCTTCGGTTTCGGGTCGCCCACGGACTCCTTATCCTTCGCGGTCTGAGACAGCAAAGCGAGCACGGTCAAGCAAGCGGCACCGGCGAACATGCACCCCTCCTTCCATCACATTATGATGCGGCCGACGCGGGGGAAGTTCGCGCGGACCGCTCGTCAGACCTGCGCGCCGTCGCGCGACAGGATCATTGTCATTATAGTATGCGACCGTCGAGTTCGCACGCGGCTTGTCGGGTTGTGGCGATTGCGACTAAAGTAACGGTTGCGCCGCGCGACGATTCACCTGTCGACCGAGAGGTTGCGCGCGGCGTCCACTTGGCGCAGGACAACCGGGACGTGGCGTCGCGGCAACGCATTCACTGGATCGGCGAACTCGGCGTGATCGCGGCGCTGCTGCTCGCCGCGGCGCCGATCGCTTGGAATGCGCGCGTCGCGGTCTGGGACAACTCGCCGACGACCCTCGAACCGACGCTCATCGACCCGAACGTCGCGCCGCGGGCGCTTCTGCTCACGCTCCCGCAGCTCGGCCCGACGGCGCTCGCGCGGCTCCTCGCGGAGCGCGACCGCGCCCCCTTCGCCTCGCTGCAAGACATCGACCGCCGCGTCGCACGCGTCGGCCCCGTCACGATCGGGCTCTGGCGCACGCTCCTCGACATCCCCGACGAACGCAACCCCGCGGCCTTCGTCCCCGGCTCCGTACTCGTCGACGTCACCGATACGCAATCACGCTAACATAACATCGAGCACGCCGTATGAAGTTTCGACCGTTCGAACTCGTCGCGCCGTATCAACCCGCGGGCGACCAGCCGCAGGCGATCGCGCAGCTTTCCGCGGGACTCGCGGCGGGTCGTACGCACCAGACGCTGCTCGGCGTCACCGGGTCGGGAAAAACGTTCACGATGGCGAACGTCATCGCCGCCGCGAACCGCCCCGCGCTCGTCCTCTCGCACAACAAAACCCTCGCGGCGCAGCTCTACGGCGAGTTCAAAGAGTTCTTCCCCAACAACGCCGTGCGCTACTTTGTGAGCTATTATGATTATTATCAACCCGAAGCGTATATTCCGCAGCGCGATATCTACATCGAAAAAGATTCCTCGATTAATCAAGAGATTGATCGCCTGCGACTGGCCGCCACAAGCGCGCTCGTATCGCGCAACGACGTGGTCGTGATTGCGAGCGTCTCGTGCATCTACGGTTTGGGGTCGCCCGTCGACTACGTCAAAATGATGGTGCCGATGCGCGTCGGCGAGGTCGTCGACCGCGACGAGTTCCTGCTCAAGCTCATCGACATTCAGTACGACCGCAACGACGTCGCGTTCGAGCGCGGCAAGTTCCGCGTCCGCGGCGACGTCGTCGAGGTCTGGCCCTCGTACGAGGAAATCGCCTTCCGCGTCGAGCTTTTCGGCGACGAGGTCGAAACCCTCGCGGTCATCGACCCGTTGACCGGCGTGGTCACTGAAAAAATGACCGACATGTCGATCTATCCCGCGAAACACTTCGTTTTGCCCGAGGAGCGGATCAAGTCGGCGGTCGAGGCGATCGGCTCGGAGCTTGACGAACGGCTCGCGCGGCTGAAGGAGCAAGGCAAGCTGCTCGAGGCGCAGCGGCTCGCGGCGCGGACGCGTTACGACATGGAAATGCTGCTCGAGGTCGGCTACTGCTCGGGGATCGAGAATTACAGCCGGCACCTCGCGGGCCGCAACGCGGGCGACGCCCCCGACACGCTCCTCGACTTCTTCTCCGAAGACGCGATCATGTTTATCGACGAGTCGCACGTGACGATCCCGCAAGTGCGTGCGATGTTCGCGGGCGACTTCGCGCGGAAGAGCACGCTTGTCGAGCACGGATTTCGCTTGCCGAGCGCGCTCGATAATCGTCCGCTGCGGTTTGACGAGTGGGAGAAAAAGCTCGGGCCGCGGATCGCGGTGTCGGCGACGCCGGGACCTTACGAGCTGTCGATGTCGGGCGGCGAGGTCGTCGAGCAGCTCATTCGGCCGACGGGGTTGATCGACCCGGTCGTCCGCGTCGAGCCGGCGCGCGGCCAGGTGCCGGCGCTGCTTGAAGAGGTGAAAAAACGGGCCGCGAAAGGCGAACGCGTGCTCGTGACGACGCTCACGAAACGGCTCGCCGAGGACCTGTCGCGTTATATGAAGGAGCAAGGGCTGCGCTGCAAGTGGCTCCACAGCGAACTCGACGCCTTCGAGCGCGTCGTGATTCTCCGCGAGCTGCGCGAAGGGGCGTTCGACGCGCTCATCGGCGTGAACCTGCTCCGCGAAGGCCTCGACCTGCCCGAGGTCTCGATGGTCTGCATTCTCGACGCCGACAAGGAGGGCTTTCTCCGCAGCGAAACCAGCCTGATCCAAACGATCGGCCGCTCGGCCCGACATGTGAACGCCGAAGTGGTGCTTTATGCCGACACGATGACCGGCTCGATGCAACGCGCGATCGACGAGACCGCCCGCCGCCGCGCGCTCCAGATCGAATACAACCGTGAACACGGCATCACGCCCGAATCGATCGTGAAGGCGATCAAACGCGGGATCGAGGAGCAGATCCAGGCGAAGACCGAGGCGCGGCAGGCGATCGGTCGCGACGAAACGACGAACGACGTCGAGGAATATCTGGCGGCCCTTGAGGCCGAGATGCTCAAAGCCGCGGAGGAGCTTGAATTCGAGCGTGCCGCCTCGCTCCGCGACCGCATCGTGTCGGTCCGCGCCGAACGTTCCGGAGGACCGGCGAAGCCGGTCGGGAGCCCTCAAGCCGGACCCAAAAAACGTGGGAGGAAGTCCAGGCCAAAGCTCTGAATTCGCTCCGCGGAAGTCGATTCAACGCAAACGTTGCATGCCGAGGTGAGACTTCATCGCGGCACGCAACTTCGATGTCGCTCGACCGGTCCCCATTTATGTCGCGATCCGGAACCTATCGAACTGGAATCGAAAAGCTGGGCCGTGAGCGTGTAGTTCTGGGAGTTGTTCGGTGGCGGAGCCTGAAAGCGGACTGCCCAGGTTCCCTGAATAGCAGTGAGTCCGGAATCACTTCCTCCGCCTTGGGACACGAAGCTGGAGCCGGCGGTTGGTGACTTGATCACCACATCGACGGGCAACGCGAGGGCGAGCGAAGTGAACGACCAGACGAAGGGCCCGGAGAAAATCGGGGTCGGTCGCGCGCGCAAGTTGCGCACGACGTGATCCTCTCTGTTGAAAAGTAATCCGACTTTGGAACCCTGGCCATCAAAATGAGGCTGCGGAATCGATGAAGAGGTGATCGAGACCTACAGGTCGCCGGCATGTCATCGCCGCGCGAGTCTGCGAGTTGATGTGCGTATGATTAAACGACTTACCCCCCGCGTCAAGAATAAAGGTCGCGCGGCATGGGTATATTCGAGGAGACGACCCGAGGCTTGGTCGATCATCGCGACGATCGTGTCGGCGCAAGCTTGAGAATTCAGCGCGCGGACTTCACGCGCGGCGAGGGTTCGGGCGCGAGGATATGAACATCGACGCCGGCCGTCGGCGACGGGACCGGTCGGAATCGTCGGCTCGCGACGCGATTGCCGAGGCTGAGGCACGCGGGCAAGAGGATGATGTTGCCGAGCGTGCTGCCCGCGGTGGCGATCGCGACCATGATCCCGAAGTTTTGAAACGGCATGAATTCGCTCAGACGCAAGGCCAAAAAGCCGACCGCGACCGCGAAGCTCGAGAGCAAAACACCGGGCCCCGTGATCGAATAGCTCGCGAACAGCGCCTCGCGGAACGGCCGCTTTTCGACGACGAAATGGCGGCGAAACTGGAGCAGGCAGTGGAACGTGTCGTCGACCGAGAGGCCGAGCGCCACGCTCGCGACCAAGGCCGTCGCGAGGTCGAGCTTGACGCCGAGCCAACCCATCAGGCCGAGCACCATCGCCACCGCGAGAATCGTCGGCAGCAAGGCCAGCAAAGCCAAGATCGGACCTCGCAGCGCGATCGCGAGCATCAGCAAAATGCCCGCGACCGACCACACGATCGTCGTCCATTGAGTCGTGATCACAGCTTCAGTCGTGCGCGTCATCAAGCTGGAGAGGCCGGTCAAAACGCACGTCGGGCCGAGCGTTTTTTGAGCCGAGGCGAGCGACGCGGCGAACAGCGCCGCCTTGTCGGGGGCGGGTTGGGCTTCGCGGAGCCGGACGATCAGCCGCGTTTGACCGCTCTGTGCGTTCCAAAAGCCGCGCAGCAGGTCGGCCTGCGGGGTGGCGTCGATGAGGTCGATTTTGGCTTGCAGGAGGCGTTGCGCGACGTCGGGCGCGAGCGCCTTGAGGCGTTCGTCGGGGTCCAAAACCGTCGCGAGCGTGAGCACGTAGTCGACTTTCGCCTGTGAGTGGATGCGGATCGATTCGACCGCGCGCTCGACGGCGCGGAGGCGGTCGATCGCGGCGGCGTCGCTTGCGGAGGGGAGCGGCGCGACGATCTCGACGAGCCCGATCCCGCCGAGGCGCGACTCGGCGAAGTTGTAGTCGCGCACGACGCGGGACGACTTTTCAAACAGGTTGATATAATTCGACTCGTACGTGAGTTTGGTCATGCCGAGCGCGACCGGTACGACGAGCGCGGCGACGACGGCGACGATCGCGACCGGGTGCCGATCGACCCAGTGCGTGAGTTGGTCGACGCAGCGCGCGACGAAGGTCGATTTCGGCTCGTCGTCGTTTGCTGCGGCGGGTTTGCCGAGGCGGAGCCGGAGCGCGAACGGCGGGAGCATCGCGGCGGGCGAGAGCGACATCGCGAGCAGTGCCGTGACGAGCGTGCAGATGCCCAGAATCGCGCCGAATTGCTGGACCGGGACGACCGCCGAGGTGAGCAGCGCGCCGTATCCGATCGCGCCGGTGATCGCGGTCCAAACGACCGGCGTCGAGACGTCGCGGAGCGTGTGCACGGCGGCCGAGCGCGCCGTCGCGCCGCGACGCAGCTCGTCGCGAAAGTGAATCGCGAGGTGGCTCGCCGCGGGCATCGTCAACACGATGATCTGCGCCACGAGCGGCCCGCCCGAGAGCGACAATTTCAGATTCAAGACCGCGAGAATATGTTCAGTCGCGAGCCAAACGAGCCATCCGGCGGCGATCGGCACCAGAGCCCACCAGAGGCTGCGGGTGGCGGTCAAGGTGACGAGTCCGATCAAGAGCATGCCGACGACGGCGAGGCGTCGGCCGTCG
>JAJYDB010000245.1 GCA_021777845.1 Planctomycetota bacterium
CGCATCCTGTTGAGCCAAGAAGACCGGCGTGCCGGTCGCGAGCGCCTCCAGGATCGGAATCCCAAACGCCTCGAATTCGGACATGAGGATCAAACCAAAGCTTTCGGCGTAGGCGGCGCGGAGCTCGGCTTCCGAGACGTATCCGCGTGTTTCGATCGCGGCGGCGACGTCCTTCGGCAGGTGCGGGGCGAGCGCGTCGCTGCGATTGCCGATGACGACGAGTTTGAAGTCGGGCCGTGCGTCGTGGACGCGGCTGAAGACGTCGAGCACGCGGTCGAAGCGTTTGCGGGGCTCGAGCAGGTCGCCGACGAAGAGGAGCTGCTTTTTGCGGGCCTTCGGTCCGGGCGCGAACGAGTTGAAATCGCAGCCGATCGGAACGAAGGCACAGTCGGTCGCGGGTCCGACGAGCGGCGAGAGGTCGTCGCGCTCCCAGGGACTGTCGCAACAGACCACGTCGGCTCGCACAAGCATCCGTCGATGCGCCGCCTCGACTTTTGGGGCGTGATCAGGCGAAAACGGCACCGTGCTCAGCGGCTGATTGTGCGGGGTGTAACACAAGGAGGCGTCGCCGACGCCCGCGAGCACAGCCTCGTTCGTGCCGGCGGCGGCCCAGCAGGTGGTTTCGACGACGTCCCAGCGGCGTTCGTCGAGCAAGGCGGCCAGGTCGTCGTTGACGGGATCGGGCCAGGCGGGATCGCGTCGTCCACGACCGACGTTCACCTTGAGTCCGTGCTTGCGTCCGAATTCGACGACGAGGTCGGTGTTGCGCGCGACGACGTCGTCGATCGCGAATTCATATTCGGCGCGATCGGCGAGCGCGCGGGCCGACTCGAAGACGTTGCGTCCGATGCCCGAGTACATCTGATTCGACGACGGCAGCACGACGAGCACGCGCAGACGACGTCCCCGCGACGCGACCCGACAACGCGGCGCGACCGCGTGCCCGGCGTCGATCCGCACCCGCGCTCCCGACGTCGCCCCGCCCGCGGGTTCGCCGACGCGAGACCTCCAGCCGACGCGATCGGCCGCATCGGATCGGCACGCCGCGGCCACGCGTTCCAGACCCGCCATCCGACGTCCTCGACGCGCGACGTCGAGCAGCAATGCCGACCCCGCGCGCCGCGCGGCTTCGATCGTCGCGTACTCGTGTTCCAACACGCGAATGTGATGCTCGAGGCGGGCGACCGCGTGCTCGCGCGCCGCGAGGTCGGCGTCAAGCCCGCGTAGAATCGCTTCCTGCCGCAAGAAATAGGGTCGGAGCAAGCGTCGCACGGCGCGTCGAGCAAGCACGAGCAGCGTACGCGGGCCGCCGCTTGATTCGCCCCCGGCCTCATAAAAGCGCAGCTCGCTCAACGCACACTCCTTCTCGACAAAGCCGCCGTGAAGACGAATTCGCGAAGTCTCCGCCCCGGCGTCGCGTTGTCCGCTTTATCGGTCCGACCGTTGCATCCGCTTCAATTCTTCTTGCGCGGTTCGTCGCGGCTGCGCTTTCCGGCCTCGCGTTCCGGCCGCGCGCCTGCCGGACTCGACGCGATTGCGAGGCTTACGCGACCAGGCCTTCTTGAACAATCATATGCGTCAAATGTTCCGCCATTCTGGCCATGCGGCGGGCGTCGTCGAAGCCTCCGAGGGGTCGACGCGAACGGCTCGCGGCCTCAAGAAGCCCGCGCTCGATCCGAGGCGCCACCACGTCGATGTGAAACTCGCGCCAAGCGAAGGCCTCGCCCCGCCGCCCGATCGGTTCCAGCGCGACGCGCCCCCGCGCGACGTCGCCGAGCGCGGCCGCAAAACTCGCGGGCGTCCGGTCGGCCTTCAGACAGTGCACGCCGTGCACCATGTATTCGGCAATGCCGCATTCGCGCGCGATAATCGGCACGCAGCCCCGCGCCGCGGCCTCGAGCGGAGCCATTCCAAACGGTTCGCGCGACTCGGTCGGAAACGCAAAGACGTCGTACTCGCTGTACTTCGCGAAAATCTCGGACTGCGACCGGATCCCCATCAATCGCACGCGGTCGTTTAGGTCGAGCTTGCGCAACACAGAGTCGAAACGCGGGTCGGTTGGTCCGAAGAGATCGAGGTCGAGGTCGACCCCGTCTCGCTTTAGTATCGCGACCGCTTCGAGCAGGCAGTCGATCCCCTTGTGCCCCGAGATCTGCCCTGCGTTTAGTACCCGCAGCCGGCCTGACCGGAAGTACTCGCGACGCGGCTCGGGTCGCGACCCGACGATCCAGTTCGGGATGATCTCGCTCGGCCCGTTTAGGCGAATGCCGTGCGACTCGATCTCGTCGGCCAGGCGGCGACTCACAACGATAAACGAGCCCGAGAGTGAATCGCCGAAGAGCTTCGCCAGCGGCGGAATCAAGCCGTTAGGCTGCGAACACAGGTACTTCGGCACCGCGTCGCCAAGCTGCCAGACCCACGGCTGATCGAGGAACTGGATCGCGCCGAGCAACCCCAGCCCGCCGAGCCCGATTAGGCTGCACGCGTACAAGACGTCGGGCTGAAACTCCTCGAGCGCCGAGAGCAAGACGTGCACGTTGTGGGCGTTGAAGTAGCGAGACTCAGCCTCGCGGAGCATCCGGGTGCTGTGGCCGAAGCCCATCGCGTAGGGATTCCAGACGTCGGTCAATTGAAACCGCCGCCAGACGTGGTCGGCGGTTGCAACCGGCTGCCGCGGAGCCCCCGAGAGCACCCGCACGTCGTGTCCGCGACCGCGAAGGAAGTCGACGATGTGCCCGCAAGCGATCTCGTAGCCGCCAATGACGTCGGGAGGATACAGATTCGTGAGCGCCAGAATCTTCATGCGGCAGCCTCCCGCGCGGCGTCGATCAAGTCGCGATAGATCGCGAGCATCATCCCGCCCGCGACCGTCAGGTCAAAGCGCTCGTCGACCGTCCGACGCGCCGCCAAACCCATCCGCTCCACGAGCGACGGGTCGTCCGCGAGCCGACGGAGCAGGCCGCGCAACGCGTCGACGTCGTCGAAAACGAAGCCGTTCACTCCTTCGTCGATAAACTCGGGCATCGCCCCGGTCCGCGCCGCAATCGCAGGCGTGCCGCACGCCATCGCCTCAAGCAGCGTGAAGCCCATCAGCTCCGGCGCGACGTACGTCGTCCCATAACGGTCGCGATAGACCGACGGCAGCACGTTCGCCCACGATCGTCGATAAAGATCCAGGATCGTCGCGTCCGACGCGTCAGTCACGAACGACACCTGCTTCCCGCACGCGAGCGCCTGCAGATCCTCGAAATATTTGGCGTGATATGGACGACCGCAAACCGTCAGCGGCAAGTCGTCGGGCAGCGCCTCGATCAGACGGTCGACCCCCTTGTGCGGCAACAACCGGCCGACGTACAGCACCCGGTCGCGGACCACCGGCACCGGACTCGGCGTGAACATGGTGCCGTCCACCCCCCCCGGCACGATCTCGACCCGCGTCTTCGTCCGAAAGAACGACGCGCCGAACTGCGAGTACGCAATGACGCGGTCGGCCAGCTCGAGCATGCCGACCTCGCGCCCCAGCCCGCTCGACGATCCGCCGTGATCGGTCACGCACACCGGCTTGCCGCGCTGCTTCGCCACCAGCAAACCCATCTCGCCCGACCGCGTGAACGCCGCGTGAATGTGCACCAGGTCGACTTCGTCAATCGCGTCGGGCAAATCCCATGAAAGCACGTCGAGCGGATCCGCCGGCCGATTGTGAATCGTCAAAACCCGCAGCCAGACACCCGGACTCAACTCGATCCGTCGCGGCGTGCGACCGTACGAAATGATGTCGACACGGCTCGCCCCTTCCGACGCAGCCACGACACCTTTCGCCAAATTAAGCGGGTAACGCTCCCCGCCGCCTATGTAGGAGTTCTCGTCAAAATAAAGCGGCGTCAAATAGGCGATTCGCGCGTGGCGTGGGATCATGGCCTCGCGTTCTCCATCCTTGGAGCGGGCTGATGGGCGTCGGTGCTCGCGCCGCGACGGACCCCGTCCAAATCTCCTGAGGACGGGTGCCGGTCGGGTCGGCGTCCGTAAGTATCAAACCCCTTCCGCGCGGTCAAGCCGGGTTCGCCTGCCCGCGCGCCTGCGGATCTGGACTCTGGTCGTCGAAAACCAACCCTTTGCCGACCGGTTGAAAGTTTCGTTAAAATGAACTCTATCGAATTCGATCAAAACCGATCGCTGGAACCTCTTCATGCCCGAGTCCCCCGCCGACGACAAACCGAACTTCCCCAGCCTGCCGATCGTCACGCCGGACGTGAATCGTCGCGGCTTGCGCGAACGTTACGGATTGCTTTACTACTTGGCGTTGATCGGCCTCTGTCTGCTCACAACCTTGATCCTGAACTTCGGTTACGGCGTCTGGCTGCTGCGGGACGTCTGGACTGACGTCTCTACGTTGTACGACCCCGGCCGCCCCGAGGTCGCACGCATCGAAGCCGCGCGCCGAATCGCCGCCACCCCCAGCCTCACCGACCCGCAGCGTTGGGAGTTCCTTCGGGGATGGCTCGGCAACCTGCCAAAGCCGGCTCGATTCGTCCTTGCCGAGGGACTCACCGCGGACGTCCTCGCCAACGACGTCGGCGGCTACGCGAACACCGTCGCAACCTCCGACAGTCTGCCCGACTGGCTCCGACTCCTGCTGATGCGCCCGATGGCGCTCGCCGCCTCGGATCGAATCGCGATCCCGCGCGCGCCGCTCGACACCTTATTAGGCTGGAACGACGTCGACATCCGGCTTTGGGCCGCATACACCATCGCCCTCATGCGCGACGGCGACCCTAAGGCGCTCGGAGACCTCGTGACCGCGGCAAGCAAACCCGGCCCCGGCCACGAACTCGCCAAACGTCTACTCGCCGCAGCGCGGGCGCAACCTAAGGACCGCCTTCGACTTCTAAACGAGGCCGCCGCCTGGCAGCGGGCCCACCGCGCCGACTTTGACGAAATCTGGAAAGACTGGAAGATCGTCGACGGCCACGTCACCCACATCGAACCAACCATGCCGGAGTCTGCGACGAAGAAATGAGATCCTCGGTCGCATCCCCGAACGACGATCTGATATCGAAGTCGCAGGGAAACCTCGCCGTGTATGAAATTGATCGACCTCCTGACTTGATCTTCCTAGAATCCATCGATCGATGCGGCGGGACCACAATCTCCTCCGCAGAAAGACGCCATGGAAGCCTCGCTTCCGTTCGCCGCGTGACTGCCGGTGGACTCCACTGATTATCTCCGCTCACGATCTATTCTCGGACGTGCCTCCCGGGCAGATTTCACGACGCGAGGCGGTCTCGCCTTCGACTCAATCGAACTCGGTCGGGGTGCTCGTTGTTTCGCGGCGTCGAACCATGCCGCGTAGCCTTTCATGCCTTGATTTTCAAGGACAACGGCTTCATCATGGTGTTGAAGTCGATCGGCGGTGCGATGCGCTGACCCAACAGACGGGCCGCGTGCGAGCGGCGGTCGATTTCAGGCTTTTGTGGATGGATGACTTTCGCCCCACCCCTGTTTGAACAGGACCTACCCACCGTGATCGACCGTATCGTTAGTTTGATCGCGTTCACCGCGTGCGCGTGCGTTTTGTCCGCGACGTCGGTCACCGCCGACCCCACTCCGAAGAAAGACGGCTCCGTGCTCGACTTCAAGGTCAAGGACATCGACGGCAAAGACGTGGAGCTGTCAAAGTTCCGCGGCGACGTGCTGTTGATCGTGAACACCGCCAGTCAGTGCGGCTACACCCCTCAGTACGCCGGCCTTGAGGACACTTACAAGAAATACAAGGATCTCGGTTTTGAGGTCCTGGCCTTCCCCGCGAACGAGTTCGGACATCAAGAACCCGGCAGCGACGCCGAAATCAAGTCGTTCTGCTCGTCAAAGTTCCACACATCCTTCCCGCTCTTCTCGAAGATCGTTGTGAAGGGGAAGGGGATCCACCCGCTTTATCAGTACCTGACGAGCAAGGACACGAATCCGAAGTTCGCGGGCGATATCCCCTGGAATTTCGCCAAGTTCCTCGTGAACCGCAAGGGCGAGGTGATCGCTCGTTTCGCCCCCGGCGACGACCCCGAATCGACGAAGGTCGTGTCGGCGATCGAGAAGGCCCTCGCCGAGGCGAAGTGACAACGAGGCCCGCGCGAGACCGTCGGCTCGGCTCCGAAAGCGTTTGACGACCGCAACTTCAAGCAGAAAAGACCATGAGCGCGATTGAGTCGCGCTGATGGTCTTTTTGTCATTGTGACGAAAGAATTATTCGTGACGGAGCGTTTCGATTTTAAAGTTCCCGCAACGTCTCGCGGGTTCGGGAAACTTCACAAAGCCTGGTCGGCCGTTGCCGTTGCGTTGGCGATCGTCTCGAGCTTCGGAAGCGGCAGCAGATTGGGTTCCAAGGCGACTTCCTCGCCGGGCTTGAGGCCGGAGAGGACTTGGACGAAGGAATCGTCGCTTTCGCCGAGCGTGATGTGTCGCCAGGTCCAACTTGGCACACCGCGGTCGTTGTAACCGGCGGGAATCGCGACGTGCGGCTTGCCTTCAATCCAACGAACCGCGTGCGCCGGCACGCGCGTGACGTCGTGCTTGGTGTCGACTTTGAACTCAACCTCGGCACTTAGGCCGGGGCGGAGGTCGGCGGATTCGTCGGCAATGATGTCGACCATCGCAAAATAAACGCGGACGTCGGAGAAGGGTCCGTTGATAGGGGTCGGGATCGCGGTCACCTCGGCGACGGTCCCGAATAAAGGACGGTCGGGGAAGGCGTCGACAGTGATCCGCGCCTTCAGGCCCGGGTGCAGCAGCGAGACCTTCGACTCGTTAAGCCGAACCTTCACGCGCATGTGCTTACGGTCGGGCATCTCGAAAATCGGCTGGCCTTCGCGAACGGTCGCTCCCTCTTGAATCTGATCTTCGGTGCGCCCCCAACCGTTAGACTTCTTGACGTAGATCACCATACCATCAACGGGAGCGCGTAGGGTGCAGTACTCAATCATTTGACCGAGCTTCCTCAGTCGCTGGCTCTCGATCTCAAAGGCCGCCTTTTGCGTCAGTAGATCCGACTCGTTGGCGGCGATTTTCGCCCTCAGGGCCGTCTTGATCCGCGGACCGGTGTAGATCTTCAGTCGACGCGCCATCTCCTCGGCGATTTGAAGCGCGATCTCGGCGCGCTGCAGCCCC
>JAJYDB010000246.1 GCA_021777845.1 Planctomycetota bacterium
TGGCCGTCGGGGACGTCGTAGGTCGAGGGAGAAACGAGGTCGGGCTTCGACTGATGGGCGAGTGCTTCCACCTCGGCGGGCAGGTCGCCGCGAATCAGGCCGATCCGAATGCCGTTGGCGTCGAGGTCGCGACGCACGCGGTCGTCGATGACCTGCTCGTCGGCAGCGCTCCAAACCGCCGTCGCGAGCGTTGAGTCGTCGACCGGGCGCGCCAGAAAGGTGACGTCGATCCGGCACCGCTTCGGCACAGTAACCTTGCCTTCGGTTTCGACTTGGCGCTGCTGAAGCGCCATCACGTCGCGCCAGGTCTCGCGGTCCTTCTTTTCGAAGCGCGTCCAGGAGCAGCCGGTCGCGAACGCGAACGCCAGTCCGCAACCCGCCCCCAGCGCGGACCGTCTCGACATCAATACCGCCCGACCGCGCCGCGAGATCCGCGCGTCCATGCGAGGTTACCCTTTCCGCGCGAGTGCTTGGGGAGAAATGAGCCGGCCCGCGCGGCACGCATTACGCACCGCGTCTCCGGCTTGGCGGCTCAACCTAACCACCCTCGGTATTGGTGTCAACGTCGAGATCGGCTCCGGCGGCGAACGGACTCGGCCGATGTCGTCCGTGTGGGTACGTCGTCGCGATAAAGAATCCTTTGCGGCGCACGAAGCTCTTTCCAATGGCGTCGTGGTGTGAGAACGTATCGTGCGCGACGTCGCGAGCGGCGGCGGCTCGCATCGGCGTACTTCTTGCCGGTCAAGGGAGGGGATTCGGTCATGTTGATGACGGGACTGTCGGGCAACGAGCTGTACTGTCTGGCGCAAAAGGGCTGGAGTCCCGGCAACATCGTGGTTGGGAACAGCGTTTACTCGTTGGGCGTGATCCGCGGGATCGCGAGCGGGTTTCAGACGATGACGGGCGGCGAGATCGGCAGCATCACGCAACTGATCGTCGATGGTCGTCACGCCGCGATTCAGCGCCTCGAGACCGAGGCGCAGCGCGAGGGCGCGCACGGCCTGACGGGGGTCACGAGCGACCTGAAGTCGCTGAGCGGCATGATCGAATTTCTCGCGGTCGGCTCGGCGGTGCACGGCGATAACTACACGGGCCCGTTTTTCTCCACTGCCTGCACGGGGCAGGATCTCTACTGTCAAATTGACGCGGGCTATCATCCGCGTCACTTCGTGATCGGCAACGTCGCGTACGCGCTCGGCATCGGTCGCGGGATTTCGGGCGCGTTCAAGACGATCGCGCGTCGCGGCGAGGTCAAAGAATTCTCGGATATGTACAACCATACGCGTCACTTGGCGCTCGAGCGGCTCGAAGCCGAGGCGACTCAGCGCGGTTGCAACGCGGTGGTCGACGTGATCACGAAGATCATTCCGTTCGGCCCCGGGGTGAAGGAAATGCTGATGGTCGGGACCGGCTCGCACAACGACGCGCTCGGCAACCCGCCGAAGCCGTTGACCTCCGAACTGACCGGCGAGGAGCTCTGGAACCTCACGCAGATGGGGTACGCGCCGTTGCGGCTGGTGCTGGGTACGTCGGTGTACGCGCTTGGCATGATCGGAGGGATTTCGGCGTTTTTCAAGGCTTTGGGCCGCGGCGAAGTGAGCGAAATGACGCAGCTTGTGTACGAGGCGCGCGAGAATTGCCTTGAACACATTCGCCGCGAGGCGGAGTTGGCGGGCGCCGACGGCGTGATCGGCATCAAGGTGACGATCCACGAGATCGGCGGCGGACTCGTCGAAGTGCTCGCGATCGGCACCGCGGTGAAGCGCAACGCGAAAGTCGCGACCGAAAGCCCGCAGATTTTGCCGCAATCAATCATCCGCGACCGCGACACGTTCTTCGAGATCGAGCCGCAAATCCCCGGCATGCAGCCGCGCGAGCTGAACCGGGGTAATTGAGCGGCGTCGTTAAATGGAGTTGATGAGAGCGCGCGATCCGCGACCGTCGTTTTTCGCGTTCCCGAAAGGAGTGTCGCGGAGGCGCGGTCGCAATCTCGCGCGGACTCTCTTATTGCGTTTTGCGCAGGTGCGGGCCGACCGACTTTTCGAGCGCGTCCTGATCGGCGTGGACTCCAATTTTGGAGAATAACTCCCACGATTCGATGTGCTCCACTATTTCGCCCGGCGCGAGCGTCGTGATCGGTCCGAGCGTCTCGATTTCGAGCATGTCCGGGTTCGTAAAGGTCTCGAAGTTGACCCCGAAATCGGGGTAGACCTTCCCCTCTTCGTAGTCGAATCGCTTCACAAAGAGCGTGTCGCCGTTCAAGTAGCCGACGGCCCCTTCGCGGTGTGCCAGGCCGATTTTCGTCGCGTCGAGGTCTTTCGACTGCCGGAGCGTGATGAACTTCGAGCCGAATCGCCAGCGCGGGTCGTCAAAATGAAAAAACGGCCAAATCGTCATGAGTTGATTCGGAGCGAAGTCGGCGGCGGAGCGAGCGTTTTTGGCGTCGCCCGGGTGCGGACGTTTGGACGGGAGCGGGATGATTTCGACGCCGCCGGGCGCCATCACCGAGATCGACCAAACGGCGAGCGCCGTCGGAGTGGAGCCGATGTTTTTGACGCGATGCGTCATGCGGACTCCACTGCCGGTCGGGGCGAGACGGAGGTCAAACTCCTTTTGGATTCCGTACTTCGTTTCGGCGGGTGGAGTGAAGCGAACCGTACCGCCGCCGAGGTCTTGATAGGCGACGGGGGCGTTGTCAGGCGCGTAGGTGCGGGATTCGTCCTCGGGTCCGACCCAGAGGCGATGTCCGCCGCGAATCTTCCATTCGGGCTCGCCCGCGACGCCCATTTGATCGTCGTATTCTTTGAACACGTTTTTGCCGTCAAGCCGTCGGTAACTGATCACACGCGGGCCGACGTCGAGCGTGACGATGAGCTCGGTCTCGCCGTTGGAGATCTTGAGGTTGTGCTTCCAGCCGCGGAAATCAACGGTTGCGACGGTCATTTTCGGTTCCTGAAACGCGTGGACGGACGTAGATTGAACACACACGCCCGCGACCAAAACCATCCCCATGCGGAGCGACGCGCGTCGCGCGCGATCACGGCTCGGCTTCATCGGCACACGACCTTTCTCGACACTCGACGATGTACCGGAACGCGACGCCCCGCATGTCCGCGGCCTTGCCGGCGTTCAAAACCCGGCTGATATTCATCGTCGACGGAGCCCGCCGCGTCAAGGGCGCGGTTTGGACTCGAGTGTTCCTTGATGTCGGCGATCAGTCGCGGGCAGTCGGAGACGACTCGACGCGATAAACCCTGACGAGCGGGTCTTCGCCGTTGTTCCCGTACAGAGGCGTGAAGAGCGCGGGGTGTGCGTCGGCCCAGACGCGTTCGATCGGAAAGCCGGCGGGATCGGCGAGGTTATACGCGCCCTCGGCGGGGTTTGCTCGGGTGACGAAGAGGATACGAATCCCCGCGGCGCGCAGGTTGGCGAGCCAGGCGTCGAAGTTCGGTCGGATGCGGTCCCAACCCGGCCTCGTCGTTGGCCAGGTGGCGGGGCCAAGCGAAGCGTCGCCCTGGGCGTTCGCCGCGAGTGCCGCCGCATGGTAGTCATGCATCAACCAGTCGCGATGTTCGTCGATGTTGACGTAAAAGACATCGTTGCGCAGACCGACGCCGAGCAAATAGTACGGCAAGTCGGTGCCGGCGTAGGCGATTCGCGAACCCGCCGGACCGACGCGCGAATCGAGCGCCAGCCACGCGCGAAAATAGTCCGGGAAGGGGGGATAGAAACGAAGTCGATCGTCCAAACGCAGCGGAGTCGTGAGCAGGGCAACGACGAGGAAATAGGACAAATAGGCCGCGCACGGGATTGCGCAGGAAGCGGCGAGGCTGATCGCGCGGCGCGAGGAATCTTGCCCCCCGGCACCGTCGTGTTTGCGTCGCGAGCCTTTGGGCGCGAGACGCATGCTGACCCAGGCGACCATGCCCGCGCCGAAGCCGAGCCCGGCGGCCGTTGTGGCACGTTGCAGCGCGAGGTCACGCGTCGCGGGGTCGTGATTGTGAAGGAATCCGAGCGGCGATTCGAGGAACGCCGGCGTCGCGTTCGGCACTCTCGCGTCGAGATCCCACGGGATGTCGGAGTCGCGGATGCCGAAAGGCCACGCCGAGCCCGTCAGCAGATGCAGCCCGAGCAGCGCGACGCCGATAGCCCTCCCGCCGGGCACGCGGTCGAAGAGTCGAGCCAGCGGGACCACCGCGAGCCCAAACGCTTGCAGCATGAAGCGTTGTTGTGTTCGGTACGGGATTGCGAACAGGTAGATCGCGAAGTTCACGAGTGCCAACGCCGAGACCCCCCAGACCCAACCGTCGACAGGCTTGCGACGCGTCGCGACCGCCCAGCCGCCCGCAAGCGCGATCACCCAGACCGGCATAAAACGTCCGTCGACCGCGACCAGCACCATGTCGATCACCGACCGCCAATCCGAGAGAGCCGCGTAATACGGACTCGTCGACATCACGGCACGATCGTACCAACCCGCGAGCAGCACCCGGCCGAACAACGTCACATGGAGCGGATAGAGCGGGTTGCCGGTCAAAATCGCGTCGCGGACCATCCAATACGCGACCGGCGCAACGGCGGCCGCCGCGAGCGCAAGCGCGTCTCGGAGGGCACGCGCGCGGCCTCGCGACCCGCGCCGCAGCGCGATCACGACAACCTGGATCAACAACAACGGCGGGATGAACACGACCCCCGTCGCCTTCGTTCCCCACGCCAGCCCCGCCGCCAGACCGGCCAATATGCAGGCGCGAGTCGAATACCGAACGGATTGCGTGTAAATATAAAAGAAATAGCACGACAAAAGGTAGCCGGAGACAAACAGCGTATCGACGTTCGGTTCGAAGGAGAACAGGAGCATCGGCGGCAACGCGAGGAACCAGGTCGCGGCGATCATCGCAGCCTCGCGTGAGGCGCCCAGTCGGCGAGCCAGAGCGAAAGCGGTCGCTCCCGCGAGCAGAAAGAACGGCGCCTGGCCGACTTTCGCGAGTTGCTCGCCGCCCCAGCTCGTCATCAGACTGCAAAACCAGAGGTTGCCGTTTGCGGGGAAATACGTCGCGCCCGACTCGCCGAACGGAGCGGCGATGAGGATCAACCGCCCCGACCGCCACCATTTCGCGGCGAAGAACAGGTGGTAAATCGGCCCGTCGCTGACGACCTTCACGCCCACGAGGAGCGAGCCGACGAGAATCGTGGATGCGGCCCACGTCACCAGCGCGACGGCGCAGACGGCGGTCCAGCCCCAGCGCGCGGACGCTGTGGCCTCTCCGCTCGATTCCAAGTCCGTAACGGGGTCGAGCGCGTCGTCGGGCGACCTCGATTTGGCCGCGACCAAACAGCCCGCGCCGCAGAGCAGGGCGAGCAGCGAGCCGACGAGCAAAGGCCCGCGCGCAATCAGGCCCGCGACCCCGAGGATCTGCATCTCGAAGGTGATCCAGCCCCACGCGAGCAACGCCGCGGCGAGTGCGCGCGACATGCGGTCCGACAGACCAAACGCGTATTGCGCGGCGAGCCAGGCTGCCGGTGCGACGGGCGCGCCGAGAGCACAGGTCCAGAGAAATCCGCTCATGCCGTCGCCTCGAGAGCCTAGCGATGCCCACGCCGCCATTGTGCGGGCGGGATCGCGCGGTGTCGAGACGCCTGCTCGCGGCTTACTCCGCCGCGCGACCGAGTCGCCGCCACGCGCCGAGTGCGTCGATTTTCTCGGCGGGCGTCTCGTTGGTCGTTTCGACGGCGGTCTTCTTGAGCGTTCGCAAGGCCGCGTCGAGGTCGTCCTCAGTCGGAACGTCGTCGGCGTTCGCGGGCGATTTCAGCTCGGAGAGGTTGGGCTTGCGCGTGATGTTCGACGCCTTCGCGACGCGTCGCCAACCGCTCAGCTTCGGAGTAGGTTCGTCGTCGCGCACAACTTCCGAGGCGGCCGCGGCGTCGGACTCGGCGGCGGCTCCCACCTCGGCCTGCCGCTTGGTTTTTGGAGTTTTGATGCCGAGCAACTCGTGCGGCGGCAGCGCGATCGCGTCGTCGGCGTCGTCGGACTGGGCGCGGACGCGCGGCGCGGAGGAGTTTTCGCGCGGGCCGGAAGTGTTCTTCGCGAGCACGGCGCCGCCCTCGCCGCGCGGGCTCGGGTTGTACACCATCGTCAGCTTATTACGGTCGAGGAGTACGTAGATCGAGGTCGGCGAGGCGTAGAGGCCGTGATTTCCGCGCGGCTCGGCGAAGTCGCAAACGCCCGCGACATAGCCGTCCGGCGTGTACAAGCCGCCCCCGGAGCGGCCTTGAATCGGCGCAGTCTCGCACTCGATCGCCTCGTACGACTGGTTCGGCTTGGAACCGACCTGAATGCCGCGCATCTTCGGGTTGATGATCCGCGTGCTCCAAGCCGTCGCGTCTTTGCCCTCGGGGCAGCCGACTGCGATCAGCTTGTCCATCCCCGCCTGCGGTCGCCAACGCGGCGGGACGACCGGCGACGCCGCCAAGCGACGGCCCGGTCGAATCCGAATCAAACCGACGTCGCGGTCGAAGTCGTAGTCGACCGCCTCGCCGTCGACGGTCTCTTGATAATGCACCTGGCCCGCGCCGTTCGAGAGTTTGCGCAGCTTGCCGTCGAACAGGTCGACCTTGATCGGCAATGGAAACTGGTCGGGTCGCGTCGGCCGCACGCCGTCCATTTTGAATATGTGGGCGCACGTCAGGATGATCGTCTCCCGCGAGTTGCTTTTGATGATCGTGCCGGAGCCGATGCCGATCGCGCCGTTGCCGTGGACTTTGATCCGGACCGTCGTCTTCCAGGGGAGCGGATTTTCGGGCTTGTCGGCGTCCGCGTTCGCGTGTTCGGCCGCTTCGGGTTGGTCCTGTTCGGCGCGCCCGGTTTCGGCGTCGTCGCGGTCTTCGTTCGCCTCGGCGTCCTGGGCGTCCGATTCGTCGGCTTGGGCCTTGCGGCGAGCCTCGACGAACATCCGCGCGAGATCCTTAGCGGGCCTCGCGCCCGACGTCTGCGCCAGCGCCTTGCCGGAAGCGTTGACGACGATGAACGTCGGCACCGAGGTGACGCGGTATTTCTTGGCGAGGTCAGGCTCGCGGTCGATGTTGATCGATCGGACGGGGTATCCCGCCTGGACGAGCTTCTCGACGGTCGGCCGCATGGCCT
>JAJYDB010000247.1 GCA_021777845.1 Planctomycetota bacterium
TCGCGACGCTGCTCGTCGGCCCCGCGAGGCTCGTCTTCGCCCAAAAAGCCACCGTGTATCGGCTCGGCGGCAGGCCACGCGAAGGCAGCAAACGCAGCGGCACGGCGATCATGAACGTGTCGGGATGAAACGTGACCGCGTTTTGCGGCAGGATCGTCGACTTGCCGGTTTTCAGGTCGGTGACTTTCGCGGTCGGCGGCTTCAACGGCGGGTTGAAATTCACCGACACAAGCGCGTCGAAACGGACGTTCGGATTGCCCGGAAACGGCCCTTCCGCCGGCGCGCCGCCGCGATTCACGCCGAAGACAAACGCAAGAGGCTTATTTGACCGCAGCGTACCCGCGAGCCGCCCGACCAAATTGATGCCGCCGTTCGGATACAGACGCGCGCTCGCCGCCGCGACGTTCAACTCGGAGACGTGCGGACCCTGATAGAAACTGTTGAATTGCGGCACTTTGAGCGCGTAGCCGGGTCCGATTCTCTGCGTCGTCGAGGCCGCCCGCACGATCGTCGTCGAGGCCGCGCCCGCGTGAATCGCCGCCGCGCGCGCCGCGACCTCCGCCGCCAATCCCGCCGACGACAGATGCGAGAGCACCACGCGCCCCTCGAGCCCCTCGCAACCGACCACCGCCCGCCGTCTCGAGCTGCGTCCTCGGGCTTTGCCGCGTGTCGCAATCCAGCCCATGTCTCGACGCCTCTCTCATCTTGAAACCTGAACGCCGCCGGCGCAGTCGCCGCGATCCCGTCGATCGATTTATTCGTCAAAAACGTCGGCGTTCTTTCAACCTTTCTCACCCTTTCGCCGAATAAAGAAGGCAATTCCTCTTCAATACGGCGCGTGCCAAGGCGTTCGCGCCTCGTCCGCGATATCCCGACACCGCGGCGCCCTGTAGCGACGCCCTCCGGAGCCGGCGCTTGTGTTCAAAATCGGAATTGGTTCCATTGTGATGCCGGGCCTCGTCGCGGCCCTCGGCGTTGGGACGGTCGCGTGCGGTCAAGACGCGCCCATTCCCCCGCCGATGCCTATCCGCGCCGTCCCCGCGCTCAACCCGGCCGACGGACCCCTCGACCCGCCCGACCTCGCCTCGGCTCCCGTCGCGCCCGAGCTCGCCCCGGCTCCGACCGCGGCCCCACCGACCGCAAGGCCCCCCGCACGATCCAACCCCGCGCTCCGCTACGGCGACGATCAGCCCGTCCGTAGATTTCTCAGCCTATTCTGGCGTGATATGTTCACCTACGGCGACAACGACGAGTTTCAATTCGACGGTCCGCCCGTCCTGATGATCGTGCCGCCGATCGCCTCGTCCGCTCCCCCAAATGCCTCCAAAATCCCGCGCCCCATCCGACCTCCGTATTATTATGACAACGACTTTCGCTACTTGGACGACCCAAACAACCAAGTCGTCGACGCGTTCGACTTTCTTAAGCGTGTCAGGCTCGACCGCGCCGGCCGCGTCAAGGTCGACTTCGGCGGCGAGTACCGCGTCCGCGTCATCGACTACGCCAATCAAAGACTGAACGGCGTCAATCAAGACCTCACCCTCGACCGGATGATCGCCTACTCCGACCTCTGGATCGACGACACCTTACGCGTCTTCATCCAAGGCATCGACGCCCAAAGCGCACCGCAAAAAACCGAGCCTCCCCTCCTCACCGACATCAACCGCTGGGATCTCCTCGACGCCTTCGGCGAGCTCAAATTCTACAAACACGAAAAAGATTACGCCTCGTTCCGATTCGGCCGCGAGGAACTCTATTTCGGCAACCAGCGCTTCGTCTCCAACTCGATCTGGGTGAATTCGCCGCGCACCTTCGACGACGTCGCCCGCCTCCTGTACCGGAGCAAAAACTGGGACTTCGACGCCTTCTGGAGCCGACCCAACCAAATCCGACCACTCCTCTTCGACCGACCCGTCTACGGACAGACCTTCATGGGTCTGTATTCGGTTTATAAAGGCTTTAAATACCAAACGATCGACAATTACTTTCTCGACCTCGTGAATACCGCGCACGTCGTCCCCGGCCGCAACGGCACCCTCGGCGGCTACTCGATCCCAACGGTCGGCACTCGTTGGCAAGGCGACTACAACGGCTGGCTCTGGGAAGTTGAAGACGCCTATCAATTCGGCAAACAGGCTGACATGAACCGCAGCGCCTGGTCGCTCACCAACGGCGTCGGACGCCGCGAGTCGACGTGGTGGGGCACCCCCGAACTCTGGTTCTACTGCGACTACGCCAGCGGCAACAAACACCCCGGCGGCAGTACGTATTCCACCTTCAATCAACTCTTTCCGTGGGGTCACAAGTATTTGGGCTTCCTCGACCTCGTCGGCCGTCAAAACATCATCGACCTCAACGTGAACCTCTCAATTAAGCCGACCAGCCGCCTGCGTTTCCTCGCGTGGTATCACCACTTCATGCTCGATTCCGCCACCGACGCGCTTTATAATGCGGCCGGACTGCCGACCCGCATCGACCCGACCGGACGCTCCGGACGCAACGTCGGCGACGAAATCGACTTGATGTTTGATTTCCTGCTCAGCCCGCACAACGACTTCCAAATCGGTTACAGCACCTTCAGCCCCGGCGGCTTCATCGAACACACCGGCGTCGGCTCGGGCGCCTCCTTCATCTATGGAATGTACACCTTTCGCTTCTGACCCGCGGCCCTCACCGCGTCGCGACCCGTCGGCCGACGCCGATCGCTGTTGGACTTGTCAGGCCGGCTCGCCCCGACCAACCTCAACCAGCCGCGTTCCACCGCACTTGGACGATCTCGCCCAACCTCGCTCTTGAACTCAAATGGTCCGGTCGCGGCCCACCCCAACCGCGAGGAACGGCAGTTGGCCAAATTCAGCCGACTCGCCGCAAGGAGGCGGATCGACGCGGTCCGGACGCATAGTTCAGTCCTTTGACGAAACGAAGCCAATCCAGGGTTTTGGTATGAGGGACTTGGACTTACGGCGTGCCTTGCGGTTCTTGTACAGGTGATTTGGAGGTTGAGTCCGACCGCGAAGTCGCCGGGCTCGCCGAACGGAGGCACGCGGGAGCCGGGGCGCGGCGCGCGCGGAAACCGGTGCTCCGACGAAACGAAGCCAATCGAGGGTTTGAGCATGTGGCCTTTGGACTTACGGCGCGCGATGCGGAATTTGTACAGGTGAAGTTGGACGTGTGGTCAACGACGAGGTCGGCAACCGCGCGGCACAGCCGCTCGGCCTCGCGACGCCTTCCCGAACGACCCCGACCGCGCTAGAATAAGGGGACCATCCAGGAGAGCCGGTGCATGCTTGAATCGGGTCGGATCTTGTTGCTGACGAACGACGACGGCGTTGACGCCCCCGGACTGGCGGTGCTTGCCGGCGTCGCTCGCGGCTTCGGGACGGCCCACATCGTGGCGCCGAGCGGTCCGAGGTCGGGTTGCGGCCACACGTTCAACACGCATGCAATGTTCGGGTTCGAGACCCGCGGCGAGCGTCGCCACAGTGTGGACGGCTCGCCGGTCGACTGCGTTCGGCTCGGCCTGCACCACCTTGCTCCGAATGCCGAGTGGGTGCTCTCGGGAATCAACGACGGCGGAAATCTGGGTGTTGATGTTTATGCGTCGGGGACCGTGGCGGCGGTGCGCGAAGCGACGCTGCTCGGTCGCCCCGCGATCGCGCTCTCGCAGTACATCGCCGCCGGGCGGCCGATCGACTGGGAGCGGTCGGCGCGGATGGCGACGCGCGTCTTGGAATACTTATTCGCGAAACCGCCCGACCCCGGTTGTTATTGGACCGCGAGCCTGCCCCATCTTGCGTCCGATGCGCCCGAGCCCGAGCTCGTCGAGTGTCCGATCGACCACTCGCCGCGGCTGCTCGACTATGACGTCGAGGGGGACCGGGCCCGCTTTCGAGGGGTCTACCAGGATCGTGCGCGGCTGCCGGGGCACGATATCGACGTCTGTTTCTCGGGGTCGATCGCGATCTCGCATGCTCGGCCGGCGGGTTAGGGCGGCGCGTGGCCGGTGGTTGCGTCGCCGCGCCGCCGATCGGCTCTAGCCGCGCCGCCGGGTCGGGAGGCATAATGCCACTGTGTCGACGCGCCTTATCTTCCATTCCTTGCGACGTCGGCCGCCGGCCCTTGCCATTTTGGGAGAGATCTCGATGAAGTCGCCCCGAGTCTTGATGTTCTGCGCGACGTTGGTTCTGGCGGCGGGTTGCGACGGTCCGCCGGACACGATCCCCGTGGTGCCGCCCGGAGAGACCTATCAGCCCGAACCGCCCACGCCTGAGGGAGGCGGCGCCCAGGCGCTCGGCGAGCAGGGGGCGCAGGCGCTTGCCGAAGGGGGATTGGTCGCGAAAATCACCCAATCCGAACCGAATCCCCCCACCAAGCCGGGCGAGCTCACGAGGACCAAATCAGGGTTGGGCTATGTCACTCTGAAGCCCGGCAGCGGGCGCGCCGCCGCCTCGGGCGACATGGTCTCGGTGCAATACACCGGGTCGCTCGACGACGGCACCGTCTTCGACACCTCGCGCAAGGGGGACCGGCCGTTTACCTTCAAACTCGGGCAGGGCACGGTGATTTCCGGCTGGGATCAAGGCATTCCCGGGATGCTCGAGCACGAAGTCCGCAAGCTCATTCTTCCCGCCCACCTCGGCTATGGTCCGGCGGGTCACGGGACCAAGATCCCGCCGAACGCCCCGCTGGTCTTCGAGGTCGAACTGGTGAAGATCGAGAGCGGCTCCGCGCCGGGCGCGATTCCGGTCGCGACGCCTGCGAAAGAGGACTCCCACAAGCATTAATACCTGAAGCCGTTCGAGCGGATGTGGACGTAAGGCTCGGCGTCGTCGCGGATCACCCCCGCGCCGACGACCCGAGCCAGATAGACAAGGTGATCGCCCTCGTCGAGACGTCCGACGACCTCGAGGTCGAGGAAGGAACTCGACGCCGCCGGCACAGGTCCCGCGGCCGAGACGTCGAGCAGCTCGAGGCCGTCGAAGGCGTTCTCGTCCGGGGCGAAACCGCGTCCGAAGTGTTTCAGAAGAACCTTCCCGTCGCTCGGCACCTGATTCAGAGTGCATCGGCCGGCGGCCTCGATCCAGTCGCCGACGAACCGGCCGCGCGCGAGCGCGAAGGTCACCATGGGCGGCTCGAAGCCGGCTTGCATGACCCAACTCGCGAGCATGCCGGTCGAGTGCCCCTCGTGCCGCGCGGTCAGGATGAACAGTCCGCTCGGAATTCGACCGAGCGGTCGCGCCGCCGCGTCCGAGACCGGGTCGTCGTGAATGCTCGACATCCGCGTAACTCCCTGCGATAAAAGAAGGGGCGACGTTTCAGGCCGCCCGTCGCAACCTGCTGGATTGTCTCTAATTCGCGCCCGCGACGCCGGCCCGTTGCCGGTTGACCGCCGCCTTTCGACCGTCGTCGCGACGACCACGCGACTCGCTCCAAGGGGATTGCTTTGCCGTCCGTCACGAGAGTCGCAGTCGTCGTTCTGACGCCGCGGGGCCGCCGGCACGCGACCTTGCTGCGCGAGGGCCTCATCGGCGACGTTGACGTCTTCGCCCCCTCGTGCGTCGTCGGCGACTGCCGTCCGTTCGCGGTCAACGCGGGTCATTCGCTGCCCGACGACCCTCGCGAGCGCCGCTTCCCCACCGTCGAGACCGGCCTTTTCGGCTGGGTTGGACCGCTCCGCGCCGTCCTGCCGACACTCTGGAGCGATTACGACGCCCTCGTGATGATCATGGCCGCCGGGATCGTCACGCGGCTCGTCGGTCCGCTCGCCTCCGACAAGCGCCGCGACCCCGCCGTCATCGTCGTCGACGAAGCCGCTCGATTCGCGATCCCGGTGCTTGGCGGCCACGAAGCCGGCGCGAACGCCCTCGCCGCCCGCGTCGCGACGCTCCTCGATGCCACGCCGGTGATCACGACCGCCAGCGACGCCCGCGGCCTCCCCGCCGTCGACCAGATCGGCGCGAACCTCGGTTGGACCATCGCAAGCCGCGAGCACCTCACCCGAGCCGCCGCCGCGGTCGTGCGCGGCCAGACCGTCGCGGTCGTGCAAGATGCGGGCGAAGCCGACTGGTGGACCCCCTTCGGATCGTGGCCCGACCACTTCCAACCTTGCCGCGATGCGTCCGAACTCCTCGCCGCCGACCCCGCGGCCGTCCTCATCATCTCCGACCGAATCACGCCCGAATTCGCAACGACGCCCGGAGTTCCGACCGTTGTCTACCGACCGCGCAGCTTAATCGCGGGCATCGGCTGCCGTCGCGGCACGAGCGCCGAGGCGATCGCAGGCTTCGTCTCGCACGTCTTCGCCAAGCACGGCCTCGCGACCGCGAGCCTCGCCGCGATCGCGACCGTCACCTTGAAAGCCGACGAGCCGGGTTTGATTGCCTACGCCCACGACCTCGGCATCCCGCTCCTCGCCTATGCCCCGGACGTGCTCGACGGCCTCGCCGGAATTGAAACCCCCAGCGCGCGGGTGCTCTCAAAGATCGGCATCGCGGCCGTCGCCGAACCCGCCGCGCTCCATGCCGCCGCGGCGTCGAAGCTGCTGGTCACCAAGCAGATCGGGCCCGGGATCACCGTTGCCGCCGCGCGCCGAAGCGAGTTCAGCCGCTTCGACCGCCGTCACCAACCGACGTAGCTCGGCGCACCGAACGCCGGCGCGTACCAACCCACCGGCGGCGACGCCACGCGCTGACCCACCAGGTTACGCACCGGGAACGTCCCGTAGTAATAGGAGGCGCCGTACGTGTAACCCGGCGCGGAGAACCCGGGTCGCCACAAGCCCACGCCGTAACGTCCCGGCATCATGCCGTAGGGCGCGTAGCCGTAACCGTAACCGCCGCCCTGATAGGGCGACGAGTATTGTGAAAAAGTTCTCGGAACGCCATAGCTCGCAACACCGTAACTCATACCATAGAGGCCAGGCGCGGCCAGCGGCCCATTCATCCGGTACGGGTTCTCGAAGTTCTGGGCCCGAGCGATCGAAACACCACCGCACAGCAACATCGTCGACAAGACGAAACGTCCAAGCCGCCGTCTCATGGTCGTGCCCCTTCTCGATGAACCGCCTCGCGGCCGACGCCGCGCGCGTGGAA
>JAJYDB010000248.1 GCA_021777845.1 Planctomycetota bacterium
CCGGCCCCGAAACCGAGCGAGCCGCCGAAATAAGGCAGCGCGACCTCGCCGTCTTGTCTACCACCCGGCTTGGGTATCGACACCACCTTTGAAGGCCTCTCACGCTCCGTCATGCATGCGATCGACTTGGTCGGACCGGACAACTTCCGGTTGTCCGGGTGCCGTAGTCACAAGAGGTTCGACACCACGCCTCAAAAAGTTCGGCACCTGTTCTCGTAGTCTCCACCCTGCGGTTTCGCGTGTGGTTCAGTGCGGTTTGTTCTTGTTTTTGAGGCTCGAAATGCCCTTTTTGTGCCTGGCGCCCGCGGTACGAAAAGAGTGGCGTCCCGGCGACCCGGAACCGGGGTCGACCGAATCGCGGGTCTTTACACTTCTTCCGGATACAGCGTTGTGGAGACACGAAGACCAGCCCGGCATCGGGCATGGACTCAACTTCGTGCTCGGACCTGCTCGCGAGTTGAGCGGCGTCGAGATGATTCCGGCTCGAACCTGCTCGCTGCATGCCGAGACTCACTCTGGCACGCCGGATCGCCGATTGTTAGATTACGGGAGACTGGCGGGCGGCAAAGATGAGTCCGCCGGATGGATCGAACGTCGCGACCGTGCCCGCGCGGGGGTGAATGATCAACCCCGCGTCGTCGGAGAACAGAGGGTCGCGACGAGCCCCGGCGAGCCGGGTACACGGATTCTCATAAGGGCAACGCAATGCCCGACTTCGAATGCTATTGGATTGTCCATCCCAACGGCTATAAGCAGCGGATCGACCCCGGCGACTTCGACCTCGCCGCACTTGCTGCGCGCGCCCGCAAAATGGGAGGCGAGCTGATCGTCGAGCGGCCCGGCGCGCGTCCCGACCCGCGCTTCGCGAGCATCACGCCGCCGACGTGGATCCCGCTGCCGCCGCCGGCCTTCGAGCCGCCGATCTCGGCGCTTGGGCATCTCTTTCGCGGCCGTTTTGACCGCATTTACACATGCCTTGTCGAGTACGAGCTTGAAATCGTCACGCGGGCGACGTCGAGGACGCTCGGCGGCTATTACAAGTCGGAACGTTTGATTCGAGTCTACGCGCACGATCGCGAGTTGGGCCGCCGGCCGCTTGAGGAGCTGTTCGACACCTTTTTGCACGAGCTGGCGCACCACCTCGAATACACCGAGCCGGACAGCTTTCACGCCCGCGCCTGCGAACGCGTCCCCGGACGGATGCACAGCACGCTCTTCTGGCGGATTCTGGGAGACCTCAAGGCTCGATGGGCGAAGCTGCAACATCAAGAACGCGTTCGCATCAGGTCGGACGTGGATGTCTGACGCGGCGCGATGGAATTCAGCGGCCGCACGGCGCGAAGAGTCCGGGACTGGTTCAGACTCGACGAGTCCGCGCGGCGAGCGGCACTCCGAACGTCGGGTCAGTCCGCGATCGCGAGTTCCTTAAGAAACCTCGCGGCGTCGGTCCCCGCCTGTTCGGTGTTTACCTTCTTGTCGATTTTGCGGATCACGCCTTCCTTGTCGATGTAAAAGGTCCAGCGTTCGGGGACCTTGCGGCCCTCGTGAACGACGCCGTAGGCCTTCGCGACCTCGGACTCGGGGTCGCTGAGAATCGGGTAGTCGCAGCCGAGCGAGGCGGCGAACTTGGTGTTGTCCTCGACCTTGTCGACGCTCGCGGTGAAGTAGGCGACGTTGAAAGTTCGGAGCGAGTCGCCCTGAGCTCGAAAAGCTTTGCACTCTTTGGTGCAGCCCCCGGTGAAGGCTTTGGGGAACCAGGCGAGCACGACGGCTTTTTTGCCCGCGAAGTCGGCGAGCGCGTAGGTTTTGCCGTCGGAGCCGATGAGTTTGAAGTCGGGCGCCTTGTCGCCGACCTTGAGGTCGTCGGCGGCGGCGAACTGCGCGGCGGACGCTGCCAAGACGGCGGCGGCGCACGCGAAGCGGGTGAATCGAAGCGTTAATCGCATGGCGAGGTCCTCTGGTTGCGTGATTTGAGCGCGGCGTCCGCTCGGGTTGCCTTGGGCGACCCACCGCACGCCGCTTAGAAGCTAGCAGCGCCGGGCGGGATGTTCAACAATAACCTCCTCCGCGTGATTGGTCGACACGCCGCGACGCGGCCGGTTAAACTGCGCTCGTCGAGTCGGTCAGAGTCGAGCCGGAGGTTGATTTGAGCACGCCGAGCACGCCCGAGCAGCCAGCGATCGCCGCGACCCCCGCCGTCGCCGCGCAAACGGCTGAGCCGATCGCCTCTGATCGCACTCAACCTCCGATCAAACCGCCTGCGCGCGACGCGAAGGTTGATCCACTTCTAGCCGGCGTCGCTTTGCGGACGCTCGACGTCGCGATCGCACTCGCTTTACTTGCGTTGGTCTTCCTGCTGGGGGTCTTCCCGCTCAAGGACACCGACTTTTGGTGGCACCTGCGCGCCGGCGACCTGATCCGCGCGACCGGGTCGGTTCCGCGCGTCGACTTGTTCACGTACGCGATCCCGAATCGTCCGTGGATCGACCTGCATTGGATCTTTCAGGTTCTGATCAGTCACGGCTACGAGCACGGCGGTGTCCCGTTGCTGAACGTGGCGAAATGCGCGGTCGCGACGGTTGCGATCGCGCTCCTGTTGCGGTCGCGACTGCGGGAAGCGCCGCTCTGGGCGCGGGCGCTCGCGTGGCTGCCGGCGCTCTTGCTCTTGGGCGGGCGGATGTACATTCGACCCGAGACGATGTCTCTCCTTTACATGGCAATCTACCTCGCCGTGCTGTCGAGGCTCGACGAGCATCCGTCGCGGGCGTTGATTTTGCCGGTCGTGCAATTGTTCTGGGTGAACTCGCACGGGCTGTTCGTGTTCGGTCTGATTTTCTGGGCGTGTGCGCTGTTCGAGGCAATCTTCCGCAAAGGCTCGCTAACGCCTGAACGCCGGCGTTGGTGGTTGATGGTGGGCGGCGCGGCCGCGCTCTCGGGATTGGTCTGTTTCGTGAATCCGTACGGGATCCGCGGCGCGCTTTATCCGTTCGAGCTGCTTGCGACGATGAGCAACCCGATCTTCGCGGAGACGATCGCCGAGTTGCAGTCGGTGCCAAGCTTTATCGCGTCGACGGGGCTCGACAACTTGCCGCTGCGGCTGCATTTGCTGACGGCGGCGCTTGGTGCGGCGAGCTTCGTGATCCCGATCGTATGGTTGGCGTGGACCCGCGTCGTCGACGTTGCGCGGCTGCCCGCGACGGTCGTTGCGGATCGGAAAACACGCTCGAAGGGTCGCGAAAAACAGGGCGGGCGGGCGGCGAAGCCGCAGGCCTCGAGCAAAACGAAGCCGACTCGCGCAAAAGCGACGGAGAGCGGCCGGGTCGTCTGGGAGCTGTCGTTCTTTCGGCTTTTTCTTTATTTGGCGCT
This sequence comes from Planctomycetota bacterium, assembly GCA_021777845.1. Taxonomy (GTDB): domain Bacteria; phylum Planctomycetota; class Planctomycetia; order Isosphaerales; family Isosphaeraceae; genus JAJYDB01. The sequence continues at coordinate 3,367 of JAJYDB010000248.1, forward strand.
GACGGCGTTAAGTTTTCGGGCAACGCGAAACAGCCATCAATTCGCGGCGGTGGTGGGGGCGATCACCGCGTGGAACTTCGGCGATTGGGCGGCGGCGATCGTCGCGCGACAGGGGGCGCTCGGTCGCGCGGGGACGATTGCCGGCGCGCTGCGTTGTCGAGGATTGAGTTTGGCGACGGTCGTCGCGGTGTTCGTTTGGGTGGCGGGGGGCTGGTTCTACGCGGCGACGGGCGAAGGGCGAACGATCGGCCTCGGCGAGGAGCCGCACTGGTTCCCGCACCGCGCGGCGGCGTTCGCGGGCCGGCCGGAGATGCCGCCGAGGATGATCGGTTTTCACCTTGGGATTCCGCCTCTGTATGAATATATGTTTGGTCCTGAAAGAAAGGTGTTCATCGACGCGCGGCTCGAGGTCGTCGGCGAGCGTTCCTACACGCGGTATCACGATCTTGAGCGGCTGCTCGTGAGCGACCGGCCCGAGTGGCGCGGCGAACTGGCTTCGATTGGGCTGCCGATCGTCGTAGCCGACCATCAATACAGCTCATCGGTCGAGGCGACGCTGCTCGCGAGCGGCGACTGGCGTTGCGTCTATTGGGACGAGCTCGCGGGCGTTTATGTGCATCAGTCGTATCGCGAGGTCGTCGAGCGGGATGAAGTGGTTTTCGGGGCGGCGCACTTCGCGCGCGGGGGGGATCTCGAATCGCTCTCGCTCGCGGACGCGGCTACGGCGGCGCGAGGCGGTCGGAACGTGGCGTCGGGATTATCGGCGAGACGTCGCGACGACCTGGCGGCGCCGATCATTTGGGAGGCGATGGATCACGCGCGACGTGCGTTCGTGTCGACGACCGAAGCGGCCGAAGCGTGGAAAATGTTCGCCCATTTGGTCAATTTAACGGGTCGCGCCGGGCCGGAAGCGTCGGGCCGATACCGGCGGCCGTTCGACCCGTTGCTCGACCTCGCGACCTTGCGGGCGACCTACGCGACGCGGCGGGCGATCGAGCGAAATCCAGACGATTTCACGCTATTGTTCATGCTCGCGGAACAGTACCGGAGCCGCGGGATGGACGCCGAACTGCTGCCGGTCTTGGAGCGCTTGGCAGACCTCAGCCCGAAGAACAAGACGCAGACGTCGTTGCTGGCGTCGCTCCGAGCGCAGGCGCGGTCGCTGCGGGCGACGCTCAAGGGGACGGCCGACCAGGAGCCGGCACGGGGGAAGGCGTGGTCGAATTTGAGCGAGCTCGAGGTCGCGGTGACGGCCTTGTTGGACGCGGGACGCGTCGCGTCAGCGGCGGAGGTGCTCGCCGAAGCCTATCCCGCCGAGGCCAGGCCGTGGCGCGTCGCGGACCGGCTCGCGCTGCTCGAGCTGCATTTGGGACGCCCGGAGCGCGCGCGGGCGATCTGGCACGATGCGAAGATCGAGCCCGCGGCGAAGGCTGTCTACGAGCCGCTGCGATTTGCGCGCGAAGCGCTCGCGGAGTTCGTCGGGGCGGATTACGACCGCGCGCGTGAGCTCTATCACGACGCGATCGCGCGCGACCCCTCGCTCTTCGAGGAGCATTACGTGCTGTCGTTGCTCGAATGCGAGGACGGCCACGCGACGTCGGCGCTCGAGTCCGCGCGCGCCGCGGAGCGAACCGCCCCGAACGCGACCGCGCGCGAGGCGTCGAAACGGCTGATCGAGCGGCTCGAACCGTTCGCCCGCGACGATCGGCGGACAATCAAATAAGCACGCCGGGCCGTCCCGACGAGTCGGATCCGAAGTTGTAACGAGCCGCAATCCGCAATCTCACGAGAGCAAGCCGCGCATCTCTTTTAGGATGCCCGGGACGGCGCTGAAGGGGTCTTCGGCGGCCTCGTATTCGAGGACGACATAGCCGGCGTAGTGAGCGTCGCGGAGAACCTTGATTTCGCGGGCGAGGTCGGCGTTGTGTTTGCGACCCCCCTTCGGCGTGATCTCGGTTTTGACCTGAACGTTGATCGCATAGGGGGCGAGCAGCGCGAGGTCGGCGTAAGGGTCGACGCCGTGGAAGTTGCCGGTATCGAGGTTGACTCCAAAATTGGGCGCGTCGATCGCCTCGACGAGCTTGAGGATTTGAGCGGGGGTTGAAGTGATCCCGCCGTGATTCTCGAGCGCGAGCGCAACGCCTTTGTGCTCGGCGTACGGCAGCGAGGCCTTGATGCCTTCGATCGCGAGCGCGACGCCGTCGGCTTCGCTCTGACCTTTCGCGAGGTGGCCGGCGAAAATCCGGATGACGGGTGCGTCAAGTTCGGCGGCGTGATCGACCCAGGTGCGGACGAGGGCGAGCTGCTCGTCGCGTTTCGGTCCCGGGGGCAGGCAGAAGTTGTTGCCGACCGAGGTTCCCGAGACGTCGAGCCCGAGCTTGAACGCGTGCTGCTTGAGGCGGTGGAAGTAGTCGGAATCGGCGTTCGTCGGGAAGTAATACGAGGTCAGTTCGACGCCGTCGAGCGCGTAGTCGGCGGCGAGGTCGACGAATTTGAAGAGGTCGAGCTTGGGGTTCGGGCCGGTCAAGAATTGTCGGAACGAGTACGCGGCAAGGCTAAGTTTGAGGTGGCTGGGGCGGGTGCGGCCGATCGGCGGGATCGCGCGGGCGACTTGCGCGGAGAGCGCGGCGCTTGCGGCGGCGGCGGTCGAACGTAGGAAGGAGCGTCGGCTGGTGGGGTTCATCGTGGGCGTGCCTCGCTGTTCGTAACGGTTGCGGTTGCGTCGAACTTTGGTTGGGAGGAGGGCGTCGCGGCGCGGACGTCGCGATGTTCATCCCCTTTTTAATCACAACGGAGTCGCGCGGGGAATGGGGCGGCGGCGGGTGGTCGCCGCGTACGCGCGCCGGGATCGAGTCGGCTCAGGTTGGATCGCCGTGCGTGAACTCGCGTTGAAAGGCGACGAGATTCTCGCGGCGGCCGAGCAGGACGACGGTGTCGCCGACCTCAAGTTTGGCGTCGATGGGGGCCGGGAATTCAACGCGGCCGTCGCGGCGTTTGAGCGCGACGATGATCACGCCGGTTCTGCGCGAGACGTCGGCCTCGCGGATGCCGCGACCGTGGAGGCCGTCGCCCTCGCTGACGGGGAATTCGTCCATCTCGATCGCGAGGCTGATTTTGTGCGTGACGAGTTCGGCGAATTCGACGACGGAGGGATTCGTGAGCAGCGAGACGATCCGGTGCGCCCCGATCACCGCGGGCGAAACGATATGATTCGCCCCCGCCTGGCGGAGCTTCTTCGAGGTTGAGTGCAGCTCGGAGCGGGAGATGATCGTGAGCTTGGGGGCGAGCTGTCGCGCCGTCAGCGTGATGAAGACGTTGTCGGCGTCGGACGGCATCACCGAGACAAGGACCTTCGCGTGGTCGACGCCCGCGGTCCGCAGGACGTCCTCGTCGGTGGCGTCGCCCTGGATATAAAGGATGTCGCGACGCGCAAGCTCCGCGACGCGATCGTTCGCGAGCTCGATCACGACGAACTCGAGGCCGGACTCGGCAAGTTCGTCGCAGACCAGCCCGCCGACGCGACCAAAACCGGCGACGATAATGTGATTACGCAAAGTCTCGATATGTCGTCGCATGCGTTGGTGTCCCAGAAGACGTTGGATTTCGCCCTCGGTAAAGAACTGGATGAAGCCGGCGAGCGTGTAGCCGACGGCGAGCGCGCCGAGCGCGAGCACGAGCAGCGTGTGAATC
>JAJYDB010000249.1 GCA_021777845.1 Planctomycetota bacterium
CGCTGTCAATAGTACGACGCCGACGAGCGGTTCCGACGTTATTACAGCCGCAAGACCTCGGCCATGGTCAACATGGCTTGAGGCGTCCGTTGAACTTCGTCGTCGACCCAGTCTCGGGCTCGCCGAACAACCTCGTGCTCACAACCGTGAGCACGAGGCTTCCCCATCGACGTCGAGTGTCCGCCGCGATTGATCCGGGTCGAACGCGGATCACTCGTTATTCTCGACCGTGACCGCCATCACCACCGGCGCGGTCAGGTCGTCGCCTTTCACAAGATCAATCGTCTCGATGACCGCCTTGCGGTCGGGCACGACGGCGAAATAACGCAGTTGACGGCCGCGAAGCCGGTAAGCGAGCTTCGACGCGGGCACGTCGATCGGTCGAATGTAATCCGCGAAGTGCACGCCGTTCAGCAGCTTGTGGTCCTCAACCTTGCCGTCGGCGTAATGCAGACGCACGATCATGCTGACGGACTTGTCCGCCTCGCCGCCGTTGTAACCCCAGCCCGAAACGCCGCTCAGGAAGTGAATCGCCCGCGCCGACGCATGGCAGGGCAGCGTCAGCGACTTCGGCATCCGCGGCGGAATCTCGCCGTTGGGGCTGTTGAGCATGATCGCGTTGCGCACGCGCGTGCCGCGCGGGTTGACGAGTTGGAACGGCACGCCGTCGAAGGTCTTCGGATTCCAATCCTCGAAGATCAAGCGCTCCACCTGCGACTCGGTCCCGTAGAACATGCCCTCGGTGCTGACCACGGTCGCGACCTTCGAGAGGTCGAGCGGCGTGTACTTGCCGCGTTGCGTCAAAAACGCCAGCAGATCGGCGAGCGACGCGGGCGGCACTTGCTTTTCAAACCCCTCGGGCATCAGCGACTTGCGGGTGGTTTTGATTTCCTCGATGTCCGACCGTTGCAAGATCTGCGACTTGCCTTCGGCGTCGAGCAGCTCGATCGACGTGCGGGTCTCGGAGGCGAGCAGCCCGGTAAGCGTGCGGCCGTCGGTGGTCGCGACGGCGTATTGGATGAAGTTGCCCTCGACGCTTCGGCTCGGGTCCAAAATGTGGACGATCAACTCTTCGCGCGGATGCGCGGCCATGCCCGTCAGTTCGGGTCCGACTCGACCGGTCGCGGCGGCTCCGGCGTGCGTGTGGCACTTCGCGCACTGCTGGGTGAAGACGAGCTTGCCGCGCGCGGGGTCGCCGCCTTTGGTCACAATCGGCAGCAGGCTGTCGATCACCTTTTGACGATCGGCGTCGGGCAAGCCGCCGCCTTGAGCAAGCAGCTTCCGCGCCCGCGCCGCGACGTTCTGATTGCGATGCGCCGCGAGCGCTTGCTGCTGGTCGAGCGTGAGGTCGCTCGCGCGCAGCTTGCCCTCCTCGAACGCCTGCATCAAAATGCCCGTCCAGTCGGAACGCGCGATCAAGGCCCGGAACGCCTCGGCGCGGGCGGTCGGGGTCCAGCTCGGGATCGAGTCGGCGACCAATCGGCCCGCGACGGGCGACCGGCTCGCGGCGACGGCGTCGATCAGACCGGTCGCGAGCGCGGGGCTCGACCGCGGCGTGACCAACGCGAGCAACGCCTTCGGCATCGCGTCTCCGGACGGGTCAAGCGCGATGATCCGATGCGCGGCCGCAACCCGCGCCGCATCGAGCCTGTCGTCATCTTGAACGGTTGCGAGCAGCGACTTCGCAATCGCCGCGATCCGCTCGTTGAGAGCCTTCGAGCCGAGCCGCGCGCCCAGCTCGACGAGCCGCGCCTGCGACTCCGCGGGCAGCTTTTCGCACAAGGTCGCGAGCGCGGCGTCGGCCTCGGCGTCGAGATGCGCGGCGGCGTCGCGGGGCCAGCCCGAGGACAGCCCTTCGATGATCGATTGCGCGACCGCCTCGTCCGCCTTCGGCAGCGTCTTCAGCACGCCGCCGATCGCGTCCACGGGCTTGCCGCGCGCGAAATGCTCGGCGACGCGCGCCGCCGTCTTCCCGATCAGAGGATTGAGCGGTCGCGGGAATTGCTTGCTCGCGAGCGCCCGCAGAAACGCGACGTCGTGTTTGGCGGCGGCGGCGATCGCCGCGTCGGCGAGCCACCGGTCGTTGTCGAACGAGCCGCGCGACAGCTCCTCCACAATCGCCTCGGCGGCGTTCGCGTCGGGCGGGGCGTCGGCCAAAGTCAGCAGCGCGGCGAGCTTCACCTGCGCGTCGGGGTCGCGCAGCAGGCCGGCATCGACCACCCGGCCCGCGAGATTCTGGTCGCGCGGCAACACCTGCGCCGCGTTCCGACGCACCCCCGCCGCGGGATGACCGAGCGCCGCCGTCGCCGCCGCGAGCGCCTCTTGATTCGAGCCGTCGAGTTGTCCGAGCCCGTGCAACGTCCAGAGCGCGTGCGTCGCGCCCGCGTTCAGACCCAATCCGTCGACCGTCTTGTCTCCGACCATCGCGACCAACGCCGGCGCGACGTCGGCCTTTCCGCGCTCGACCAGCAGCCGCTGCGCCGTCAGCCTCCAAAACATGTTGTCGTTCTTGAGCGTCTCGACCAGCCGCGTCGCGTCCGAGGGATCGAGCTTGATCGGCTGATAGGGCTTCGCGCCGTCATAAACCACGCGGTAAATCCGGCCGTGACGCTTATCGCGGAGCGGCGTCTCGTAGGCGTTGCCCTTGCCGGTTTTGAACCCGCGCGGCGTCGGGTTGTGCTGCACGATGAAGTTGTACCAATCGATGATCCACACCTGTCCGTCGGGACCGACCTCGGCCGCGATCGGCGCGAACCATTCGTCGTTCCCCGCGGCGATGTTCCAGCCGTACCAGGCTTTGAAGTCGGCCCCGACGCGCTCGAGCGTGAACGTCGACGCCAGGTGCCCCGTCGGCTCGGTCACGAACGCGGTGCTGTTCCAATAGTACGGCGGATAGCTGCGGGCCGTGTACAAAGCATGCCCGGCCGCGGCCGTGAAGCCGCCGAAATGGTCGACCTGCCGCACCTTCTCGGTGATCGGATACATCTCGAACGACTCGGCGATCGACCGCAAAACCGTCGGCGACCATCCGCGCACGTCTTCGTAATACTTGTTCGCGATCGGCATGTAAACGCTCGGCACGCCGTTCGCCGTCGAGCCGAAGAGAATCCCTTCCTCGGAGAAGCCGACGCCCCACGAGTTGTTGTTCGTCGCGCGCAGGTATTCGAGCGTGCTTCCGTCGGGCTTGAAGCGATAAAAACCCTGCTGGAACGCGACCGGCTTGCCGCCGACGACGCCGTTGAAGCTCGAATAGCCGACCATCCCGTAAAGCTGGTTGTCGAGGCCGTAACGAAGGTTGCTCGGACCCGCGTGCGTATCGCCGGTGCCCCAGCCGTGCAGCAGGACGCGGCGCTCGTCGGCTTTGTCGTCGCCGTCGGTGTCCTTGAAGAAGAGCGTGTCGGGAAGCTGATGCACCACGACGCCGCCGTTCGCGAACGCGATGCTCGTCGGAATACTGAGCTTCTCCGCGAAAATCGTGAATTTGTCGGCGCGGCCGTCGCCGTCGGTGTCCTCGCAAATCTTGATCCGGTCGCGACCCTCGCCCGCGGGCTTGCGCTCGTTCGGATAATCAAACGTCTCGGCGACCCACAGGCGGCCCCGGTGATCCCAGGCGAGCGCAATCGGCTTCGCGACCTCAGGCTCCGCGGTGAACAACTCGAGGTGGAAGCCGCGTGGTACGGCCACGTGCTTCATCGACTCCGCGGGCTCGAGCGGATTCTGCATCCGCTTCACGGGATCCGCGTTCGTACCCCACGCCGCCTTAGGCACGTACATCGGCACCTGAGCGGGTTGAAACGTGAACGGCTTGCCTCCGCCCGGGGTCGACGGCCGGCTATCGAACACCGGCCCGATCCCCGACGCCCATCGAATTCCACGCTCGACCAGATCTTGGAATCCCGGCTGCTGCCACGTCCGCACGTCGTGACCGTACGCCGTATAAAAAACGCGTCCCTTGCCGTGCGTGCGCACCCAGGTCCACGGCTCGCGGCCCGAGCCCTCCGCGCGCTCCTGCAAAACGATTCGGTCCTTCGGGTTGTGCATCGTGTGCACATAGGTCTCATCCCAGGTCGAGAACGGGTGAAACCCCTTCATAATCGGATGATCGGGCGCGACGACGATCGTCTCGAACTCCCCCGTTCCGTGCCGCTGGAACCGCGCCCCGATCAAGGCCGTGCACGCCGCCGAATTGAGGAAGCAATACGAGGCGCAATGCAGCGGGACAAACCCCTTGCCGCTCGCGACAAAGTCGAACAGAGCCTTCTCTTCGCTCGGGGAGATTCGCTCGGTGTTCGCGTACAGCACCAGAACGTCGTACTTCGACAGATTCTCGGCGTTGAGGTCGGAGACGCGCTCGGTGAAAACAAGGTCGATGCCGCGCGCGGCCATCACCGGAATGAGCTGCGCGGCGCGGTCGGCGCTGTGGTGGTGGCTCGGCGCGGGGTCGCCGAGAAAAAGACCTTTAATCCGCGGCGCGGGCTCAGCCCCCAACCCCGACGAGGTAAATAAAATCACCGCCAACGCCGCCAGCGCGAATCGTTTCATAAACGGGCAACCTCATCCTGGACGTGCTTCGACGCATCGACCGGCAGCCGACCGAGTTGGTTCCTGCGCACAATGATAAGTGTGCAGGGCGGATCGTGCGTCAGTCAAGAGGATGGGCTGGATCAGATGTTCTTCAATGCAACCGCGGGGAGAATCCGCGGCCCGAATCTCGGCGTCGGCGCGAGGAAGGAGCGGCGCGGTGCTCGTCAACCCGCCTGCGAGTGCGACAACCTCGCCGCGAAGGCGCACTCGATCCGCCTGCTATTAATGTCGAGCGACTCGAGGATGTCATACACCTCTTCGAGCGGCAACCGGGAGTCGAGCGCCCAATTGATCACGTCGAGGTTTTCTTGACCGTGCTTCAGCCGGTACAGAATCTCGTCGATGATGGCCGAGTCCTGAAACGCACGCTGCAACAGTCCGAAGTCGTCGTGATCGAGTTCGATCCAGAACGCTCGTCCTTGCAGGTGCTCAAGCCATCGAGCACGAAGGAAGCCGTTCCAATGTTCGCGGACCCAGGTTCGAATCGCGGTTTCGCCGAGGTCGCGTCCCGCTTTCTCGCTTTCGATCCATTTATGTCGCAGCGCTTCCGCCTCGCCGCTCTCGTGTACGCTCAAAACCTTGGCGTGCGAGTGGGGAGCGCGCTGCCGAGGATAAGGGCCGGCCTGACACATTATGGTGTAGTTCCCCTTAACCTCGCCGGCGCCCGCACGGCCCTCGTCGGCTCAATGCAACGTCGGACGATTCGTGAACCCGCGGCGCGCCCGAATCACTCGGGCTCTTCATCCTTTGATTGTCGTCTTCCATTATTGCTACGGAATTGCCGCACGGCTGGGACGTGATCATAGATCAACCCGCGCAATTTCGCAAGTTGCGTTGCCGTGTCGTGGTCTAAGGATGCTGCCTTTGGGAAACATTCGACAGACGACTCGACCGAGATTGCTCCATCGCGTCCCGTAAAGATGTTGTACGCGGGTCGGCGACAACGGATAGGTCCGACGGCGCGAATTCGTCGGCGCGAGTTGAAATGCACTCGGGTCGCAAACGTAGTCGAAATCGTCGCCAAAATCCAGAGATCAGAGTGTAGGCACAATATCAGGCGTGACTTCGGGGAAAAAAGCGAGCGAGCGCCCCAGGACCGCCGCGACTCCGATGCGGCCGACCGCGAGCGGGCCGATGGCGCCTTCGACGACGGCGCGCCAGCGGACTCGACCCTCGAAGTCGGTGCACAGCAGGTGCATCCCCTGCCGCGTGATCCGCCATGGGTTGTCCTGGGCATCGATGCCGAACGGGTCGTTCAGCGCCTCGGGTTGTCCGATGCGGTCGTCGCGGTGCTGAATCCGGCCGGTGCCGTCGCACGCAACCGCCCGTCCGTCCGCAGCATTCGCCAGTGCCCAGGGTCCGGCCCGCTCGAGCCGCCAGCCTTCCCACGGCAACGTCGCGCGCCACAGAGGCTTTCCCTGAAGATTATGCCCGCAAAGGACTTGCGCCCGACGCGCGAGCGTCACCCAGGCGACGCCTCGGGGCGCGCTCTCGGGCGCGTCAATGAGCAGCAGCGGCTCGCCGCCGGGCTCGCGATACCCGCCGCACTCCGCGCCCGCGGGGTCGAGCGCGACCAGACGGCCCTCCTGGTCGGTGTAGGCGCAATGGCCTTCGGGGCCGATCGCGATCTCCTCGACCGCGTCGCGGAGCTCGGATTTCCAGATGACCCGCCCGGTGGCCGTCGTCCGGCTGATGCGGTCGCGCTCCTGCACCAGGAACAGCCCAAACGTGTCCGGGCGGATCGCGAAATGCGTCAGCTCAACAAGACTTAAGTCGAGACGCTGGGCTGCGCTGCGGCGAACGTCGCAGATCACGATCATGCGGTCGGTCGCGGTCGCGATCCAGCCCGGAGCGGTCCGCACGACGCGTCCGACGCCGATCATCTCCGGCGCGGCGCCAAGCTCGACGCCGTCCGTCTGAAAGACCCGCAGTTGGTTCCGACGCGAGACCAGCGCAACGCGCGGCGGATCGTCAAGTACGCCTAAAATTGTCGTCTCGGCCTCGTCGTCGGTCGTCGCGAAGGGTATCGACCAGGCGGGCTTCCGGACGCTCCTCGGCGTCGAGCCGGCGCGGCCGGCAGGCGTCAAAACCAACGCATCCTCCGCGGATTCTCCGACCGACCCAGACCGCGACGTTTGCCCGTTCGCTCGCGAACGCCGTGGTTCGACCGGCGCGATGCGGCTTGGGTCGACGCCCCGGTGGTCGATGTCGAACTCCGCGCGGGGCCCGCCGAACAGGTTGATCCGCGTCACTTCGCCGCCGGCCGTGCCGATGATCAAGTAACGGCCGAGCGGGTCGGTTTCGAGCGCCTTTGCCGGCCGAGGCAGGTTGTCGCGCCAGAGGATGTTGCCCGCGCGATTGAGCAGCGCCAGTTCGCCTTCGAGGGTCGCCGCGGCGATCATCCGCCCGGCGAAATCGGACGCCGCGTGCGCCACGCTGCCGCCCAGGTGGTACGACCCTTCGTTG
>JAJYDB010000019.1 GCA_021777845.1 Planctomycetota bacterium
GCGGGCGAAGGCGTCGGCGAGGGCGGCGAGGGTGAATCGCTGCCCGAGGTGAGCGCCGCGGAGTTCGGCACCACCGGGCGCGAGGACTGGGAAAACGGCACCGAGCGCGACGACTTCGACGGCATCCGCGAAACGCCCTCGCGTCAGAACGACGACGATGACTACGACCCGCTCGAACGCAACGCGGAGTGGCGGGCCGGCGAAGTTCCCGATACGTTTCCGTCCGGAGTCTGAACGACGTCGAGTCTCCGCGCGGACGATCGCATCGAGCATCCAAGTCTGACATCGAGGAAGGGAGAGCGTCACGTGAGGCCGGAAATCGCCGAGGAATGCGTCGAACGCGAGGTCCAGGTCCCGATCTTCGGGGGACATCTGAGCGGCACCCTGGGATTGCCCGCAGGCGCAGCGAGCGTCGTCGTCTTCGCGCACGGCAGCGGCAGCGGACGCTTCAGTCCGCGCAACCAGTACGTCGCGGAGTCGCTCCGCCGCGCGCGGTTGGGCACGCTGCTCATCGACCTGTTGACCGAGGTCGAGGCGCAAGATCGCATCAAGGTGTTCGACATCCCGCTGCTGGCGTCGCGTCTGCTCGCCGCCGCGGCCTGGCTGAGCCGTGAGCCGGCCACGCGCGACCTCCGTCTCTGTTACTTCGGCGCGAGCACCGGCGCGGGGGCCGCGCTCGTCGCGGCGGCGCGACGGCCGGAACTGGTCGACTCGGTCGTCTCGCGCGGCGGCCGGCCCGACCTTGCCCGCGGCGAACTATCCTACGTTCAGGCCCCTACCCTGCTGATCGTCGGCGGCCTCGACGAAGAAGTCATCGAGCTGAATCGCCAGGCGCGCGAGTTCTTGCGCTGCCCGAGCGAACTCGTCATCGTCCCCGGCGCGACGCACCTGTTCTCCGAGCCCGGCGCGTTGGAGGAAGTCGCCCGCCTCGCCGCGGAGTGGTTCCTCCGTCACCCGCGCTCGGAGGCCGCGCCGGTGCGCGATCGCTCCGTCGAGACCGGCGACTCCGTCGATCACAACGATCAGGAAAGCCCGCGTTGAAAACGCCGGCCCCCTTCGATGCACGCGTCCCGAGCGTCGGGACGATCGCCTTGGTTTGCGACTCGTTTGAGAGAGGAATTCTCGGATGAAGAACCGTTGGATCCCGCTGTTTGCCGCGGCCTTGATGATTGCCGTCGTCGCCGCGGGGGCGCGGCTCGCGTGGGCGCGACGTCCCGACCCCCAAGGCAACAAGTCCGACGAGGCTCACAAGAAGTCGAGCCTTTGGATGAGTCACAAACTGGTCGCCTCGCAGAAGATCCTCGAAGGGATGACCCGCGGCGACTTCGAGATGATCGAAAAACACGCCTTGGGCATGCAGGCGATGGGCTATTTGGAGAGTTGGGTCCGCGCCGACCGTCCTGGATACAAAGCCCAGGTCCATGCCTTCGACAACGCCAACGACGCCATCGTGCATGCCGCCCGCGAGAAGAATCTCGACGGCGTCACCATCGGTTACACGCAATTGACCATCAGTTGCGTCCAATGTCACAAGATCGTCCGCGACAAGTCGACTCCCTGACCGAACCGCCTCGCGCAGCGTCGACGCAACGTCGACGCACCTGATGCGCAGCCTGTGCGGCGGCCGAGAACGCTCGAAGGCGCGCCGCGCGCCTCGAGATCTCGGTCGCGCCGTGCGCCTGCGGCGCGCCTACTCCTCTCCGCTGCCGACGAGGCCCCTCGGTGCCTGCTTGACCGCCGTCAACCGCTCGTCTACAGTCGCAAGGACGGGACTCCCGACGGGTCCCGCCCTTCGGCTACGGCAGCCCCGGATTAGGTTTGGTGCGACGGCGGGGCGCGTTCTCCTTTCTTCCGATTTTCCAAAGTCGGATCAGAAGTCGCCTCCCGCTCTCGGTGTTTCGCGGTAAAGGCTGCCGCGCCCCCACTCGGGTCTAGGGCTGTCCGCCCTTGGACCCCCCGGGAGGTGGATCCATGCCCGCGACCAGTAACCCGGCCTCGCCGTCCCGGCGCGATCGGCGGCCAAGAAGTTCGTCGCCGCGACGGCCGGCCCGCGAATCGATCGCCAAGCTCCGTCATCACTCACCGGCGCTTCGATCGCCGACCCGCGAGCCGTCGCAGCCCGACGCCGCCACGTCCGACGAGGTCCTGCTCGAACGCTATCGAGACCTCCGCGGCCCCGACGATTTCAACGAACTCTTTCGTCGCTACGCGGGCAGGCTCGGTCGCTATCTCGCTCGCTATTTGGGCGACCCCGCACTCGCCGAGGACGTCCTGCAAGACACCTTTCTGCGCGTCTACGCGAAGTGCCGACTCTATCAGGACGGCTGGCCCGTTCGCCCCTGGCTGTACGCGGTCGCGGTCCACTGCGCGGTCGACGCGCTGCGACGCTCCAAGCCGAACGCGACGCGCGGCCTGGACGAGCCGTTCGCCTCCGACGACGGCACGAATTTCGTCTCGCTGCTCGATGTTTTGGCCGACGACCGACCCGGCCCCCTCGAACAGGCGCATGAGCGCGAACTGCGACGCTGGGTCCGCGACTGCGTCGCCCAACTCCCCGAGCCGATGCGGCAAACACTGGTTCTGGCCTACGACGAAGATCTCTCCTATGCCGAAATCACCGGCCGGCTGGGCGTGCCGCTCGGGACCGTCAAGTCCCGCCTCCACGCCGCGATCACTCGGCTCCGCGCGATGGCCGAACGGCAAGCGCAAATGGAACACGCCTGACCCGCGACGCGACGCCTCCGCATTGCTACAATCGCCTCGCGGGTGATCGCGCGGCCGGCCCCGGCGCGGGTTCGCCGGCTCGTCCCCGCCGACGTCCAACTACACTCAAGCCGTGCGCGCATCCCCCACAACCGCGAGGGACCTCCCCGATGTGCCGAACCTCCGCGACGCTCGCTCTGCTCGCCCTCGCCGCGTCCTCGTTCGCGCGCGGCGACGACACGCCCGCCTCCCAGGCCGCCGCGACCACTCGGCCCTCAGCCCCCAAGTCCGAAAAACCCGCGGCGAACGCGCCCGACGAGCCCTACGCCGATCACTTCTCGATCGCCCGCGGCGCTCGCTTTCTCGACCAGGTCGCCGTCAATTGGACCCGCGAACGCAAGTGCGGCACCTGTCATACGAATTACGCCTACATGATGAGCCGTCCCGCGGTGAAGAACGTCGACGGGCCCGAGCAGGCTGAGATTCGCTCGTTTTTCGAGCGGCGCGTCGCCGGCTGGGATAAGCCCGAGAAGAACGCGAAACCGCGTTGGGACGCCGAGGTGGTCGCGACCGCCGCGGCCCTGGCGCTCCACGACGCCTCGACCACGGGGACGCTGCACCCGTTGACCCGCGCCGCCCTCGACCGCATGTGGACGTCGCAACGCGCGGACGGCGGCTGGACCTGGCTCAAGTGCGACTGGCCCCCCTTCGAGCACGACGACTATTACGGGGCCGTGCTCGCGGCGGTCGCCGTCGGACACGCGCCCGGCGACTATAAAAGTGCGGCGTCGGCTCGCCCCGGCATCGAAAAGCTGCGCGGCTATCTACGCGCCACCCCGCCGCCCGACCTCCACCATCGAGCACTGCTGATGTGGGCTTCAACCCGACTCGACGGCCTGATGGACGCCGAGACGAAGTCGCGGACCAGCCGCGACCTGCTCGCGCTCCAACATGCCGACGGCGGCTGGAGTCTCCCCTCGCTCGGCGGCTGGCATCGTCGCGACGGCTCGCCGAACGACCCCAACGCCCCCTCCGACGGTTACGGCACAGGCTTCGTCCTCTACATGCTCCGCGAGTCGGGCACCCCCGCCGACGCCGAGCCGATCGCCCGCGGCATCGGCTGGCTCAAGACCCACCAACGCGCCTCGGGCCGCTGGTTCACGCGCTCGCTCAGTACCGACGGCGCGCATTACATCACGCATGCAGGTACTGGTTTCGCACTCCTCGCGCTCACCCGTTGCGGCGTCGATTGACCCCGGTCACACACCCCTCGGATCGCGCACCGACGCCCCCGCGCGGGCGTCCGAACCTGGTCGATTTCTACCAACCAGTTGGCAAAACCAGGCCGACTGATCGGAACGGCGGCGCATGCGCCGAGCGGGCTCCTGACAAAACGAAGCCAATCGAGGTTAAAGTCAATCTGGCCATAGACTTAACGAAAGGGTTTGAGGTCGACCTGCGAACGCGGTCGTCCCACGCTCCGCGCGCGCGGACGCCCGGACGACGGCGTCGTCGTGCGCCGGGCGGTGTTTTGACGAAACGAAGCGAATCGCGACTTTGAATAAGTCGGGCAAGGACTTACGTCGACGACACTGGTGTTTGTACAGGTCGTTGTGCGCGCAGCCGTGCGCGCAAGCCCGGCGCGATGTCGGAGCGGGCTTTGTTCGGTGGCGAGACGCCTCAACCTCGCTTCAACTTGAAGCCGGCGCGGATGTAGTCGTTGACCGCGGGCGCGGTGTATTCGGGCCGCCAGTCGTCCCTCGACAGCGATCGGGCACGCATTAAGAAGTCGTTCGCGTCGGCCGGTCTGCCCAGCGTCGCGTTATACGACGCAAGGCTCCGCTCCGGGTCGACCCAGCGAGCCGGCGGGGTCGGATTGGGGTCCTTCCAGTCGTAGATGATGTTGTTTTTGACCGTGCTCGCGGCCTGGGGATAGATGATCCTCATCGCGAACTGGTTGACTTTGGGGCTCTCGCGAGCGACGTGAGCAAAGATGTTGTACTCGACGTCGAGAGTCTTCGCCGAGTTGTCGTCGAGGCCCATGCCGCGCGGCTCTTTCGGCAAGGTGATGTCCTTGCCTTCAAGGAAGACGTTGCGAACGACCCGTGCCCAAAGCCCGTTCGGTCCCTTCTCTTTCGGGTCGGTACCCGGGCCGATCATGAGGCTGATCGAGTTGCGAAAGAACAAGTTGTTCTCGCAGTGGCCCCCGCTGCGCATCTGGGCTCCGTGACTCGCTCCGCGCGCGATGACGCAGTTGTTGATTGTAACGTTCTTGGTGTTGTAGTTGAGGTAAATGTTGTGGTTATAGATGGTTGCGACGGCGTAGTCGGCGTTGCCGAGTTGCTCGCTCCAGCCGTTGTGGTCGAGCAGAGTGTCCTCGTAGAGTATGTTCTCGACGGCATTGGCCCAGATCCCTTGCGAGTGGGTGCCTCGGGTCGCGTAGGCGTCGAGCAACTGACAGCGCCTGACCTTCAGATTACGCAGGCCGAGCGAGGCGAAGTCCGAGAGGGCGATGTTGGTGACGTAGCCTTGAAACACGCAGTCCTCGAACATCAGGCCCTCAGTCCCGATCAGCCACTGCACGCCGTGCAATTCCTGGAGCGGGTTGAACCGCGGCGATCGCGGCACCCGCGTGTCGCAGAGGAACGAGAGACCGGAGAAAACCACGAAACTGACATGCTTCGGCGAGCCGCCGCCGCCGTTGGTAATGATCCCGTTCTGAGACCCGGTGCGCAGCAGCGGCCGCTTTTTCGATGTCCCGTAGCTCGCGAACACCAGCGGTTCGGTCGCGGATCTGCCGCCGGTCTTCACCTGCCCGAACCCTTCGTCCCAGACGTCTCCCTTCTTCAGCAGGAGCCAGTCGGGATAGCCGTGCCTGAGGAACGTCATCGCTTTCGCGATTGATCGCAACGGCTGTTGCGGCGAGGTGCCCGCGTAACTGTCGTCGCCGCCCGAACTGCTGACGAAAATGAGCCTCGAGTCGGCACTCGGCCGCAGCGTGGTGAAGCCCGGGGTCTCCTGCATGAGCGGGACCAGCTTCTTGTAAGTCTCTGCTCGCGATGCGGTGCGATTCTTCTTCTGCGCTCCGTAAACCCGCGAGGTGGACGCCTCCATCGCAAACAACCCGAGCGACTTCAGGACGTTGCGGCGATGAATAAACATGCGGATGCCCTTGTCGGTCGAGAGGTCGCTTGCGCCGGCGGCGGACGCAGGCTGCTCATTTGGGATGTCGATCGTGGGGAAGTCGATTGATATTCGGCGATTTGTCGCGCAAGGTCAAGCATCGAACCCGGCCGCGCGTGGTTGGCCCGCGAGCGCCTGCGAACGGTCGCGACGGCGGGGCGTCGGCTTGATTACGGCGGGCAAGCCGCTTATCACTGAGCGCTCGAGAACCGCGCGGCATCAGTTTGACGCCGCCCCGCAGCCCACGGAGATCGCGACGTGCCGGAACATCGAATCGACGACGAGACGCGGACCACCGCGGTCGAAACGACGCTCGGCGGGGAAATTCTCGGTGCGGCCGCGTCCGAATCGGCATTGAACCCGCCTACGGAACTGCCCGACCGCAGGATCCGGCTGCGCGTGCTCGCGAGCGGCTGCGCCCTGGCGCTCGTCGCTTACATTCATCGCGTCGGCTTCGGCTCGATCGTCGCCGCGCCCAGCTTTCAAGCGAGCGTCGGGCTTGATGTCCAAAGCGTCAGCTACCTGTTCGGAGCGTTTTATCTCGCCTACGCCGCCTTTGAGGTCCCAACCGGCGCGATCGGCGACCGCCTGGGAGTCCGCAGTCTGCTCGCGTTTCTGGTCGCGGGCTGGTCGATCCTCACTTTGGCGATCGCCGCGGCTTTCTGGCTGCCGAGGGGTTCGGCGGCGGTGCTGTTCTATCTGATGTTGATCCGCTTCCTCTTCGGCGGCTGCCAGGCGGGCGCTTTTCCCGCACTCGGCCGTGTGACCGCGGCCTGGTTTCCGATCGACGAGCGCGGTCGCGCGCAGGGTGCCATTTGGATGTCGGCTCGGCTGGGGGGCGCGCTCGCGCCGCTGTTCATCGTACGCCTCTTGGGCACGTTCGGAGCCGGCCCGGCCGCCTTCGCAATCCTGGCGGGCATCGGACTGATTTGGGCTGGATGGTTCGCGTGGTGGTTTCGCGACGAACCCGCCAGCATGCGCGGCGTCACGCCCGCGGAACTCGCCCGGATCGCTCGCGGCAGGACCAGTCCGACACCCTCCGACTCGCACGTCCGTGTACCCTGGCGCCCCCTCTTTACCTCGCCGAACATCCTCGCACTTTGCCTGATGTATATCTGTCTCGGGTGTGGGCCCAACTTCTACATCACCATGTTTCCCGACTACCTGCGCAAAGTCCGCGGCTTTGACGACGAAACGGCGAGCTGGATTTCAGCCGCTCCGTTCGCGTTCGGCGTCGTCGGCTGCGTGCTGGGCGGCTGGCTCTCGGATCGGATCATTCGGGTCACCGGCAACAAAACGCTTGGAAGGCGGCTCGTCGGCGGGGCGGGCCTCGGCGCCGCGGCCTTCCCGCTGATCGCGACGCTGTTCGTCCGCGACCCGCTCCCGCTTGCGATCCTCCACGGTCTGACCTTCTTCTTCACCGACCTCGCGATGGGTCCTTCATGGGCGGCCTGCGTCGATATCGGAGAGCGACACGCCGGGGTCTTGAGCGGCGTGATGAACTCGGCCGGCGCCGTCGCAGCAGCCGCTTGGATGCTCGTGATCGGGCGCCTGCTCCAACGGGGCCAAGAGACCGCGTTGTTCCTCCTCTTGGTCGTTTTCTATACCCTCGGCGCCTTGCTCTGGCTGCGTATCGACGCCTCCCAAACACTTCCCGACGAATCATCCCCCGACCCAAACCTCTAACTTAATAAAGCACGATGACGTCAACCGCGAGCGTCAACTGGCTGCCTCGCGTCCCGTTCGCGAACGGGTGCGTGAACGAAGCCCAGTCGTATCTCGCTTCGGGGCGAACCCAGAGCCAGGGCTTGGGCTTATAGATGCAGCCCACCGTCATCTCGTGGAACGTGTCGGCGTAGCCGGTCGCTTGTCCTTGCGGATCCCAGAACACTTCGCTCCGCCAAACACCTGTCAGCTTCGGGTTCACCTCGTACAGAAACCAGTTCACAAAACTGAACCAACTGCCGCTGCGAGCGGTGTTGTCGGGCCCCAATCCAAGTACGTTGGGGTCGTAAATCTGGTCGGTTTGCATGACCTGAGTAAGCTTGTCGGTCCACTTGTGAATGACGTGGGTGCAGGCGTAAAACCGATTGTTGTGGATGTAGTTCGGGTTCGGTCGCCCCGCGAAAGCGATCGGCGAAATCACGCCGGTCGGCAAGTAGGGAGCGTTCGCGGGTGCGAATCTCGGAAGCTGATCCGGCCCGACCGTGACAAACGAATTAAAAATCGTCTTGCCGCTTTTTGACTTCGCGATCACTCCCGTGTAGTAACCCCACCTGTAATTCTCATTGAACCAACGGTCCCAGCCGTTCATCGTGCCGTGGAAGTAGTCGAGCCGGTCGGTGATGTGAATGTCGGCCTGCACGCCGAGGAAAGTGAACGGGCTGAAATTGTAGGCGTAGGGGATTGAGAGGAGCGGGCGATTGATCGCGGTCGCGGTTTCGTAACCCATGGGAGTGTAGTAACGCCCCCCCTTCACGTCGACGCCCAGCTTGGTGAGGTACGGCAGGTGCACCTCGCCGTAGATCTGTGGGAAATCGAGACCGAGAAACGAGTTCGGCGCGAAGACCCGGTCGAAGAACCCGTACGAGCGCGTGAACTGGTAGTCGTTGCCGAAGAGGGTGTCGACGCGAAATCCGAAATTCAGCTTCTCGCCCTGTTCGATCGGGTTTTCGGTGACCAAGTAGTATTGGTTACCCTGCCATTGATTCGCGAGGTGGTTGGGGTAGACTCCAAAATTGGTCCCGTTGCCGAAGCCGTTGGTGTTTTGGGTGTAGCTGTTCTGAATCCAGCCGTACACGCGCACCGGGCTTTTGTCGAGCCCGAGTGCGTGATTCAGCGTCATCGGTGTCGGCCCGGCGGGCTCGTCGTGGCTTTCTTCCTGCAAAGCCTCGTCGGACGTGCCTTCAGGCGGCACGGGCGGTTCAGACTCGCCGCTTCCCGACGCCGCAGGCGGTTCGGATCCGTCGGGCACAGCCGCCGGAGTCGGAGTGCCGGCGGTCGCGTCTTGATAGAACACCCGACGAAGATTTTCGTCGCGGCCATCTCGCAGAGTCGGAACCGACGCTGTCCGTCCCGCCGGCCCCGCGTCGCTCGACGCTCGGTTCTGCGACCGTCCGTTGATCCGATCCAAGAGGCCGCGCGTGAAGCGGAACCCTCGCCGAGGTTCAGGGTTCTGGTCGGACTTCGACGCATCCGCGGACTTGGTCGCGACCGTCGCTAATTCGCTCGGCGGCTCATCCGCGCCCGCCAATCGGACGACGACCAAACTGACGAGCAAGAAACGAACGCCGGCGAGGATCCAGCGGTTCCCGATCCTCTGCGCTCCGACTCTCAGACGTTTCCAGGCCATTCACTTGCCTCGTTCGTTGGTTCCGGTGCCGGCCCTCGCCTCACCAATGAGACGCATCCCGCGATGGTCCGTGGTTCTCTCAAACCTCGAGAGTCAGAACAGGTCATTTCGAAAATGACGGCACGCAAAACGATTCAAGAACATGATCGGTCGGAACGGTTGTACGATTTGAGTAAAGTCTCCGGCGGGCGTCGAATTGGACCGACGACCGAACTCCCGGGACCAGTTGTATTGCTCGGCGATCCGGATGGAACTGAATGATCGCCTTGACGGAAAGCACTAATTGTCTGCGATCGGCGCAACTTACCTGTTCGAAAAGACGGTGTCGCAGCGTACTTAGGGATGAATGTCAGACGGACAGGTTGGAATCAAAAAGAAGCCGGCCGGCCATCACCGGTGGATCCGCCGCCTCTCCCTCGGCGAACCCACAGATGCTGACCGGCCGGTTCGTTCATGCCGGCCGCGTACTTTGTCGCGACCGACGTTGTGAGATAGGACGAGCGGGGGGGTCGTGCGAGGCTACCCGCTCGCCCTCTGGCGGTAAGCCGCCGCGACTTAACGTCGAGACGACCGTCGCCATTTGGGGTGGCTCCTAATTGTTTTGACGTAAAACCATGGTCGCTTCCAAGTGTGCGTTTCAGACCCGCTTCACACCGACGGGAATAAGAAGAAAGCAAAGCCGGTGCCAAAACTCGGAGGGACGAGTCCATTTCGTGTCGAGGGTGCAGGCTGTGGTCCATAAGTGTATTGAGGCATTGTATTTGAGAAAAAAATCGAGACCGGAGGTTCGCGTTGGGGCTATCGAGCGTTCGCCAATCCCGCGAACGGGTCTCTGAGTGAGTGATTAAACTTCGGGCAGTCGCGATCGGGAATCGCGCGGAAGATTGGCACAAGGGGGTTCGCAGTTCGAAAATCGGGGCAGATTGATTGACGATGCGGTTGCTTTGTGTGAAAACCTCGGGTCGAATTGGTGAAAGAGAGGGCACTTTGGACGAAGCCGCGCTCGAATTTGAAGACGCAGTCGAGAGGTGGGTTGCGCGCGGCGAGTCGCGTGCCCTATCGACTTGGGCGCGTCGTGAGTTGGACATCGACGGCATTCCACGGAGATTGCCGGTCGCGGCATGGCCGTCGGTACTTCAGAAGCTGGCTTCCCTTCAGTCATTGAGACGGAGGGCATGGCCGCTCGTACTTTGGAAACGTCTGCACGCGTTCGCGGAGAGCACGGCTTTTGCGCGTCGGCACGACGGTTTCCCCGTATTTGGCACGGCGGAATCCGCGGCGTGCGTCTCGAAAGCCTTGCGGTCGTGGAACTCGGAGCTCGGACGGGCCGATCGCGACGATTTTGCCGGTCGACTTCAGGAGGCTGGATTCGAGCGGGCTCCGGTTGGAGCGAAGTCGCTCGACTCGTGGGCTTCGCGACGTGTGCCGGTCGCGTTTTTGCGTGATTCGAGTCCGAACGCGCGGGCGACGGCGGCGCTTGACCAACGCGACGGCTCCCTGCCGGCTTGGTTTGAGTTGCACGCTCACGGATCCCGGATTGTGGGAACCACATGGTGGTCGTCGTTGGTTGCACCCGCCGGGACAACGATGAATGTCCCGTCAACGGAGGACGGTGAGGCCCGGCCGAGCGTCGTTAAGTGCGGTTCAGAGGCCGACCTTTATGAATGGCGATTCAGCCGCGGCGCAGCGCGGATCACGCGTACGTTGTTGCTTATCAAGGAGTTTGGATTAGGACTGGCGGCCGAGGAAGTGGATCGTGTTCCCAACGGCACCGTCGCCTCGATCGAGTGGGCGATTCCGGACGCCGTGAAACCGCGACTCGTGCCGGAGCGACGCGCCGTCTTGTTGGGCGTCGGAAGGTCGCAGCGCGCGGCGATGCTGGTCCCTTTGGGACTTCCGAGCCTGCCCTACCCGAGCGACCTTGGTAAGTTTGAGGTCGCGGCGGACACGACGATGCGTTGCGAGCGGGTGGCACGTTTGACGCAACGCGTTGAGGGAAAACGGCTTTGGATGCCGATTGCGATTTGCTGGGACCGCGGACGGAACAGCAAACCGACGCACTGGCGTCGTCTCACTGTGACGGAGAACATGAAGGTCTGCCGGCCTGATGTCGCCTTCGCGGCGAGGTTGAGTTGGGGAACCGACGCCTCCTTGTTTGTGTACCGGAGCCTGGCTCGGCCCGCGCTGCGCGCTGCGCTTGGGCATCAGACCAAAGCGCGGTTTGTGGTCGGCTGGTTTGGGTCCGATGGCAAGGTCGAGCCGATCGTGACGATCGACGACTGATCGCTCGTGCTGAGAATGTGCGCCGCGGTGATCGACTCAGTCCGATCCCAGGCCGAGCGGGTTCGTCAGGCAGCTGATAAAAAACGCTCGCGACAGTGAGGTTCTTCAGGATTCGGTAGACGAACGGGCGGTCCGTAGCCCCGGGTTGCCCGCCGGGCCGTAGTAACAAAGGTGCTGCATCGAAGCGGCGACCACTCGGGGATTGTTATCGACGGACTCGGGAGGATGAGGAAGGCGAGCGAGATTTCGCCGTTCTCGTCGCGCGCTGACGTGCTGCAACCGAGGGATGACGAGATGCAAGCCGGAGCGACAAGGATGGTGCCGTTGTATGGCGCAACGACCGCGCAAACGTCAATCGCGAATGAGTGATTTGCCTTGACGACCGCCGAGGCCCCGGCTCCAAGGGTCCCCCGGCGAGCCCGATAGCCCTCGTGCGGGGGCGCGGCTTGATCGGCGGTCCAGCTTACCTCGTAGGCGATCTCAATGCCTCGCGCCGTGGCCGGAGATCGCGCATCCGACGCGAGTTCGGGTCCGTCGCTCAGGCGCTCTTTTTTGCGGGGGACATGATCCAAATCAGCGACAATGCGATATAGACAAGCGCGACGACGACGGTCAGATAGCCCGAATGCTGGTGAGCTTTTTGGAGTGCCTGTCCTCCGAGTATAAGCTGGCCCATCACGAGCTGACCGAGAATGCCGACCGCGGAAAGGACGCCAAGGACGATGAGAAGCGGCTTCATTGCTGCGAAGTTCCCGAACGGATTGGGGTTGGGTTTGGTGTCTACCCCTTCAGCATAATCGAGCCGGGCCGGAACGTCACGACGCGACCGCTGCGACTGAAGTCGCTGCGAGCGGCTTGGCGCATGCGCCCCAGTCACTACACTGGCCTGATGGACGTGAAGCGGTTGGAATCAAACTGGACCGGGTTGTGCGAGCGCGTCGCCGAGGCGGCGCGGCGGTCGGGTCGCGAGCCGGGGGATGTTTTGATCGTCGCCGTGACGAAGCTGCGGCCGGCGGAGGAGGTGCGGGCGCTGGTCGGGCTTGGTGTGCGCGACCTCGGCGAGAACTATCCGCAAGAGCTCTGGCGGAAGGCCGAGGAACTGAGCGACCTCAATGTCCATTGGCACCTGATCGGCCATTTGCAAACGAATAAGGCGAAAAAGACGCTGCCTATGGTGCGATTCGTGCATGCCGTCGACTCGCTCAAACTGCTGCGGACGCTCAATGACCTCGCGGAGACGATCTCGCTGCCGCCGGTTTGTTTGCAAGTGAATACGTCGGGCGAGGAGTCGAAGCACGGCTGGACTCCGCGCGAGATCATGGACGACGCCGAGGCATTTGCGGCGTGCGGACGCGTGACTGTGGTCGGGTTGATGACCATGGCGGCACTCGGGACCGACGCCGAGACCGCGCGACCGATGTTCGCGGCTTTGCGCCGCCTCCGAGACGAACTCCAGACGCGAATGGGTCGCAGGCTCGAACATCTCTCGATGGGGATGTCGAACGACTTCGAAGCGGCGGTCGAAGAGGGGGCGACTCTGGTGCGGGTTGGCTCGTTGATCTTCGAAGGGGTGAGTGGATGACCCTGGCGTTGCGGCCGTATCCGGGGGGGACGCTGTTGCCCGTGCGAGTACGGCCGGCGTCGCGTCGCCAGGGATTGTCGGGGCTACACGCGGGCTCGCTGCGGGTCGCGGTCTCGGCGGCTCCCGAGCGGGGGAAGGCGAACGACGCCGTCCGCGAGCTGTTGGCGTCGGCACTCGGGCTGCGGTCTTCTCGGGTCGAGTTGATTCGAGGAGCGACCGCCCGCGAGAAGGTGTTTTTGATCCAAGACATGAGCGCCGACGAGCTGCGCGGACGGGTCGAGGCCGCGCTCGCCGCGGCGGGAACAGAGAGTCGCGAGGACGCATGAAGGACTATCCGGATGAAATCGCAATCACCCCATGGCCGCTCGACCGGGTCAACCCGACTCAACGGTTAAGCGTCCGCGTGCCGGGCTCCAAAAGCCTGACAAATCGGGCGTTAATTGTGGCTGCGTTGGCCGAAGGATTGACCACGCTGACCGGCGCACTCGACAGCGACGACACGCGAGTGATGGTCGAATCGCTCTCAAGGCTGGGGTTTAAGGTCGATCACGACGTCGTGGCCGCGACGATTCGCATTGAAGGGATGGCGGGTCGAATCCCGGCGAAACAAGCCGATCTCGACGTACACAACTCGGGCACGAGCCTGCGATTCTTGACGGCGATGGTCGCGACGGGGCACGGCACGTACCGACTTGACGGCAATGCGCGGATGCGTGAGCGGCCGGTCGGCGATTTACTGCTCGCGCTGAACCGTCTGGGCGCCGAGGCGAAGAGCGAGCGCGGCAACGGCTGCCCGCCGCTTGTCGTGATGTCGCACGGGCTTGACGGCGGCTATGCGGATGTCGCGGGCGACGTGTCGAGCCAGTTCTTGAGCGGCCTCTTGATGGCGTTGCCAAACGCTCGCGAAATGACGACGGTCGAGGTCCGCGGCGTCTTGGTGTCGAAGCCCTACGTCGCGATGACGCTGGCTGTGATGGAGGCGTTCGGCGTGCGCGTCGATTCGCGCAGGGACCGCCGGTTCGACGTGCGTCCCGCGCGGTATCGCGGCCGCGTTTACGCGGTCGAGCCCGATGCGTCGGCAGCGAGCTATTGGTTTGCGGCGGCGGCGCTCACCGGCGCGACGATCGAGGTCGAGGGGCTCGGCGCGTCGAGCTTACAAGGGGATCTGACGTTCGTCGACATTTTGGATCACATGGGCTGCCGGGTCGAGCGAGACCAGAACAAAACGTCAGTGACAGGGGGACCTTTGCGCGGGGTCGACGTCGATATGAACGCACTCAGCGACACGGTGATGACGCTCGCGGTCGTTGCACTCTTCGCCGATGGGCCGACCCGGATCAGGAACGTCGCGCACATCCGGCACAAGGAGACCGACCGCATCGCGGCACTGACGTGCGAGTTGCGCAAACTCGGCGCGACGGTGACCGAATATCCCGACGGCCTGTTCATCTTGCCGCCGGAACGGATCTCGCCCGCGCGGATCAGCACGTATGACGACCATCGAATGGCGATGTCGTTCGCGGTCGCGGGTCTGCGCGCGGCGGGAGTCGTGATCGACGAGCCGGGGTGCGTCGCGAAAACCTATCCGGGCTTTTGGGACGACCTCGCGCGGATGTCTGAATCGACCTGATCGGGCTGCGAGATCGCGGCAGTCGGTGTGTGCAGCTTGGTCCAACGCAGAACGATCTCGGTCGCGAGATTCGCCGACTGGCGGAGCCGCTCGGCGGGGGTTGTCGTCGCGGGCTTCGAGTTGTCTGTCTCCGCGCCCGCGAGCACGATCAGCGAGCGCTGAGTTTCGCGGTCGGGCTCGTAGAGTTTGATCGCGAAACGGCTACGAATTGTCTGAAATGGGAGCCAGAGGTCGCGCGCGGCCCGCGAGGCCAAAACCTCCTGCTCTCGCGCGAGAATTCGTAGGGGGCCCGTAAGTGTGACGTGGTCGAGCACGACGACGAGCGTCGGCTTGGACGAGTCGCGAATGGGTGCGAAGTCCTGCAAGAGGCGCGACGGTTCGACGTTGCCCGCGGCAACGAAGATAAGTTCGGCACGGCGAGGCAACGAGCGGGCAAGCTCGACGAAAAGTCCTAAGGTGTGGCCTTGATCGATTGTGTCCGGAGAGGGAGGCGGCTCCCAAACGCGGAGGCGGCTTCCCAAGTTGAGTAGGCGATAACATCTGAAGAACAGGTAAGTGAGGAACAGCAAGAGAGCCGGGTACCGGAGGGCGACTTCACGACTCGAAGAGGGTGAGTGCTCGGCGTGCGGGGCGGACAGAAGCGTGAGGAAGGCGAGCGCGGGCGCACCGAACAGAGCCGCCCGAGCGAGGCTCTCGAGCTGTCGTCTGAGGTTTCGAGAGGAGTCGAGACGGGTGAAGAAGACAACTCGGCAATAGGAGTCCGGCCCGGTTGCCGAGGCGAAAACGACGGGTTCGACGCGGAACGGCGGCAGGCGGGCCAGCCAACGAAACCCTTTCAAATCGACGAGGATCAGCCAGCCGAAGAGGGCCGCGATCACCCACAAAGGCCGGAACGCCACACCGAATCGAGAGGCAATCAAGAGAGCCGCCAGGCAGACTAGAATAATGATCCAGGTCCAGTATTGAGCGCTTTCAGGCAAGCGTGAGACGGCAATCGAGCGGAGTTCGGTATGCAGGCCGGCGGCTTCAAATTCGTCCGAGGCAAGACGCGCCGCCTGTGCTTGGGCGACACCGCCGGGCGGCCGATGCGGATTGAGCTTCGCGGCGAAATCAAGGGCGCGGGCGGGGTCGAACTTCATCCTGAATCTCGCGGCGGTGCAGTCGAGGACGCCCTAACTGGCGTCGCACGGGTTGGTCCGTTACGCTGGAATGATAATCGCGGTGCCGCCTGATTCTCGTGCAGCGGCGCGGCGCCGCGAATGATCCCGAAGTCATCGAGCCGAGGAAGACGCCGTGCCGACCTCCATCTTAACCGACGCGCAGATCGCCGCGTTGCGAAAGTACAATACGCCTACAATCTCGAACGCCATCGAACTCTTCAACGTTCGACCGCGGCACCAAGGCTTTTTGCCGCATCAGGTACGCTGTCTGACGCCCGAGTTGCCGGTGATCGTCGGATATGCGGTCACTTCGAGGACGCGCGCGCTGCCGCCGACCGCCGGCGAGCCCACCACGGATCTGAACGGCGACTACTTGCGGTACGTCGCCGCGGTGTCTGGGCCGAAAATCGCGGTCGGGCAGGACATGGACTATCCGCCGGGCTTGGGCGCGCAGTTCGGCGAGGTGAACGCGACGATCCACCAGAAACTCGGCTGCGTGGGACACGTCACCGACGGCTGCCCGCGCGACCTCGACGAAGTCCGCGGCCTCGGATTCGCGCTCTTCGGCCTCAATCCTTGCGTCAGTCACGGCTACGTGCGACTGGTCGAATTCGGCGGGCCGGTCACGCTCGCAGGGGTCGAAATCAAGCCGGGAGACCTCTTGCACGCCGACAAACACGGCGTCTGCATCGTGCCGCTCGAGATTGCCGAAAAACTCGCCGACGCCTGCGCCGAAGTCGAGCGGCTCGAACGCCCGCTGCTCGAAATCTGCCGCTCGGGCGAGTTCGACCTCGAGACGTACTTGATCTTACGCAAAGATATGA
The DNA here is from genome assembly GCA_021777845.1 of Planctomycetota bacterium. Classification (GTDB taxonomy): domain Bacteria; phylum Planctomycetota; class Planctomycetia; order Isosphaerales; family Isosphaeraceae; genus JAJYDB01. Next base: position 16,718 of record JAJYDB010000019.1, read on the forward strand.
AGGCCCAGATACGCGAATGAGCATCGGCTCGTTCGCGGGAGGTCGCGGGACCATGAGCCGATTTCGATTCACGATTGCGGGGAATTTGGCGGTCGTTGCGACGTGCGCGATTTATCTGTCCGCCTTGCGGGCCGCCGCCGACTGGTGGCTGGGCTTCGTGAGCGCGCTTTCGCTGTTCTGGTTGTTCTACGCGGTGCGGTCGATGGTACAGGACGCCGCCCCGGGCCGCCGCTTCTGGGCCGGTTTTTTGGCTCTGGGCGTGACGTACGCGCTGGTCGCGAACGGGCCGTGGCTGCCCGTGAACCTGCATGAGGAACTGCCGACGACGAAGCTGCTGACGCGTCTTTACGCTTCGATGGCGCGGGAAGAAGGGGACAGTTTCGCGACGGTCCTCAGTATGCAGGACGGTCGGGGTAACGTCTGGCGAGCGAGCATGATCAGGGCAGCTCCGGCCGGCGCGGCGTTTACCCCAAAACCTGGGCCGATGCTGCTTGCGTTTACAGCGTTCGGGTCGACGGAGATGTCCCCGACTTTCGACTCGATCGGGCACTTTGGATTCGCGTTCCTGATCGGCCTCTGCGGCGGAATTTTGGCGACGCTGGTGCGGTTCGGACGGCGACGACCCGCGGCCGACGAGACGGCGGATCAAGATGTCGGGGTGAATCCGACCTGACGACGGCGGATTAGGCACGGCGGGAGGCGACAGGTTCGAGCCGGTTGTTGCCGGCGAACGCTTGCGCGGGAAGTGTGCGGTCAAGATGCTTGCCGTCGGCTTGCCAGCGGCCTTTGTGGAACTCGAAAATCGCGGTGGAGTGGCGCGGAGCGTCATCGAACGGGGACTCGCCGAAAAGTCGGACGCCGACGAGCGCGAGCAGGCGGCGGCTCTTGCGGTCGCGAGCCCAGACGACCTCGTCGAGCCAGCGGGCCTCGTCCCAGCGCTGCATTTCGTTTGGTTCGGCCTTTGCAACAGCCGTCACAAAGCGTGCCTCGAGCCGCTCACGCTCGCGACGAAAGAGTAGACGCGCCTGGTCGATGTGCACGTCCTCGAACAAACGCCGCAGGCTGGGTCGAACGATGCGCAACAGAACTACGATGCACATGGGCAAAACCACGCCGCCGAGGAACGGTCCCATGTTCGAGATGTCCTTGCTTGGTCGATGAATTGTGGAGCGGATGATGTATTCTAGGTGTCGCGCGTCGCGACATGCAAGCCGACGCGCACGAAGAATCTCGCCTTGAGGACTCGCATGGCTCGAAATCGATCCGTCACCCCGCCCGCAAAGTCGCCCGAATCCGCGCAGATCGCCTTGAAGGAAGTTGCCCTCGCAGCGCGGGCCCCCGAACCGCGCGCACCGCTTTTCGGCGCGCACATGTCGGTTGCGGGTGGGATCCAAAAGGCGGTGTACGCGGCGCACGCGATCGGATTTGGAACCGTGCAGGTGTTCACGAAGAACAACAACCAGTGGCGGGGTCACGAGTTAACCGACGCCGCGATCGAGGCGTTTCGTGGGGCGCTCGCTGAGACGGGCGTGACGTCGCCGGTCGCGCACACGTCGTATTTGATCAATCTGGCGAGCCCCGACGAGGCCTTGTGGCAAAAGTCGATCGACGCGATGACGGTCGAAGTGGAGCGGTGCGCGGCTCTGGGGATTGAGGATTTGGTCGTGCATCCGGGAGCGCACTTGGGAACGGGCGAAGACGCGGGACTCGCACGGGTCGCGGCGGCGCTTGACGAGGTGGGGCGTCGGACACGCGGCCTGAGCGTAATGGTCGACCTGGAAACGACCGCCGGCCAGGGGACTTGCCTGGGGGCTTCGATCGAGCATCTGGGGCGGATTGCCGAACGAGTGCGCGAGCCCGAACGTTTGGGGCTGTGCGGCGATACCTGCCACCTGTTCGCGGCGGGATATGCGCTGGATTCCGACGCGGGTTACGCTAGGATGGCGGAAGATCTCGAGCGGATCGCGGGTTTGTTGCGCGAGCGTGTTTGGCATCTCAACGACAGCAAACGCGAATTGGGCAGCCGCGTTGATCGTCACGAGGCGATCGGTCGCGGCAAGATTGGCCTCGAAGCGTTCCGCCGGCTCGTCAACGACCCGCGCCGTCTCGGCTTGCCGATGATCCTCGAAACGCCCAAGGGCGTTTCGGACGGCGAGGAATGGGACGCGATCAACTTGCGGGTCCTGCGCGGGCTGGCACAGGGTAAGCCGCCGCGGCGGCGATCGAATAAGGTTTGACTCGAACAGGTGATCACGTGAAGTCTGGTCGACGACCTAGGTCGGGTGCAAACGCGAACGGAAAACCGAACGAGCCGACGCGCGTCGAGTCGGTCGCGGCCGATGAGGCTCCTCAGGACGTCGCAACGGCAGCGGACGCGGGATGCGCGACTACGAATCCGGCTACAGCGGAATCAAAAGCCGTCGCGCGCAGCGCGGAGGTAGAGGCGCGGGCGGCGGCGCTCGCCGCGGAACGGGCGGCGGTTGTGGCCGAGGCTGCCCTACTCGAGACGTCCGAGGAGTCGCACGACCCGGCCTTATTCGTGAATCGTGAACTGAGTTGGCTGGCCTTCAACGAGCGGGTGCTCGAAGAGGCGCGCGACGGCTCGAATCCGTTGCTTGAGCGTGTGCGGTTTCTGGCGATCAGCGCATCGAATCTGGACGAGTTTTTCGAGGTCCGCGTCGCGGGCCTGCAGACGCAGATTTACGACGCTCTCGAGCCGCAGGACGCCCCCGCCGACGGCATGGGGTCGCTTCAGCAAGCCGTCGAGATTGCGCGGCTTGCGCACGACTTCGTCGCTCGCCAGTACGACTGCTGGCGGAATGAACTGCGGCCCGAGCTGGCTCGGCACGGAATCGTGATCCGCGACGCCGAGGATCTCTCGGACGAGGAGAACGAGCACCTCGACCATTACTTCGACACTCAGGTCTATCCCGTTTTGACGCCGCTCGCGATCGATCCGGCGCATCCATTCCCGCATCTACACAATAAGAGTCTGAACCTGATCTTGCGGATCGAGACGCTCGACCAGGACGCGCCGAGGCAATTGTACGCCGTGTTGCAGGTGCCGTCGGTGCTGAATCGACTCGTGCCGTTGCCGGACGCGCTCGACGGCGAGCGTCGGTTCGCGCTCCTCGAAAACGTGATCGCGCCGCGGCTGGATGCGCTCTTCGGCGGTTTTCGCGTCGCCGCGAGGGCGGCGTTTCGCGTCACGCGGAACAGCGACCTCACGATCCAAGAGACCGAGGTCAAGAGCAGCTTACTCTCGACGATCCAGGAGAATTTGCGACAGCGGAAGTGGGGTGCCGCGGTCCGCCTCGAGATTTCGGATCGTGCCGAGGACGACTTCCTCGCGGTCCTACAGACGGCGCCGGCTCTCGATCTCGACGACCGCGACGTCTACAAGGTGCCGGGGCCCGTCGACCTGACGTCGCTCGTTTCGCTCTGCCGGATCGAGGGCTTCCGCGACCTTAAAGAGCCGCCGAACGAACCGCAGATGCCGGCTGCAATGGTAACCCGCGGCAGTGTCTTCGCGGCGATCCGCGACCAAGACATCTTGGTCCATCATCCCTACGAATCCTTCGGCGCGGTGATCCAGTTCATTGAGCAGGCGTCCGAAGACCCGCAAGTGCTGGCGATCAAGCAAACTCTCTATCGAACCGCCGACGACAACCCGATCATCAACGCGCTTGCCCGCGCCGCCGAGAACGGCAAGCAGGTAACCGCACTCGTCGAGTTGCAAGCGCGGCTCGACGAAGAGAACAACATCGTGAAGGCACGTGCTCTCCAAAAGGCCGGCGTGCACGTGGTCTACGGGATGGTCGGCCTCAAGACGCACTGCAAGGCGGTACTCGTGGTTCGTCGCGAAAGCGACGGCATCCGCAGGTATGTTCATCTCGCGACCGGCAATTACAACCCCATGACCGCGCGAATCTACACCGATCTCAGTTATTTCACCTGCAGGACCGAATTCGGCGAGGATGCCAGCGCGCTTTTTAATCTGCTGACCGGCTACTCGCAGGGTCACGGGTGGAATAAGCTGCTCGTCGCGCCGATCAACCTTGCGGACCGCGTGATCGCACTGATCGAGCGCGAGCGCGAACACGCCGAGGCCGGGCGGCCCGCGCGAATCATCGCGAAAATGAACGCGCTTGTCGACCCGTCGGCGATTGAGGCCCTGTACGCCGCGTCGCGCGCCGGGGTGCGCATCGACCTTATCATTCGCGGAATTTGCTGCCTGAGGCCGGGGGTGCCGGGCGTCTCGGAGAACATCCGCGTCATCAGTATCGTCGACAAATTCCTTGAACATGCGAGGATCACGTACTTCGAGAACGGCGGCGCTCCCGAGGTCTTCCTCGCCTCGGCCGACTGGATGCCGCGCAACTTCCGTCGCCGCGTCGAAATCATGTTCCCGATCGAGGATCCGCGCTTGCGGCACAGAATCATCGAGAGCATCCTCGGCGTCGCGTTGCTCGACAACGTGAAAGCGCGCGAAATGAGGCCCGACGGCGGTTACCGACGCGTCGTCCCGAAGCCGGGCGCGGCCCTCATACGCTCACAAGTCGAATTTCAAAACATGGCACGCGAACTCTCCGTCGCCGCCCCGATCCGCAATGCGAATTCGTCGTCGTCCGCCGCGATGGGGCGGTCGATCTAACAAAGCATCGCTCATATCAAAGCCGCAGCGACCGCAAAGCCGCCGAAGCGTCGTCGCATCGGCGGCCAAGCCTTCGATTATTCGTGCCGGAGCGCCTCGATCGGGTCCATGTGCGCCGCGCGATAGGCGGGATAGATGCCGAACACCATTCCGATCGCAACGGAGATCCCGAACGAGAAGAAGATCGAGAACCAGGTGACGGCGGCCTGTTGGTCGGGCGCGAAGAAGATAATCACGGTGGGGATGATCACTCCGACGGCGACGCCGAGCAGTCCGCCGACTCCCGAGAGCACGATGGTTTCGATGAGGAATTGCTGCGTGATGTCCCAGCGTTTCGCTCCGAGGGCGCGACGGATGCCGACCTCTCGAGTACGCTCGGTGACCGTCGCGAGCATGATATTCATGATGCCGATGCCGCCGACCAGAAGTGAGATGCCGGCGATCGCTCCGAGGATCAAGCTGTAGGTGCGCGCGGTTCGTTGCGCGGCGAGCAGCAAGTCGTAGGGAACGACCATCTTGTAGTCTTGCTTTCGGTGGAACGGCTTGATCGCGGCCTCGATCACAGGTGCGGATGCTTGCACATCGTCGATATTGCCGACTTGAAGCGTAATCTGCGAAAGTTGCGTTTCCTCGGCTTCCATCGAGCCTGATCGCGCGTTGATGATCCGCTCGCCAAAGCGGAGCTTGCAGGTGTTCAGAGGAATGTAGACGTCTTTGTTGAAATCCTGCGCCGCCAAGCTGCCTCCAATGCCCGCCGAGGCCGCGCGCTCCTTCGTCACACCGATGATCTTGTAATAGTCCGCCCCGAGTTTCACCGACTCGCCGATCGGGTCGCCGTAAGGGAACAGTGTTTTGGAAGTCTCGTGTGCCAAGACCGCGAAGTTCTCGAACTTTTCGTTGTCGCTGTCGGTCAAAAAGCGGCCCGTCGCGATCTCCAGGTGATTGAACGCAAGATAGTCGGACGTGGTCCCGACGACGCGACCCTCAAGTGCGTGGCTCAGGTGGCGGACCTCTTTGCGAATCTCGCGGATCGGCAGCGCCTTCGTGATCGTCGGCACGGTGGCGAGTATCCGGTGGTAATCGTCATACTTGATGCCGTAGTTGAGGATCCGAGCCGGGCGGCCGCTGCTCGCTTGCGACTCGTCCGACGGCTTCTCCGAGCGCACGATGATGTTCGTCGCGCCCAAGTCTTGAATGTCCTTCTGCGCCTTGCGGCTCGCCCCCTCGCCGATCGCGAGCATCGCGATCACAGCGGCGACGCCGAAGACGATGCCGAGCACTGTCAAACCCGAACGCAGCTTGTGCAGCAAGAGGCTCTTGAGCCCGAGCTTGAAACCGCGTATAACGCGTCCCATGGAAGGCGTTCCCCTCGCGCTGAATGTGCTTATCGGTGTATGCGTTCCGTCGGTCGGCGAGCCTGCGATCAGGCCTCGCCCGCCTCAAAGTGATCGAGGGCCGCGGCGGCGACGCCCGCCTGGCTAAGTTGACCGTTCGTCGAAGCGTGCCGGGCGGCGAGCATCCTCGGGCTGGGGCCGTCCTCGTAAATCTGGCCGTCGCGCATCTTGATGATTCGCTTCGCGTACGCGGCGATGTCCTCCTCGTGCGTCACCATAATGATGGTCTTGCCCGCGTCGTTTAGACGCCCGAGCATTTCCATGATCTCGCTCGAGGTCTTGGTATCGAGGTTGCCGGTGGCTTCGTCCGCCAAAATAATGTAGGGGTCGTTGATCAGCGAGCGCGCGATCGCGACGCGTTGTTGCTGGCCGCCCGAAAGCTGCATTGGGCGGTGGTCGAGTCGGTCGCCAAGTCCCACCATGGTAGCCAGTTCCAGCGTCCTCTGTTGCTGAGCCTCGCTGATGTCGCCGCCTCCTTGGTAGGTGAGCGGGAGCTGGATATTCTCGACCACCGTATACTGCTGAATCAGGTTATATGACTGAAAGATGAAGCCGATGTAACGACTGCGGACTTCGGACAATTCGTCGTCGCTGAGCCTGGCGACGTCGCGGTCGCCGAGGATGTACTGACCCGAGGTGGGCCGGTCGAGGCAGCCGAGCAGGTTGAGCATCGTGCTCTTGCCCGACCCCGACGACCCCATGATCGCAACGTATTCGCCGGGGTAGAAGTCGACCGAGACCCCCTTGAGCGCGTGCACGATCACGCGCTCCGCCGCCCCCGAGCGACGACGGCCGAAAAGGCCGCCCCCCGAGGGCGCTCCCATGATGTACGTCTTACGAACATCGGCGATCGTGACGATCGGCTTCGAACGATCCTGAGTCAAAGGCAAGCTCACTGTCCCGACCCTCCCTTGGGGCTGGGCGCCAGACCGCCGCCTCCCGGTGGGCCGCCGCCAAATCCGCCGCCGCCGGGAGGTCCGCCGAAGCCGCCGCCTTGCATGCGCGCCTTCATCTGTGCTTTCTCCTCGGGCGACATATTCTTAAATTTCTCGAGCATCGCGGGGTCCATCTTGCGTCGGGCACCGCCGGCTCCCTTCCCCTTCGTCTTGCCCGCCGCGCCGGGAGGCCCACCCGCACCAGGAGGCACACCCCCGGCCTCGGGAGGTCCGCCGCCCGCACCCGGAGGTCCGCCCACGCCGCCCCAGTTCTTACGCGCCGCTCCGCCGGTACCCGCAACTCCAAATGCAGCCCGCTTCTCGGTTTCGCTCATTAAGGCCGTCGGATTCAGCGCCACGACGTCGCCTTCGCCCAGCCCCTTCAGCACTTCAACGAGACGGTCGTTCGTGGTCCCGAGCGTCACCTCACGTTGAACATAACCGTTCGGCGTGAGAACGGCCACGTGGTCCTTGCCCTGATAGGAGGTGATCGCCTGTGCGGGAATCGCGAGCACGTTTTCGAGATGCTTCACGAGGATTTCGACCTGAGCCGTCATCCCCGGACGTAGCCCCTGGTGGCCGTTCTTGATCGAAACCAAGGTGGTGTAAACCTTGATGTCCGAGCTGAAGAAGCTGTTCGGGTCGGGGAGCGGCTGGACCGACTCGACATTGCCGTCGAGCGGGAGGTCGGGGAACGCGTCAACCTTGATTTGAGCCACAAGGCCGGGTGTGATCCGATCGACCATCGACTCGTGCACCTTCGTGTTCACCCGCATCTTGCTGATGTCGGGCAAGCTAAAGATCTTCTGACGCTCGCGAACAGCTGCGCCTTCCTCAATCTGGATCTGCTGGCCGCCAAAGCGGTTCGGGTCGTTCGCATACACCACGAGGCCGTCGGCCGGGGCCTTCAGAATGCAGTGGTTGATCTGCCTGACAAGCTTATCCTCCTTCGACTTTTCAAGCGCGAAGGTCGCTTCCTTTGCAAGCTTGTCGGTCTTCGCCTTCTCAACCTCGGCCTCCAGCTCCTTGACCGTTTTCTTGTAGGTGTAGGCCTTCAGCACGGAGAGCTTCGACTGCGACTGCTCAAGGTTAAAATTCATCCGCTCCAGCGAAAGTTCGTCGCTGATCATCTGTGCCTTCGAGACGTACCCCTTTTGGTACATCCGCCGTGACCACTCGACGCGGTCGCGTGCGCGGGTCAATTCGGATTCGGCAAGCTTGATTTCGCCCTCGGCGGTGTCCAAGTCGAGCTTATAGATGCCTTCTTTATATTCGCTGACTGCGATTTCGGCGACTTCGTGCGTCAGTTTCGCGTTTTCGAAGGCCGACTCAGCACTTTTCGTGGTGATCTGTTGGTTGCTGAGCTGGTCGCGGAGGCTGGAGGAGTCGAGTTCACAGACGACCTCTCCGGCCTTGACGCGGGTTCCTTCGGGCTTGATCGAGATGATCGAGGTTGAACCTTCAACCTGGTTCATAACGTCTTTGCTGTTTGAGCTTTCGAGACTGCCGCGTTCATTGACGATCACGTCCATTGGGCCGCGCTTGACGGGATAGGCAAGAACGTTCTCGGCGGGAGAGGCCGCGAACATCTTTCCTACCGACTTGCTCACGCCGGGGAGGCCGAACGCCACGAAGGCGGCCCCCCCCCCGACGAGCAGCAGGACGATGAGGAGACCTTTAAGGCCGCGCGAACCCCGTGGACGCGGCCGGCGCAGCTCCGGCAGAGTTGGAGTCGTCGCCGAAGGCAGCTGGGGCGCCCCGGCTGCTGCCTGGTTCGGAAGGGAAAAGTTCACCGAAGGCCTCCCATTCGTCAAAGGGCAAGGTGCCAAGGTCGCGGTAGAAGGACAAACGTTGCGTTTCGTAACTGAGCCAACCTGAAATCAGCGCCGTCTCGATACCGATCAAGCGTCCTTGAAAGCTGATCAAGTTGGTGGTCTGGATGGCCGCGTTGTTCGCCTGCGCGGCACCGACGGCTCCGGCGGGCGGAGCGATGATTTGCTCGAAGGCAAGGTCGCGCTGCCGCAAGGTGTAGACCAAGTTTTGTCGGTTGAGTTCGTACGTTTGGTAACCAAGTTGCAAAGCCCGGACGTCCGCGCGGACCTGAATTTTAACAAAGTCCTCTTGGTTTTGCAGGTTACGTTTGGCACGCTCGAAGTTAAGCAGCGCGTTCCGGAAGTTGTTGCGCTCGGCGAGCCGAACGAGCGGCAGTTCGGCGTTGAGGACCAGCGAAAACTGTTTCGCCTGCGAGACGAAGCCGAACGGATTCGTCTGCGTTGGAGGCGTGACAATCTGGTTGGTTACCGCGACGTTTAGCACACCTTTCAAAGCATTCGCGGTGACCCGAATTTGCCGCCAGGCGTCATAGAGCACCGCGCGGTCGTTCATCAGATCGAGGCGATTTTCAAGTGCGATTCGTTCGGCGGTCAGATAAATGTCGTTGAGCTTGCTGTCAGTCGGGTCATTGAATCCCTCGAAACAGGACCGACCGTCGATGACGACATCCTCCAGGTGGATCAAGTCGTTCGCGATGGCGTCGAGTTCAGGGAGTTTCCGGTCGGGGCGACGTTCCCACTCGTCGATTCTATCAAACGTTTGTTTGAAGTTCGAGCTCAGGTGACGCTCGGGGACGATCGGGACGTCGGGTGGTAGACCCATCTGGAGTTTGAGCGAGTCGAGGTCGTTGCGATAGGTGGTGCGGTTGGTGATCAACTGCTGCCGCGCGGAGACGAGGCCCGACCGAGTCTGGTCGAGCTGGAGTTGCGAGAGGCCCGACGGCTCGCCCTTGATCAATTCTTCGTAGATCGTGACAAGTTTTTCGTAGAAAGCGACGTTCTTGACGTAGATTTCGACGGCCTCGACGTCCTGGAGAACGTTGAGGAAGCCGGTAACAGGGTCGGCGTTGCCGGCGTTCAGGGTGTAGCCGGGGTTGTTGAAACCTTGGCCGAGGTTGAGGACCTGGCCGCCGACGAGGTTGGCGATGACGAATTCTTGGCGGAACTTGACGAAGTTGCGAATTTCGTAGAGCAGGTTGCGCTCGGCCTGGGTCAGTGGCTCGAGGGTGACGGCGCGACCGCCGCCGCGGAGGAACGGCTGGACAAAGCTGATCGGCAGGAAGGATTGGACCTTCGGCTGCATCGCGTTCCTACCGATGAAGTTGAAGACGAGCTGGTCGGCGAAGCCCGCAAGGAGGCGTCCGCCGCTGGTGAACAGCTTGCCGACGCCCGCAACCGTGCCGATATTGAGGCCCGACGACTGCGTTCCAGTGGCCCGCGTCGTGTAAGTAAAGGCGTTGCCTGGGATCGCGCCGCCGGCGAAGCCCGGCCCGAGCGCGCCGCCGATTGCGACACCCGGCGCGACGCCGGTGAGCGGCGAGAGGCCGGCGTAAAACTGCGGTTGGAATGCGAACCGCTGCAGCGTGACCGCGAGCGCAGCGATGTAGACGTTTTCGAGACGGTACTGGTAAAACCGGCTGTTTGTGAGCGCGAGCGTGAAGAACTGCTCGATCGTGATCTCGTAAGGGGGATTGTCGAGCGGCAGGCCCGCGGTTTGGGCGGTATTGAGCTGGATGTTCTTGGGGATCAACTGATCGACGATCGAGGCGTCGGGGGGCTCGCCGGGAGCCACGAGTGGTCCGTCGCCGGGGGGTTGCGGAATCACGACGCCGTCGACGACGTCGCCGGGTGCGACGGGCTTTTGACCGGGGACGGGTGCGACGGCGTCCTGAGTCAGGACGCTCGCCATCAGATTTGTTGCAGGTTTGATTGGTTTGGGGGGCGGAATCACGGCCTCGTTGAGAGCGGTCCGGCGGGTCGACGGGTCGATTTTAGGCCGACGCGCCGCGGCGATGCCGGTGCTTCCGGCGTTCTTCGCGGTGGGTTTGGCGAGTGCGACAGGCATCAAGGACGACCCATTGGTCGACGCCGTCGCCGCCGCGACCCCGCGGCCCGCGATCGGTTTCGGTAGTGGTATGGGCGACAAACCCGCCGCGTCCGTCCCCAAATTCGGTCCGTTGCCTGGCGTTGTGCCCGGCGCGGGGCCAAATGGGGCGCTGCCGTTCGACGGCGGCGGAGTCGGCGCGGGGGCTTTCGATTTCTTTTGGGTGACGTCGTCCTGAGTTGCCTGCATGCCCGGCGCCACGAACGGAACTTCCCGAATCCGCGAGATTTCGCTCGGTTGTCTCTCGGTCGAGGGGGGCCGACGACGCCATTCCTCAAGCAAGTCGAGGTAGCCGGTCCCTTCTTGCGGGACGATCAGCCTCGCTTCGGGCCACTGGGGGACCGGCGAGAGGGCCTGCGCCGCAAAGTCGTCGGGGGGAGCGGGCGGGACGTCGGGGTCGTAGGGGTTCGCGAACCGGGACATCGGCGGCGGGTCGATCGAGAACACGTCGAACCGCCAGCGGGGGTCGCGACTTTTCTCGAAGATCGCCTCAGACGAATCCTGGTTTGCCCACTCGCGGAAGAACTCGCGGCCGCAGCCTGCCTCTCCCGTGATCGCCAGGAGCCCGGCGATCAAGATCCGTCCACGATGAAAGCGGGGTCGAGGGCCGACCGCTTCGGTTGGTTCGGGGGTCCGATTCGTCATGATTCGAGTCCCACTTAGTTTAAGAAGGCGGGAGGCTGTCGAGGTCGGCAACCGGGGCACACCGTTACGCGGGGCCGGTCGGCTCGGGACGAGGCGTCGACGGCGCGATCCCATCGCGCACCTGCCGACACCTGTCGCCGGTTCAGCCAATTCTATCGGATATAACGCTCGTCGCAGTTGAATCGAAGTGACCGGATAATTGGGGGGGGTTGGAAAAACGTCCCGGAGCTTTTTGGTGGAGTCGCGCGGCTGTCAAGACCGAATTAATGGCGAACATGGGGATCGACTCGGCACGCGCTGTCGAGCCGTCCGTTCGCGCGGGGCGTCGTTGACGGCCCGCGGGCGGAACCGGGGTCCCGACGCGCCGAGGTTCGATCCAAAGACGATCGCGGCGACGGTTGCCTGGAAGGATTCGCCTTGGGAGGAGGGACTCTCCGATGCTGTTTGGCACTCGCGGACCTCGATCAACGACCGCAAAGCAGGCCAAATCTAGGCTGCGCGTCGAATGCTTGGAAGAACGGCTGTTGATGGCGATCGACATCGGCTCGTCGCAGCCTCCCACTCTGCCGAACATCGCCACCGCGCCGTTTGGTGTGGCGTTGGCCGGGGCCACTCAGAAGGGCGCGGGCTTTAGCGTCACGAACGTCGGCGACGTGATCGGCAACGGTTACGACGACTTCCTTGTCGGCGCGCCTACAGTCACGAGCACGGGCGGCGCCTACCACCTCGGCGGCGGGTCGGGCGTAGCCTACTTGATCTTCGGATCAAGCACCGTTAACGCGGGCAACATCAACTGGCTGCTCAATAACGCCCAAAACCGCGTCGGACAGCTTGAAAATCTAGGCCAGACGACGCAATCGAATCCGATCAACGGCCTCCCGCTCGCGAACGGCGGTTTCAACGGCGTAACCTTTATCACGAGCCAGGAACCGCAGTCTCAACTTGGGGCGTCGGGCGCTTCGATCGGGACGACGGCCTCGGGCGCGCCGGCCTTCATCATCGGTGCCCCCGGCGGGACCGACGTCAACGGCGCAAACCCCGGCACCGGCCGCGCCTATCTGATCTACGGCGGTGCCAAACTCGCCGCCGACGCCGGACGCACGATCGACCTCGACAACCTCGCCGGCGTCTCGAACCCGCCCACTGTTGTTACCTTTGTGAACAACAATATCGGCGCACGCACCGGCCGATCGGTCACAGGCATCCAGAACTTCTTCAGCGGCGGTGCCGACGTCGCCATCGGCGCGCCCGGCGCCAGTATCAACGGTGTCGGCAACACCGGCGCCGTCTACTTGCTCCAAGGCTCCAGACTCCCGAACGCGACCACCACCATCAACCTCGCCACCGTCGGCCAGACCGGCGGACAGGCCGGCGTCGTCTTAGTAGGCGCCAACGGCGGCGACCAGGTCGGTTTCTCGCTGTCCGACGGCGGCAACTTCGACGCCGCCAAGACCGTGACCGGCCTCCCTGTCGACGCACTCCTCATTGGAGCTCCGCAAACCAACACCGGTGCGGGAGAGGCCTTCGTCGTCTACGGAACCAACACGCTGCTTTCCGCCGGAATCACGACGAGCGGCTTTTCCAGCATTTCGCTCTCCCGGATTACCTCCACCACGAATACCATCGCCGGTGCCGTGTTTACGGGAGCGAACAGCGGTGATCTCACCGGCTTCTCCGTAGCGAACGCGGGCGACTTCAACGCCGACGGCGTCGGCGACATCCTCATCGGAGCGCCAGGCGCTTCCAGCAACGCGGGCGCAGCCTACCTCATCTACGGAGCCGCCGGAACCAGCCGCATCACCGGCTCGGTCAACCTCGGCAACATCCCCTCCACCATCAACTACGTTCAGTTCACCGGCGCGGCCAGCGGGAACTTCACCGGCTACTCGCTCTCGCTCGTCGGCAAGATCGACAAAGGAACCGGCGGCAACGATATTCTCATCGGCGCGCCCGGCTTCAACAACCTATCAGGCGCCGTCTACTTCATTCCCGGCAATACCGGACTTTTCGGCGTCCAGTCGCTCTCGTCCGCCGAGTCGCAACCGATCGCCGGCACACTGGTCACAAACTCTACGCCGAACGCCATCACTCCCGGCGGCTTCGGTACCTCGGTCTCGGGTCGACTCAACGTCACCGGTCAGACTCTCACCGCCGACGGCGATGCCATTCCCGACTTTGTCGTAGGCGCACCCGGATACGCCGCCAATACCACGTTCAATAACGGCGGCGGCGCGTTCATCCTCCAAGGCGCCTACTTCCCCACCCAGATTCCGGTGAGCCAGACGATTACTACGACTATCGGAGTGGGCGCGGCTCCTCCGGGGCCATTCTCCGTCAACGCCACCACACCCGACTCCCTGCAAATCTACGTTGAATCAGTCGCCAACCCCGGCAACGGTTTGGCTCCCTTCGATCCCGTCACCCAGATCAACCCTGCCACGGTGGTCGTGAACGGCGTCGCATTCCCCAACGCAACCATCACGAAGGATCCTAAAGACGAAAACGGCGACGGCATCGAAGACGCCATCATCACCATCACCCCACGGTCGAACCTTAATCTCGTCAACGGCTCGCAAACCTTCACAATCTCCGGACGTACGCTGTCCACGGGCACCAACCCCAACGTCCGGTGGACCGGAAACGCGACGATCACGGTTGTCGGCGGCACTAGTGGAGGCGGGGGTGGCGGCGGGGCCGTCACGTCGCTTCCCGGTACCTTTACCCAATCGAAGTTCATCGCTCCTTACGGCAGCAGCTTCGTACCCACCGTCGCAGCCCTCTCTGCCTTTGCCTACTCGCCCCTGCCCTACAACGTCGCCTACCTGCAGTATCTACCCAAGAACGGATTCCTCTACCGCCAGGTCAACTTCTTCCGCCCCACACACGCGACGCGCCGGTTCGCGAAGGGTAACCACGGCGTCGGCAAGGGAATCTTCACCCTCCCGATGCACGTGTTCACTCGCTCCCGTTATCACGCCGGCAACAGACGGCTCTTCTTCACTCACAGAATCCCGGTGATTCCGATCAGCATGCAACACGGCCACAAACTCTGATCTCAAGGCCCGACACCGGGTCGATCCGCAATCACAATCGGCCGGTCCCCACCTTTCACGGGTCGGGATCGGCCGTTTGCTTGGAATTGAACTTTCAACCGCCGAGGGCCTTAATCGCCGCGTACCTCGGCCTCAATCAAACTCACTCGGCCGGTTCAATCTTTTGCAGCTCGATCTCGAAGATCAAAGTCTCGTTCGGACCAATCGGCCCGCCCGCCCGCGGGTTCGCCCCGTAAGCCAGATCGCTGGGGATGTAGAGGTAAAACTTCGACCCCTCGGGCATCAGCTGCAGGCCCTCGGTCCAACCCTTGATCACGCGATTGAGC
>JAJYDB010000250.1 GCA_021777845.1 Planctomycetota bacterium
CAGTGCGCCCGCCTCAACGACGTCCAGCCCGGCAGGCGGGTCTTCGACATGATCGCCGGCAAGTGCCCGACGTGCGGAAAGAGGTTCGAGGTCGCAACGATCGCCGCACGGCCTTCGTTTCCCTTTTGCTCGGATCGCTGCCGACTGGTCGATCTCGGTCGCTGGATCGACGGCGAGAATCGGATCCCCGGTCCCGCCGCAAGCGACGAGACCGAGGACGACCAAAGGGCCGAGGCTGAAAACGGCCCAGTGGACGAAGACGACGGTTGAACCCGCGAGGGCTCAGGCCAAACCGAGACGCTTGTCGGCGGTCCGTAAGAGCTCGGTGACCGGCAGCCCGTGCGGGCACGCCGCGTCGAGGACGTCGGCGTCGATGTCGACAATCGCTCGCGACTCCGCCGGCAACGCCTGATACAGCGCCCGGGCCTGGTCGCGCTTGCCGTACGCCTGGTAATAGCGCAGGTAACGCAGCACGGTCGCCACCGGCACGCCCTTCGCGGACGTCTCGCACAGATGCCCGCAGCCGTGGCAATACAAGTTCGCGGTCCGCTCGCGGTGCTCTTCGAGCAGCCGCGCCTCTTTGGCCGTCAACGCCTCGCGGGTCGCGCTCATGTTCTCGCGCAGTTGCTCGCGATTCGTCATCTCGCTCACGACGACGTGCATCCGCTCGTCGGTGAACACCGACTTGATCGCCGCGACCTCGCGCTTGAAGCCCTTTTGCACGAACTCCTTCACCTTGTCGGGATAAGTCGCCTCGGCGCCGCCTTGCGTCTTCATCGCGACCAGGCCCATGTTCAATTTGGCCGCTTTATCGACCGCGCGCTGCAATGCGTCGTGATTCACCGATCGGAAGTTGTACTTGAACATGATCTGATCGACCCAGCCGACTTCGGCGGCCAGGTCGAGGATCTCGGGCAGTTTGGCGTCGTGGCACGACAGCCCGGAGAACTTGATTTTGCCGCGACGCTTCAGATCCTCGAACGCGCTTTTGACCGCCGGGTCCTTCAAAAGCGACATCTCGCGGCCCGACATCCCGTGCAAATAGTAGCAGTCGACGTAGTCGGTCTTCAGCCGAGCGAGGCTGCCGTCGAGACGTTCCTCAATCACCTTCAGCGCTCGCTCGCCGGTCGCGCGGCGGTACTGCGAATTCTTGGTGACGAGGTAGACGTCCTTGCGCGTCTTCGAGCGTTCGAGCGCATCGCCCAGCACCTGCTCGGCAACGGTGTTCTCGTACGACTCCGAGGTGTCGATATAGCGGACCCCCGCGAAGACCGCGGTCTGCACGAAGCTCGGCTGCACGGCCCAGCTCGTGCCCATGCCGAGCTTGGTCACTTTCTGGCCGGTCCGACCGAGCGTCACGAGCGGAACCGCGGGCTTGGCGTTCGCCGCCCCGGCGGGAGCCTGCGGCTCGTCGGCTCGCGCACTGTTCGTCGACGCCAGCGCCGCACCTGCGGTCGTTGCCGCGGCCGCACCCAGGAAGCGACGCCGACCGCCGTCGCACCCGCCGTGGTTGCCGTCCATCATCGCACCTCGTGATTGGAGTTCGTGACGCCGACGTAAATAGGGTCGAGCCCAGACTTGAAAATGATTTTTGCCGCGCGGACCCTCGTTGGTCAACAATGTTTTAACCACCCCGCGCGCTTTTCGTGACGCGCCCGGGTAAAATGCAATCGCCGCGTCGCTACAATTCAAGTTGTAGCGAGAACGGCCTCATTGATGATCAACGCACGCGAGGTTTGACATGCGCGGGACAGAGACTGGCAAGGTCCGCAATCGGTTGGCGGCGCGGGCGGCGGGTTGGGCGACGGTCGCGGTTGCCGCGTGCGCCCTATGTTCGAGTGCGCGGGCCGTTGCGCACGACGACGACTCCATCGCGCGCGAACGCGTACCTGTGCGGCGCGTCGCGTTTCAGAACGGCGCGCCGAGCCTCGAAGGGGGCGTCGGCTGGATCAACACCTCGGCGCCGGTGCGTCTGCGCGACCTCAAGGGCAAGATCGTCCTGCTCGACTTCTGGACGTACTGCTGCATCAATTGCCACCACGTCTTGCCCGACCTCGCGGCGCTTGAGAAAAAGTACGCGAACGAACTTGTCGTGATCGGCGTCCACACCGCGAAGTTTGACGCCGAGCGCTCGACCGAGAACATCCGCCGCAAGGTCCGCGAGTACGGCATTAAGCACCCCGTGGTGAACGACGCCGACCAGGTCATCTGGAACCGCTTCGGCGTGCAGTCGTGGCCGACGCTCATTCTGATCACCCCGGCGGGCGAAGTGTTCGGCATGGCGGCGGGCGAGGGCAACTTTGACCTGCTCGACCGCGTGATCGGCAAAATGGCGAAGGAATATCGCGCCGCCGGCACTCTCAACGAGTCGCCGATCAAATTCCCCGCCGAGGTCGACCGGCCCGACAACACCCCGCTGCTCGCTCCCGGCAAAGTTCTGGCCGACGGGCCGGGCAAGCGGCTTTTCGTCGCCGATACGACGCACAACCGCATTATCGTGAGCGGCCTCGACGGCAAGAACGCGACGGCGATCGGCTCGGGAACCCCCGCGTTGCTCGACGGCGACTTCGCGAGCGCCGCCTTCAATCGACCGCAGGGCATGTGCTTGGTCGGCGATACGCTGTACGTCGCCGACACGGAGAATCACGCAATCCGCGCGATCGACCTGAAGACAAAGAAGGTCGAGACCGTCGCGGGCGACGGCGGACGGCTCGAAAACGCGCGCGACGTCGCCGCGGGTCCTGGCAAGACGCGCCGCATCAACAGCCCCTGGGACATCGTGCAACTCCCCGGCACGAAGCGTCTGATCATCGCGATGGCCGGCCCGCATCAAATCTGGGAGTACGATCTCGACACGGGCGTCATCGGCGTACTCGCGGGCACTTCGGCCGAAGATCGCGTCGACGGCCCCTTCGCCGACGCCTGCTTCGCGCAGCCCTCCGGCCTGGCGACCGACGGCACCGACGTTTTCGTCGCCGACTCCGAGGCGTCGTCGATTCGCCGGCTGCACTTCGCGGGCGGCGCGAACACCGTGTCGAGCATCGTCGGCCTCGGCGTTTTCCCCCGGCGACTTTTCACTTTCGGAGACAAGGACGGCAAGGGCGCGAACGTGCTCCTGCAACACTGCCTCGGCGTGGCCTACGCCGACGGCAAGATTTACGTCGCGGACACATACAACAACAAAATCAAGGTCGTCGACCCCGCGAAGAAGATCGCGCACACGCTCCTCGGAATCACGAAGCCGGGCGACTCCGACGACCCGCCGCGCCTGTTTCAGCCCGGCGGATTGAGCATCGCGGGCGGCGTCATGTACATCGCCGATACCAACAACAACAAGATTCGCGCCGTCGACCTGGGTGCGCTCGCCTCGGACGACGCCGCGCTGCGCAAGACCGCGGTGAAAACGATCGACTTCGCCGGTCTGAAGCCGCCGTCGCGGCGCGCGATCAAACCGCGGTTCCCGAATGCGGCGGTCGCCGATCTGGCCGAGACCAAGGTCGCGGCGGGCAAGACGCTGACGCTCGCGGTCTCGGTGCCGATCGCGGCTGGATACAAGCTCAGCCCCGACGAGCCGCTTCCGTTCTTGCTCGAGACCATCGACGCGAAGGACATTTTGAAGAGCGCGGATCCGGCTGCGGGGGCGTCGGGCGTCGTCGGTCACGTTCGGGGCGAGTTGGGCGTGTTTGACGCCGACGCCTCGAGCGCGGCGGCGCGCGTCGAGCCGCCGCGGGCCGTCTTTCAAGTCGAGGTGCCGCTCGCACGCGAGCTCAAGGCCGGCGAAAAAGTCGCGCTCCGACTCTCGGCGTCAACGTTCATCTGCTCGTCGAAGTCGGGCCTGTGCACGGTCAAGAACCACGTCTGGAACATCCCGATCGTCGTCGACGCAACGGGTGCGACCTCGATTTCGGTCCCGGCGAAATGACAACGAAGCGGCCCGAGGTTCGATCAACGTTTGACTTGATCATAAACGAGGTGACCGAATGAGCCATCAAGCCGAGATCGGTGCGGCGTCGTGGTCGCGGCGCGACGTCCTACGGGCCGGCGTCGCGGGCGGATTGGGGATGTCCTGCTCGTTCGCGGCCGCGCCGACCCGTTCCTCGCGCGACGACCGCGCCGTGATCCTCCTGCTGCTCGTCGGCGGGCCGAGCGCGCACGAGACCTTCGACCCGAAGCCCGACGCGCCGAGCGGTTATCGAGGGCCGTTCGGCTCGATCGCGACGCGACTCCCCGGCGTGCGGGTTTGCGAGCACCTGCCGCGGCTCGCGGACCGTCTGGATCGCGTAAGCTTGCTCCGCGGGATCGGTCACGACGACTTCGCGATCCACGAGGTCGGCTTGCAACTGCTCCAAACAGGGGCCGTGTCGGCATGGAACGGCGGACCGATCGAAACGAGCGCCGCCGCGCCGCACTTTGGAGCGTCCGTCGCGCGTGCGGAACTCGAACGCTCTTCCTTCGGAGCCGCACGCGGCAGGGCCGCGCCGCCGTTCGTGATTTTGCCCGCGCCGCTCGGCAAAACCGGCGTCGGTATCGGGCAAGGTCAAACGGCCGGAATCCTCGGCGACGAGTACGCTCCGACATTCCTCGACCCGAGCGAGCGGCGTTTGGGATTGATCCCGGACGGCGGTCGATCGAGATATGGACCGGGCCGATTCGGACGCGATTGTTGGGCGGCGGGCAGACTCGTCGATCGCGGCGCGCGAGTCGTCGTCGTGAACGCCTTCGACGGCGTGTTCGACGGCCCGAGCTGGGATGTGCACGGCGCGCGGCCGTTCGCGACTTTCGACGATTATCGACGGTTGCTGCTGCCCGCGTTCGATCTCGCCTTCAGCGCGCTGCTCGACGACCTCGAGCGTCGTGGACGGCTTGAAAACACGCTCGTCGTCGCGGTCGGCGAGATCGGCCGCGCCGCGTGCTTGAATGCGGCCGGCGGTCGCGATCACTCGAGCCGCGCGTGGTCGGCGGTTGTCGCGGGCGGCGGCGTCGCGGGCGGCGTTGTCGTCGGCGCGACCGACCGATTTGGAGGCGAACCGCTCGAACGACCGATCGACCCGCGCGCGATCCACACAACCTGCCTGCGCGCGCTCGGGCTCGATTCCGCCGCGACCTCCTTTCCCTCGGCTTGACTCCCGACGGCGACGACTTGCAACCTCACACCGCGGCCGCTATTGTTCAACCATCTTTAAACAATTGCGACGGGAGCCGCATCGGCACGGATCGAGATCGGCCGGCGCGACTGCGCGGAGGTCCGGATGAGTGAGGGACTGCGGCGAGAGCGAGCCCGGCCGTCGGCGATTTCGAGACGCTCGCTGCTGCGCGTCGGCGGCTTGACGGGCCTCGGCGGCTTAAACCTGGCGCGGCTCTTGCGGGCCGAGGACGCGTCGCGCGGGTTGAAGCGGATGCCGCCGCTGCGGTCGTGCATCTTGATGTTCCATTACGGCGGGCCAAGCCATCTCGACACCTGGGACATGAAGCCCGCCGCCCCGCGCGAAGTGCGGGGTGAATTCGGGTCCATCGCCACGAACGTACCCGAGTTCCGCATCTCGGAGCATCTACCGATGTCGGCGCGGGTCATGGACCGGCTCGCGGTGATACGTTCCGTGCACCACCCGATGACGAATCACAACGCGGCGGCGTTCGCGACGCTGTGTGGTCGGAACCCCCTCAAAGGGGACCTTGAGTTGCTCGGCAACGACCGCAACGACCCGCCGTGCGTGGGGTCGGTCCTGAGCCGGGAGCTTACCGAGCGAGCGGGGTTGCCGACGTTCGTCGCGCTCCCGCACGTGATGTACAACGTGGTGACGCTGCCTGGGCAAATCGCGGGCTTTCTCGGCTCGGCGCACAACCCGGTCCAGGTCTCGGCGGACCCGAACGTCGACGACTTCCACCTCCCTGAGTTTGAGCTGCCCGACAACGTCTCGCTCGACCGCCTCGACGATCGCGAGTCGCTGCTGAAGTTGATCGACGACCCGCTCCGACGAGCGGAGTCGGGTACCGGCGCGAGCGCGCTCGACGTCTACAAGTCGCGTGCTTTCCGACTGTTGCGCTCGCCCGAAGTCCGGCGGGCCTTCGACCTCCGTCGCGAGGATCCGCGGCTCCGCGACCGTTACGGCCGGACAAAGTTGGGTCAAAGCACGCTTTTGGCGCGGCGATTGATCGAGGCGGGCGTGCGGTTCGTCACGGTCTACGACGGACAGCACAACGGGCAACTCGCGAACTGGGACGCGCATTCGGACGTCTTCGACCGGCTTAAAAACAGCCTCTTGCCGCCCGCCGACCGTGCCTTCTCGGCCTTGATCGAGGATCTCGAGGCGCGCGGGCTGCTCGAGTCGACGCTCGTGATCTCGATGGGCGAATTTGGACGCACCCCGAAGGTGAACGCGTCCGCGGGCCGCGACCACTGGCCGTTTTGTTACAGCGTCGTGCTCGCGGGCGGCGGCGTCCGCGGAGGAACCTCGCACGGCGCGAGCGATAAACTCGGCGCTTATCCCGACCTCGACGGCGTCACTCCCGGCGACCTTGCCGCGACGCTCTTCGAGCGCTTCGGCCTCGACCCCGCCGCCGAGATTCGCGACCTCACCGGCAGGCCTTACAAAATCGCCGACGGCAAGCCGATCGGAGCCTTGTTCGCAAGTTGAAAATGCCGCAAAGGGAACTCGTCACGGCGAGGTCGTGCGCGCGTCGTAAACCATCGCGACATCGTCGGCGGTGTGCAGCCCGGTGTCAACGTACATGATGAGTCCGTTGATTCGTCGTGCGGCGGGCGAAGTCAAAAAGACGACCGCGTCGCCGACGTCGTCGGGCGTCGTGAGGTTGCGGAGTCCGCTCGGAAAGTCGGCCCGACCGTGACGCGCCTGGATGACGCGCTCCCCCGGCGTATCCACCCACCCCGGCGCGACCATGTTCGACGTCACGCCGTCGTCGAGGTATTCAATCGCCACCTGCTGCGTCAGACCGACCAACCCCGCCTTGCTC
>JAJYDB010000251.1 GCA_021777845.1 Planctomycetota bacterium
GGTGGTTGAGCGTGAGCCCGCCGAAGGCGTTGCTGGAGCGGACGTCCGCGGAGATCAAACGGACCCAGCAGCGAAACGCCGAGGCGCGACGATGCCACACCAAGCGGACACGGCAACGATTGCGCGCAATCGGCATCAAACTCACCGAACTGCCGAGGTGCCGATGGGACTCAACTTGGCGCTGTAGTATTAGCCGGTGTGCCACTTCGGCTGACGGACTACACACGATGCACTTGCCGTTATCTGCGGAACCCGTGCTGACTCGATCGAGCAGGAGCCTTGTACTCTACTGAGCATTCCGAACTTACGGGAGTGGTATCGCCGCCCCACAGGCTTTTTCGCCGACCATCTGAAACGCTAGTCGAAAGGCCGCCGCCAGACTCCCATCTACTGGCCACTTTCTACAACGAGCGGTATCTACACCGTCTGGCTGTATTACTGTGTCCGTTCCGTGAAGTGCATCTTCAATTGGGCCGCGTGAGTCGTCAAGCTTGGGCCATCGCGAAGAAAGGGGGGTGCGATGTCCATTGCGCAGTGGGGTCCGGAGAAGGAAGCCTTCTGGCGGGACGCCATCCGGCGGCAGGCCGACACCGGCCTGACGGTACGGGAGTTCTGCACACGTCATCGGCTCAGCGAGCCGTCGTTCTATGAACGCCGGCGCTCGTTCCGGGATCGAGACGCACAGCGATCCTCGGCCCCGCCGGTTTTCGTCCCGGTAATCGTCCGCGACGAGCGACCGGCGCTGGAGACGGGCCTTGTCATCGAGTTGCGCGGCGGGCGGCTCCTGCGGCTGCCCGGCTTGATGTCGGCTGGGCGGATCGCCGAGTTGGTCCGCGCCCTCGAAGCGGAGGCGACGGCGTGATCTCCTCCGACCCGGCCAACGACGGCGTGCGGGTCTGGATCGCCACCGTCCCCGTCGACAAGAGGAAGACGTTCGACGGCCTGGCCGAGGTCGTGCGGACATTCCTGGACCTCGACCCGCTCTCCGGCAGCCTGTTCGTCTTCCGCCACCGCTCGGGGCAACGCATGAAGATCCTCTGAAATGATCGCGACGGGCCGCCGATCTATTACAAGCGGCTCGACCGCGGCACATTCCGGTTCCCGAGCGGCGGCGACAAGGCGATCGACGGCGGCCGGCTCCTGCGGCTGCTCTCGGGCATGACGGTCGTGGCGACGCGGACCGCCTGAGGAGGAAAAGTCGCCCAGTTTTGGGGGATTCGTCTGGCGCGATTTTGGGTCGTTCGGCACAAACGGTGGCAAGACGCGTGTCGCCGACCTCCCCGACCATCCGGCCCTGCTCAAGCGACTGCTCGCCGAGCGAGACGCGCTGATCGGTCGCGTCAAGGCCGAGGCCGCCGATCAGATCGAGGCCCTGCGTCTCCGTATAGAGGCCGAGAAGAAGGCGGAGATCGACGCCATCCTCCGCCGGTTCTACGGTCCGAGGTCGGAGCGGTTCGACCCCCGGCAGTTGCTCCTCTTCGGCATCCAGGTCGATACGACTACGCTCGACGAGCCGAGCATTGAAGAAGAATCGGGCGAACCACTCGCCATCCGCCGCGTCCGCAATCACCACCAGCACGGCCGCCGGCAGCTTCCCGATCACCTCCCACGCATTGAAGTCGCGCACGATCTGGCCGACGACCAGAAGCCCTGCCCGTGCTGCGGCGAGATGCGTCACCGCATCGGCCGGGAGGTCAACGAGCAGCTCGAATACCTGCCGGCGTCGTTCAAAGTATTGCGGCACATCCGCCACACCTACGCGTGCAAGCACTGCGAAACCACGGCGATCGCCCCCCGGATCGCGACGGCGGCCAAGCCGCCGCAGCCGATCGACAAGGGGCTGGCGGGCTCGGTGTTGATCGCTTATATAATCACTAAATAGCTATTTGATCACTTGCCGCTGTATCGTCTCAAACATATCTTCGAGCTTCAGGACGTCTCGATCGCCCGGAGCACGATGTGCGCCTGGTTTCAGGCGGCCGTCGGACTGGTCGAGCCGCTCGTCGCGCTCAAGACCGATCGCGAGCGGCGGTCGCGCGTGATCCACACCGACGAGACCCGCGAACCAGTCTAGGCCCCGGGCGTGGGGAAGTGCCGCAAGGGCCGGATCTGGACCTACATCGGCGACCATCAGAACCCGTACACCGTTTACCACTACAAGCCCGACCGCACCCGCGCCGGCCAGTCGAGCCGGCTCGACGGGTACAAGGGTTACTTGCAGGCCGACGTCTACGGCGGCTACGACGGGATCTACCACAAGGGCGACGTGACCGAGGTCGCGTGCTGGGCGCACGCGCGCCGTAAGTTCTTCGACGCCAAGTCGACCGACGAAAAGCAGTCGACGCACATGCCGGCGCTGGTCGGCGAGCTCTCTGACGTGGAGCGGCGGGCGAAGGAGTTGGACGATCCGGAGCGGCTCGAACTCCGCCAAAGGGAGGGCGTGCCGGTCCTTGAACGCATCAAGGCATGACTCGACGACGAAGGCCGGGTCGTCCTGCCCCACAGCCCGATGGCCGGTGAGATCGGCTATACCTTGAATCAGTGGGACGCCCTGAGCGTCTATGCGACGCGGGGCTTCTTGTCCATCGACAACAACCCCGCCGAGCAGGCGCTAAAGCGAGTGGCGATCGGGCGGAAGATCTGGCTGTTCGCCGGCAACGACGGAGCCGGGCCGACCACGGCAACGCTCTATTCGTTGATCGCCTCGGCCGGACGCCACGGCGTCGACCCGCGGCGATACCTCACGAGCGTGCCGGATAAGATCGCGACCACGCCGGCCGGTGAGTTGGAGCAGTTGCTGCCGGACGTGTGGAAGGCGTCCTGTGTATCAGCGGCCGGGCTTCACGCGTCATCGATGGCGTAGCGGATCAACCGAGCGCAACTCTCCAACTCAGTCGGCGTGCTGTCGAGCGTCACCTCCCAACTCTCCAGGAAGTCTCGCGCCGCGGCGACCTCCAGGAAGTATTTGAGGCCGCACATCGCTGCATCCTCGGGGATTCCCCCTGAGTCAGGCTCGATAGCCGGGGGCTCGACGCTCCACAGCTCGGCCGCGTAGATCCTCGCATCCCGGTCGAGCGATGCGAGCCGCCCTATGGCGTCTCCAAGCCTGGTCACTTCCCGCATATCGCATATCCTCCTCTTCCGCCGGGATGCATTGCATCCCAGAAAATGCTGCCAGGCGTGTGCTGCGGCTTCGGCACAAGCTGCATGGTCCCGTGCTCAACGGCATGGTGCCAGACCCACCCGCAAGGTGCCTCGCGCGGCGCCAATCCGGTCGGCATTCGCTTCAACGACACGCCCAAGTCTCTCATCAACTGAGCGAATTGACTATCCGGTTCCATGCCCCGGAGCAGCGACTCGTTTGCCTCCTAGATGTGCCTGCCGCGAGAGACTTCCGGATACGATACATGATAATGTTATGCGTAGAATTCAGTTCTATAGAAATTGCCGTTCTGTTTCGCGACTGGACTTCGCGGAACGGACACGGTTCATCCGAGGGGTTTCTCCTGATGCAGGCGACGGGGTTCGACCGTCTTGAAGCCCTACATGCCGCGAGCGACTTCGTTACGATCGCAGCCCCGCACACCCTCGAGACCGCGGGACTGTTCAATGCGCGGACTTTCGCGAAAATGAAGCTGTCTTCCTATCTCATCAACGTTCGTCGCGACACGATCGAGATGCTCGACGACCTGATCGAGGCGCTTCAGGCAGGGAGGCTTGGCGGCGCGGCGCTCGATGTCTTAGCGGTTGAGCCACTCCCGCGTGAACACCCGCTTTGAGGCTTTCCGAACGTGCTTTTGACTCCGCACACTGCAGGCTATTCGACGGTGATCGCTCGCAGACATTTCGAATTCTTAATTGACAACGTGCGGCGATTCACACCCGACGAGCGGCTGCGGAACCAAGTCGAGAAAGCCCACTGGATTTGAGCGGCGGGTCGGTGCGATGATAAATTAAGGATCGACGCACGATCGTTTGCTTCTGACGGGGGTTCGACGGATGATGAGAATCGCTCTCTCGGATTTGGCTCCTAATGCCAAGGTACGGCCTATGTCGCCGATCGCTCGTGTTTGCACGCGACTCGTCGCTGGGCTGGTCTTCGCAGCGAGTCTCGGCGATCTGGGAAGTGTTGCGACTGCAGATCCTTTTAACCCTGTCACAATCGAATCCGATCTCATTTACGCGAAAGTTGGCGACGTCTCGCTCAAGCTCGACCTCGCTCGTCCATCTAGCGGGACCGGACCCTTCCCCGGACTCCTGGTCATTCACGGCGGAGCTTGGCGTGCCGGCAACAAGGCAGACATGGGGAGCCTGATCGCCGATGCAGCACAACATGGCTACATAGCGATCTCTCCGCAATATCGGTTCTGCCCCAAGGAGACATTCCCCACTCAGGTGTACGACGTAAAAGCGGTGGTCCGCTGGTTGCGGTCGCACGCGAAGGAGTATCACCTCGACGTGGACCATATCGGTGCAATGGGCTTTTCCGCGGGAGGGCACCTGGCATTGATGCTTGGAGTCGCGGGACCATCGGACGGGCTCGAAGGGTCGGTTCCGTCCGACGCCCCGAGCTCACGCGTCCAAGCTGTGGTCAACTATTTTGGACCAACCGACTTGACCGCTAATGATATCCCCGAGGTCACTATGCCCCTTCTGAACGACTTTCTCGGCGGTCCCCTCGCCGACAAGCTAGAAGTTGCGAAGAAAGCCTCACCTCTCACGATGGTGACGAAGGACGATCCTCCGATTCTGACGTTTCAGGGAACGAAGGATCCGCTCGTGCCGCACTCGCAGGCGATCAAACTGGCGGAGGCTCAGACGAGGGCGGGTGTCGCAGGTCGCGTTGAGTTGATGCTCGGATCGGGACACGGTTGGTCGGGCCCGAACCTCGTTCACACGATGCTGATGACGTATGAGTTCATGGATCGATATCTCAAGCCCCGAAGCCGAGATGCCATCTCCCCGTAGCGCGGTTCGGAGGGAGTTGGACGTTCTCCAAACGACCACCGCGATCGCTTGCCTTTGTCGAAGAGTTCAGACGCTTGGAGAGACCAATGGATTACTTGCCTTCCGAGGAGTTGTTGGAATCGGTGCATGCGTTTCCGGGCGTATATCAGATTCGGGTAATCGGCCTCGCCGCTGAGCAATTTGAGGCGCGCGTCATCGAGGCCGTTATTGCCGAGTTGTCGACCCCCTCCGAGGTCGATTACGTTTCGAGGACAACACCGGGAGGCCGCCACATTTCGCTGACCTTGAATCTGACCGTTCAGAATCCCGGTCAAGTCCGCACGATTTACGAACGTATCCTAGAAATCGAGGGCGTGACGCTGGTGCTATAGCCGGCTCCTCACCAGGGTTGGACCAAAGGTAGGCGGGCTTCGTGGTCGTACGACTAGGTGTTGTAGTAAGTGATCTTCGATGAGGCCGACCTCTCCGCAACGTACTTTCCCCGAATAGGCGATGGTCACCTCGGGTCGAATCAATCGCCGAACGACTCGGACTCCAATCAGATATTCACAAAAGGGCGGCGAAGTCTTTTCGGCTCCGCGTATACTTAAGACATGAGCAAGGACAACGCAACTTCTTGGGACGGAAGAACGATTGACCTGGCGCGCGCCGAGGACCCGCGGGACGTCGTTCATGAAGTCGTCGAGCATCTGGCTCGCGACGGTGTCGTCGGGCTCAACCTCGAGGGTGCCATCGGGTTGATTGCAGCGGCGTTGCGGCCGAATGCCGCTGAGAAACTGTCCGAATCGATGTCGAATCTACATCGGGTTCCATCAAACCTAACGGACGACACGCCGATCAACGGTTCGGCGTGCCTTGCGATCTGGATCCGCGGAGCGCGCGAGACCCCCGACTGGGCGGGACCTCTCTCCGAGTTGGGTCGACGGCTCTCGCGTCGTGTCTGGCCAGGGGCGACCATTTTAGTCTTCCGCGCCCCGTCCGCATCCTTGGGATTAGCCGGCCGTCTGCCGCGAGCGACCCAACGCGTCGTTGGTTGTGCAGGTGAAATCCCACTGTCGGTGCCTCCCCATCTGTTCGCCCGTGACGTGCTTCGATTGACCGCGGGGCCCATTTTATGGGCGGGAACTACGAATCTGGGAAACGCCGACTTGATCGTAAAGGACTCACGTCAATCGCGCACCGCAGGCGTGACCCAATCCAGTATCGAGGATGGAGACCCAACGCGCGGACCAACCGTGGTGCGAGTCCAAGACGAGAATTGGTCCTTGATGCGCGAGGGTTTGGTCGACGCGGAAACCCTCCGTCGGTTCGCCGGCACGATTCTTCTCTTCGTTTGCACCGGTAATACCTGCCGAAGCCCGATGGCCGAGGCGATATGCAGGACGAGGCTCGCCGCTCGACTCAAGTGCTCGCCGACTAACCTTGAGGCAAAGGGATTTGTCGTGATGTCGGCGGGAATCTCTGCAATGCCGGGGATGCCTGCAGCGATTCACGCTGTTGAAGTTGTCGATCTGCACGGCGGTTCGCTCCGCGACCATCAAAGCCGCCAAGTCTCGCAGCGCTTGCTGCGTCAGGCCGACTGGATCATTACCATGACTCGAGATCACCTCGAAGCCGTCGTCGATCACACCCCCGACTGCGCCGAGCGAACCCGGCTACTCAGAGCCGACGGCATCGATCTCGACGACCCAGTCGGCGGCGACCGCGAACTTTACAAACGTACAGCCCAAGCCATCGAACAGGGCATCGATCATCTTCTCAACCAAATTCTACAGTGACGCTTTGATTTAGATCGGATTCCTCTTGTACGTAGCGATGATTCTTAGAGGTCGTCTAGAAAACTAATTTTGTCACGAGTCTACGGACCATCAGAGAAATCATCGATAATTTGATCAAGGCTTCGCTCGATGACGTTGTTCCCTCATAATCCTTGCTCAAGCGACGCGATCGGCCCATC
>JAJYDB010000252.1 GCA_021777845.1 Planctomycetota bacterium
TCGTGCTGCCTGTGGGGCCGATGGGGATGTATCGCTGGGCGGTCTTCTTCCTCAAGGAGTGGGGCGTCGCCTGCGACCACGTCCACGGCTTTAATATGGACGAGTGGAGCGACGCGCACGGCCAGACGCTACCTTCGCATCATCCCGGCGCGTTCCAGAACGCCATGATAAACGCCTTTTACGGACCGCTCGAGGTGCTCACCGTGCCCGATGCGCAGCGCTGGTTCGCAACGCCGGACCGCCTGCCGCGATATGCGGAGCGGATCGCCGAGTTGAAGTCGCAGGGGGGCGAGCTTGCGGTGGTGTTCGGGATTGGGCGAGTCTGCCACATTGCGTTTTGGGAGCCGCACTTCGCCGCGGACTTTCCCGACGTCGCGACCTGGAAACGTCAAACGCATCGACTGGGCGCGCGGCTACACCCGCTCACGGTCGAGCAGAACGCACTCACGAGTTTTCGGGGGCGGACGACGCTGGTGCCGGCGTTCGCGAATACGATCGGGCCGGGGATTTTCCTCGACGCCGACCGGATTATCGGGGGTGCGGACGGCGTCTTTGCCCGCGGCATGCAGTGGCAAGGACCAAGTCTCTGGATGACGCTGCGGTACGGCCCGGACCCCTGGGTACCCAGTTCATTCATGCCAACACTCCCCGGGCGCCTCTTTTATCACGCGGGGCTCGCCGGCCCGCTCGAGCCCGAATTGAACTGAGGCGATAATCGCGTCGGCATCGAAAGTGCCCCCGGCTGCGCGCGAGGGTGTTGACGCGACCGTCGCGGGCGGACACGATGTCGATTGTGAACGTCCCATCCCGCCTTTGATTTAGTTGATAAAGCACAGAGGAGCGGGTGGCCCGAGGTAAAACGCGGCTTGCCACGGAAGACGTTGTAATCTAGGGAGAATGTGATATCTGGATGGTTGATCGACCCGTCTCGAGCACGAGAGCGCTCCCGCAAGATTGGGAAGGGGTGCGTCCAGTCGTGACCAGCGATCGATCCGTCACCTACAGTTGATTGTGTGTCACTCGCGACAAATCCATCCGTAGATGGATTTGCGCATGCTCCAACCCGGTTGTGAGAGTCCGCGAGTATCAATCCCCCCATACCCGCCCGCGACGAATCTGATCCACCTTTTGAGGGAGGTTTCGCCGATGTCTTGGTCGCCGTTGTCCCCCGACGTTCGCGTTCGACGCGCTTGGATTTGTCTGGCGCTTGTGGTCGTGGGTTTAGTGTCGTTGCAGACGACGCGGGTCGCGCGGGCTCAGGACGCGAAGAAAGACGAGGCTCCCGCGAAGGCCGAGGCACCGGCCGCGAAGGCCGACACCGCCGCGCCCGCCGCGCCGAGCGAAGGCGCGGAACCGCCAAAGGCGAAGCGTACTTACTTGCAATGGGCGATCGACGCCTCGGGACCGATCGGGCTCTTCTTGCTTGTACTCTCGGTGTATTTTACCGCGATGGTCATCCGACTGTTCATGGAGTTGCGGATGAGCGAGGCGGTGCCCCAACCGCTTGTCGACAAGATTGAAAACGCGATCAAAGAGCGCAAATTCCAGGATGCCTACGATGCCTGCAAGGACAACGAATCGTTCCTGGCGAGGCTGATGCGCACCGGCATCGCGAACCTGCCGAACGGCCGCGGCGAGGCGAAAGAGGCGATGGCCGCGATGGCTGAGGAGATCGTGACGGCGATGGAGGCGAGGATCAGCTATCTGGCAATCATCGGCACGCTCGGCCCGATGATCGGCTTGGTCGGCACGATCTCGGGTATGATCGCGAGCTTCCAAGAAATCGCGAACGCGGTCGGCGCGCAGCCCCGTCCCGACAAGGTCGCCGAAGGAATTTCAACCGCGTTGTTCATCACGCTCGAAGGGGTCTCGTTGTCGGTGCCGGCGATTTTCTTCTACGCGCTGTTCCGGAACCGGATCGCGCTCATGAACCTCGACGCGAACCGCGTCGCCGACCGTTTGATCTCTGCGTTGCTGGTCGCAGCGAAAGCGCCGGCCAAGCCCGCCGCGTAAAAAAGGTCGGCTGCGTTGCCCGACGCCGGGATGCGAGAGTTTCTTTTTTGAGAACGGGAGGTTGCACCGATGTCGGCCTCGATGAGTTCGGAAGTTAAGGCCGAGCCGAACCTGACGCCGTTGCTCGACGTCGTCTTTCAGTTGATCACATTCTTCATGCTTGTGATCAACTTCAGCCAGGACAACTTCGACCAGAGCGTTCGTCTGCCGGTGGCGGGAACGGCGCGGCCTGCCGAGGAGGGTGAAAAGGCTAACGAGGATCACCTGGTACTGAACGTCGACCGCGACGGCAAGTTGCTCTTCAACGGCGTCGCGCAGCCGTTGCACACGGCGATTGAGACGATCAAGCGCGAGTCCCAGCTCGTAAAATTGAATTTAAAGGCGGCCGGACTGAAGCCCGACGCGAACGGCGGCCTGCCGACGATGGTCATCTTGCGGGCCGACAAAGACGCGAGTTGTTCGTCGGTCTATAGTTTGATCACCGCGTGCCAGTCGAACGGATTCTTCAAATTCGCAATGAAAGCGATGAACGGCCAGTGAGGTGGCAGCGCGACCCCGACGTCGCGCACCGCGCCTGTGCTTTTGAGGAGCAGCCGCCGTGCGGAAAAAAAAGAAGTTGCAACACGAGGTCGAAGTACCAATTACGCCGATGCTCGACATGGCGTTTCAACTCCTCACCTTCTTCATCTTGACGTATCACCCCGCGCCGTCGGAAGGGCAGTTCATCATGAACCTGCTCCCCGCGCAGCCTGCGACCAACCTCGACGCGAAGGCCGAGAGCGAATCGACGCAGAACTCCGATCTGCCCGCGAGCGTCCGGACAATGCCGACGCTGCTCTACGCCTCGGCGGGCGGGAAACTGGGCCGAATCGTGCTCTCGAACCAGGAGCAGCCCGACCTGGCGGCGTTCGAGAAGCAGCTCGCGCAGGATCTGCAGAACCCCGACCTCGCATTCGACCAGGCATTGATCAAATTCGACCCCGACCTCAAATACTCCGAGTTAATTCAGGTCGTGAACATCTTTTCGAAGCTGAAATTGACCAAGATTAGCTTTTCGGAGATGTCGCCCGAGGAGATGTCGGCGCCCTGAGCGTCGCGAGGAGGCCGGTTTGAGCGACAACGGGCGTTTTTTCCGCGGCAACGAGTTGCCGAAGCTGCTGCTTTTGCTCGGCGTCGCGCTCGGCGGCTGGACAGTCGTCTATCTGGCGCTCTATCGCGATCAACCCGAGGTCGACGAGCCCGAGCGTGCCGTCGCCGGCAATCCCGAGCCGATCAAACCCGACGAAGGCCTCGAGTTTCAGGCGGTTCGCGACCGCACTGTGCTCAAGTTTCGCGAGAACGCGGCGTACAAGTTGTTACTTGAACGAGCGCGTGCCGAGACTCCGGATTCGCTCGCGAAACTCGCGCGACGAGACGTCTTACTGCCGCAACTGGCCGAACGGCCGGCCCATTATCGAGGAGTGCCGATTCACATTCTCGGCTATGCCCGACGCGTGCTGCGTTATGAGTCGAAGCTGGCGAAGGGGGGATGGCTGTACGAAGCATGGGTGTTTACGCCGGACAGTCAGAACTTCCCTTACGTCTGCGTTTTCGAGGACGTCCCGCCGGGTTTTCCAATCGGCAACGACGTGCATGAGCGCATCGTCTTCAACGGTTATTTCTTGAAGCTGATGGCCTACGGCGCCGGCGATACCGCCGAGGCAGGCAACGCGGCGCGACTTGCTCCGTTGTTGGTAGGTCGCATCGGGTGGACGCCGAGCCCGCAGGCGCCGGCGGTGGGTGCGGGCGGGATCTCGAAGGGCCGGATGTGGTTGTATGGTGGTCTAGCCATAATGTTCGTGATTTCGATGGCCCGATGGATCTGGCAGATGAGCCGGTTTTTGTCGCCGCGCGGGACCGATGCCGCGCCTTCTCCGCGTCCGACCGAAGTGATTTCGCCTGACGAATTGACACGTTGGGTCGAGTCGAACGCGACCGACCGGGTCGATGAGTTCGAGGACGAGCCGCGTGACGACTAGCCGCCGGGGACCAGCCGCGTGAATCCGAACGAAGCAAACGCCCTCGACGGACCGTCACACGAATTGGCGCTTATGCGACCGATCGCTCCACGGCTGGCGTCGATCGATGCGTATCGCGGGTTCGTGATGTTCCTGATGATGGGCGAGGTGTTGGCGTTCAGCCAACTCGCGGATTCATTTCCGGAGAGTGAATTCTGGCGGGTGCTCGCGTTCCACCAGTCGCACGTCGCGTGGCGCGGATGTTCACTGCACGACCTGATTCAACCGTCGTTTTCGTTCTTGGTCGGCGTCGCGCTGCCGTTCTCGCTCGCAAGTCGAAGACGTCGAGGGGAGCCGCTCGCCTGGTCGCTGCTGCACGCGGCTTGGCGGTCGTTCGTTCTGATCGCGCTGGGGATCTTTCTGCGTTCGATGGGACAGAAAGGCGAGGCAAGGACGAACTTCACGTTCGAGGACACTCTGACGCAGATCGGCTTGGGATATTTTCCGCTGTTTGTGGCAGGCCTCGCGCCCCCGAAGATTCGCTGGGGCGCACTGATTGTCATTCTCCTGGGATATTGGGCTGCGTTTGCCCTCTACCCACTGCCCGGTCCGGACTTCGACTACGCCGGGGTCAATGTCGCCCCAGACTGGGTCCACAACGCGTCGGGCTTCGCGGCGCATTGGAACAAGAACTCGAACCTCGCGTGGTCATTCGACCGCTGGTTCCTGAATTTGTTCCCCAGGCCTCAGCCGTTCACCCATAACGACGGCGGGTACGCAACCCTGAGCTTCATTCCGACACTCGGCACGATGCTACTAGGTTTGCTCGCAGGCGACTGGCTGCGCGGCGACGCCTCGTCCGCACGGAAAGTTGGGTGGATCACCCTCGCGGGCGTCGTCAGTCTTGGGCTGGGCTATGGCGCCGATCGCTTGGGAATCTGCCCGAGCGTGAAGAGAATCTGGAGTCCCTCCTGGACTCTTTTCAGCGGCGGTTGGTGCTTCTTGATGATGGCGGGATTCTTCGTGCTCAACGATGTCGCGGGTACCACGGGGTGGTCGATGCCGCTTCGTGTCGTCGGGGCAAACTCGATCGCGGCCTACGTGTTGGCGCACACGATCCACGGGTTCGTGCTCGAGTCGTTCCGGATCCACCTCGGCCGGAAGGTATTCAGCGTTTTTGGCTCAAACTACGAGCCCCTGATCGCGGGAGCGACCGTACTACTGGTGTATTGGCTTATCCTATTTTGGATGTATCGACGCAGGATCTTTCTGCGGATCTAAGTGGCGATACACAATCGTTCACCCAGTTTTATCCAGGACATCGTCATGGTCAAATTGGGGTTTTGCAAAGTCGGCAGCGTGTCTCGAGCCAGAGCCTAGCTCTACAAATAAGGCACTACTGGAATGGTTTCGGTACAGCCGCCACGGCAGGAGGCTCATCCTGCCCAGAGGCCGAGCCATCGCCGAGTTGACCCTGACCGACGACTCGAGGCAGATCTTCAGAACCTGAGCCGCGAGACTCATAAGTACCCGGCAACTCCCCCAACGGCCACTCATCATCCAGGCCTGTGCCGAGGGTTTGGACAAGTAGGAAATCGCCGCGGGGCTTGATATCGCCACCCAGACCGCAGGCCAGGGACACAGGCGGATCCTGGAGCGGCGATTCGACGGTCCTGCCGATCAGGAGCGGTCCGTTGCATCGCGCAAGGTCGGCGACGAGGACGTCGAGACGGTCATCATGGAAACGCGGGAGAGCAGGCTCAGGGCCGCGGTGCGGAGGAACTCGGTCACGACCTCGTGGCTATCGAGCAACCGCCCGTCAATCGGCAGGGTAGTTGATCGATCGGCAGTGTCCTACTCCTCGGCCATTTCGGCGGGGTGGCGACCGTGTTGGCGACCGGCTTCGCGCGGCGTTTGATTTTTGTAAAAATAAGGTCATGGCGACGCGGCGAGCGTCGCGACGGCATTTGGACATACCGAATAAAGCGAGGACGGCGATGATTCATAAGATTGCGGCCGCAATGATGTTGTGTTCGGCGGCGTGTGCGGTTGCGGCGGGTCAGGAGCCGAAATCCGATCCGAAGGCGGCACCAAAGGGAGACGCGGCGGCGCTCAAGCCCAAGGCAAGCTACAGTCTCGGGTTTCTGATGGCGCAGGGGATCAAGCAGCAGAAAATCGATCTTGACGTCGACGCGTTCACCTCGGGATTGAGGGCGGCGATGACCGACTCCAAGCCGACGATGACCGAGCAGGAGATGCGCGAGGCGTTGACGGCCTATCAGAAAGAGATCCAGGGCAAAATGGCTGAGGAGAGCGCGAAGTCGGCGGACGTGAACTTGGCCGCGGGCCGAAAATTCTTGGAAGAAAACAAGAAGAAGCCGGGCGTGAAGACGACCGCGAGCGGCTTGCAATACAAGATGATTAAGGAGGGGACCGGGCCCAGGCCGAAGGCGAGCGACACGGTTAAAGCGCATTACACGGGTACGTTGATCAACGGCAAGAAGTTCGACAGCTCGGTTGACCGAGGCGAGCCCGCAACCTTCCCGCTCAATCGCGTGATCAAGGGTTGGACCGAGGGCCTGCAGTTGATGCCCGAGGGGTCGAAGTTTTATCTGTACATCCCCAGCGATCTGGCTTACGGGGCGAACCCGCGGGCGGGCGGGCCGATTGGTCCGAACGAGACCTTGATTTTCGAGATCGAGTTGCAAAAGATCGAGCCGGCCGAGTAAAGGCTGATTGGGTTGATTGACGCCGAGGTACGCGGCGATTATGGCCCTCGGCGGCTGAAATTACGATTCCAAGCAAACAGCCGATCCCGACCCGTAATGGGTGGGGACCGGCTGCTTGTGATTGCGGATCGACCCGGTGTCGGGCCTTGAGATCAGAGTTTGTGGCCGTGTTGCATGCTGATCG
>JAJYDB010000253.1 GCA_021777845.1 Planctomycetota bacterium
AGAAGCAGTTGAGGATGCGGCATCCGCAGGGGCGGAAGTCGAGTCGGACGCGGGGAGCAACGGGGTGAGCGTTACGGCCGACGC
Organism: Planctomycetota bacterium; assembly: GCA_021777845.1. Taxonomy (GTDB): domain Bacteria; phylum Planctomycetota; class Planctomycetia; order Isosphaerales; family Isosphaeraceae; genus JAJYDB01. The sequence continues at coordinate 85 of JAJYDB010000253.1, forward strand.
GTTGTCGAAGTTAGGTGACGAGTCGGATTCTAACGAGGAAGTAGTCGCCGGCGACGCGGTCGCGTCCGAGGGAGCGCACACCGCGGGCGAGGCTGAGAAGGCCTAGGGGGGCGATCGCATTCGGGCTGTTGGGGAGCGAGTCGGGGCGTTCGATGCCGTCGAGGACGTTCGCTAGGGGTTTGCGAGCGACCGGAATTCGCGGGAAAATGAGCTTGGAGCCGACGGTCGCACGTGGTGAAAATAAAGTAGACGATCGGTCGCGTTGCCTCGGACCGGGGGGTGACGCGTGATCTCGGAGGAATCGCCTTTGTCCATCCGTGTGCACCAGTTGGCCAAGGAACTTGGGCTGAACACGCACGAGTTGATCGAGCGGACCCAGGAGTGGGGCCTAGACGTTAAGCCGAGCCCGTTGGCGGCGATCGAACCGGATTTGGTGGATCGTATCAAGGGCTTGATGGCTTCGAGGTCGGGAACTGCGGCAGCCGTCGCGCGCCCCGCGGCTATTCCCGACCGCGCGTCCGCGAAGAGCCTCACGGCGACGACGCCTCCGCCTGCTTCTCCGGCACCGCCCGCATCGAAGTCCCCGACCCCGTCCCCCTCCGGAGCCGAGGCCGTGAGATTACAACTGGAATCAAAGCCGGGGCCCGACCCGTCGATCGCCGCGACCGGGGCGGTGCCGGAGACGGTCGCGCCGGCTTCCTCTCCGATCGCGCCCGCCGCGACGGCGTCGTCGGGAGGCGTGCCTCCCCAGGGGCCGGCCTCGCAACCGTCGCCGACGCCGCGTCCCGCGGCGGGAGCGCCGTTGTCCGCACCGGGAGGGGGGCCGCTCGCGGGCCGAACGAGCGGTTTCGCGTCCCGACCGGGCGGCGGACCTCTGTCGGGTCACACTCCGCATCGCGGTCAGCCTGGTGCGCGTCCGTCGGGCCCCGTTTCGGGCGGCGAGCCTCGTCCGCAACCGGGAAGTCCGCCGGGAACTCCGCAGGTCCACACGCGAACGGACTATATCTCGCCCGCCGGGGTGCGCGTACCTCTAGACCGCGCAACCTCGAGCGTACCTTCGGTACAGACGCGTCGGATGGGGGACGAAGGGCGTCCAAATCCGCCTGCCGCGCGTCGCGAACCGCTCCAGCCGGTGAGCCGAACGCCGCTGCCCAGAGTTGCTGCGCCGACGTACACTGGACCACCACAGCGACGTCCCGACGCGCCGCGACCCGGCGGTCCCGAGGCGAAAGCGCAACGACCTGAAAAGCGTTTCACACCCGAGATGCTGCTCCAGATGGAGAAGGCGGGACAGTTGCGGCCGGGCGGCGGCCCGCCGACTCCGGGACGTCCCGCGACGGGCCCGACGGGGGCTCCTCGCGGCACGACGCCGGGTGCTCCGGGCGCACGCCCCGCGACGCCACTCGCGCCGGGTGCTGCTCCGCGACGTCCACCTGGCGCCGTCGGCGCGCCGACGGTGGATGAAGAAGAAGAACGCAAGGGCAAGGGAGGCGCGAGCCGCCTGGGTGCCGCCGCCGACCGCGCGGGACGCCGCGCGAAGCGTCAAGAGCGCGCCAAAACGCCGTCGATCATTTCGCCGTTGCCGGCCGCTACCTTGCTCGACGCCGACGAGGAGGAGAACCGCCGAGCCCGTGCGAAGCGTCACAAGCAAGGGCATCGGGTCGCAGTCGCACCCTCGCGGAAGGCACATTCCGAGATCGAGCCGCCGATCACGGTCCGGGCGCTTTCCGAAGCGATTGGCGTAAAGGCGAACGACTTGCTGCGCAAGTTGATGAACTTAGGTCAGATGTTGTCGATCAACGCGACGCTCGACGAAGACCTCGCAGTGATGCTCGCTCTCGAGTTCGGCGTCGACCTCGAGGTTGTTCGCGAGCGGACTGCCGAAGACGACTTGTTTGACTCGCTCGAATCCGACGAGGAAGACCTCGAAAATCAGGTGACGCGTCCACCGGTCGTGACGATTTTGGGCCACGTCGACCACGGCAAAACGTCGCTGCTCGACAAGATCCGGCACGCGAACGTCGTTGATTCGGAGAGCGGCGGGATCACGCAGCACATCGGCGCATATCAGGTTGAGCATGAGGGACGTCCGATTACGTTCCTCGATACCCCGGGCCACGAGGCGTTCACCGCGATGCGGGCGCGAGGCGCGCACGTTACGGATATCGTCGTGCTGGTGGTCGCAGCCGACGACGGCGTGATGCCGCAGACGCAGGAGGCGATCGCCCACGCGAAGGCCGCCGACGTACCGATCGTGGTCGCGCTCAACAAGATCGACCTACCGAACGTCAATTTAAACAAGATTTACGGCGAGCTTTCGCAGCAGGATCTTGCCCCCGAGGAATACGGCGGCGACACGCCCGTGGTGAAGACCTCGGCGCTGTCGGGTCTTGGAATTCCCGAGTTGCTCGAGATGATCGCGCTGGTCGCCGAACTGAAGTGCGACCTAAAGGCGAACCCCGAGCGGCCCGCGACGGGAACATGTCTCGAGTCGTCGATTTCGGAAGGTCGCGGCGTCGTGGCGACGATGCTGGTTCAAGACGGGACGCTGAAGGTGGGCGAGGTAATCGTCTGCGGCGGCGCCTTTGGCCGCGTGCGGGCGATGTTCGACGACAAGGGGCGATCGGTGACGGTCGCTCCGCCGTCGACTCCGGTCGAGGTTTCGGGGCTCGATTCCGTACCCGACGCCGGCGAGCCGTTCGCGGTGCTCGAAGACATTGGCCGAGCTCGTGAGATTGCTGAAACGCGGCAGGTCCGCTTCCGCGGCGCGGCGCTGGCCGAGCGCCAAACCGTCACGCTCGAGAACCTCTACGACCGGATGGCCGAGCGTAAGGTCAAGAGCCTGAACTTAATCATCAAGACCGACGTCCAGGGGTCGCTCGAGGCGCTTTTGAAGGAGCTCGAGAAGCTCGAAAACGCCGAGGTCCCGATCCGCGTTTTGCTGAAGGGGGTCGGCGGGATCAGCGAGAGCGACATTCTGCTCGCCGACGCGTCTCAGGCGATAGTCATTGGGTTCCGCGTCGCTCCCGAGGACCGCGCGGTCACGCTGGCGGACGAGAAGAAGATTGAAATCCGCCGCTACGACATTATTTATCAGGTGACCGAGGACGTCAAAAAAGCGGTTGAGGGTATGCTTGTTCCGGAGATTAAAGAGGTGCACCTCGGCCGCGCGGTCGTTCGGCAGACCTTTAAGATCTCGAAGGTTGGTACCGTGGCCGGCTGCTTCGTAACACAAGGCGTGATCGAGCGTGCCTCGAAGGCGCGTTTGATTCGGGAAGGCCGCGAAATCTACAAGGGTTCGCTCGAAGCTTTGAAACGTTTCAAAGACGACGTGCGAGAGGTCCGCGAGGGCTTCGAGTGCGGTATCAAAATCGCGAATTACGACGACTTGAAGACCGACGACGTCATTGAGGCCTACCGCGTTGATGTTGTCCGTCGGACCCTCTAAGCTTTCGGGGAAGCGCGACTCCGGAAGCGCGGCCTGTCCCCGAGGGACTGCGGCGCTTTCCTCCGACTTACTTCTTTGTGAGGTGAAGGTTTCCGATGGCTTCGCACCGCGATCTCCGAATGGCGGAAGCGATCCGCGAAGTCGTCGCGACGACGATTCTATTTGAAACCTCGGACCCACGCGTCCGCGGCGTGACCGTTTTGGGCGTGGCGATGTCGCCCGACCTGCGACATGCTAAGGTTTCGGTCTCGATCACGGGAACCGAAAAACAACGGCGGTTGGCGTTTTCGGGGCTGCGGAGCGCTGCGGGTTATTTGCAGGCGAAGGTCGCCGCGCGACTGCAAACCCGGTTCACTCCGAGGCTCGCCTTTGAGCTCGACGACGGGATCCGCCGCTCAATCGCGATTTCGAAGCTGATTGACGAGGCGGTCGCCTCGGACCGCGGTCTCGATGATTCGACCGACCAGCATGCGGCCGAATATGCCGCGGAGGAAGACATGCCAGTCGCCGCGGCCGACCACGACCCGGGTCCCGCGCAAACGCTCCTCACCGCCGACGACGACTAGCGAGTCTAAGCCCTTCGCGGCGCGGCCGGAACAGGCCGAGACCCCGATCTTCCCTTTGAATACAAACGACGGAACTCACAACCCTATGGCCGGCACGAGCAAGACGCAACGCATCCACGATGTCCACGCGACGCTCAAGAAAATGTATAAGGGCATCCGTGAGACCGACTCAGCGCGCCTCACCGTACTCGAGGCCGTCGTGTTCGCCGTCTGCCGCGAAGGGTCAACGCGAGAGTATGCGTGGAACTCGCTTACGCGATTTAAGGAAGATTTTTTTGACTGGAACGAGGTCCGGGTCAGCTCGATCGCCGAAGTACAAGCCGTACTTGGCGCCGGTCCCGAAGCCGAAGTCCGAGCACAGAAAATTCGCCGCTTCCTCCGCCAGCTTTTTGAGAAGACCTACGGCTTTACGCTTGAGCATATGCTCAAGGTTCCTCTTAAAGAGGCGATGAAGCTGCTCGCGGAATACGAGACGGTGGCGGGCTCGGACTACATCGCCGCGACTGTGGTGCGTCAGGCGCTCGGCGGCCACGCGATTCCGATCGACGCCGCGTCGCGTGTGGCTCTCACACGTCTCGGGATTGCCGACTCCTCGATGGACGATGCCGCGCTCCGCGCCTTGCTTGAACGCGCCGTGCCCAAGACTCAAGGCGGCGAATTCCTGAACCTGATCGAACAACTCGCTCACGACGCCTGCGTCGAGCCCGAGCCCGATTGCCCGCGTTGCGACCTCCGCAAGCAGTGTCCAACAGGCCAAATGATGAAAGAAAAAGCGCACGCCGATAAGCAGGCGGCGTCGAAGGCGTCGCGAGACGATCGTCGGAGCGAGGATGCCGGCACAAATAAAGGCGCTTCGACCACGAAGTCGGCTTCAATGACGAAGACCTCCCCGGCCCCGACCTCATCCGCCAAGCCCGGTTCGGCCTCGAAGGCCGGGTCGAAACCGTCCGCGACCGCAAAGGTCGTCGCCGCGCCTTCAGTTGCCTCTAAGAAAGCCGCCCCTCCGGACAAGGCCGCCACCGACGTGAAAGCCGCCGCGGCGATAGTCAAAAAAGCCCCTCCGTCATCCACCACGCCATTGACCGTCTCCAAGCGCAAGCCCGAGAACGTTGAGTCGCGACGCGTTGTGAAGGCCGTCAAGGCCGTCAAGCGCACGAAGTCGGCACGTTAATTTCGTCCGGCTCGTAAAAGTCAGGTCTTTTGGCTACCGGTACAGTGACTCCGGCTGTACAGCCTGCGCGCGCGGCTTCGATGAGTACCTTCGAGCCGCGGCGAAAATCAGCAAGACCTCGCATGGGTCTACATCAAAGCGGATACTCGCACTCGAAGCCAACTTCTACGCGACCCCGTCCTGTCTAGTAGTTTTGTAATAACCTCTAGACGTCTCTCCCCCTCCGCCTACAATCCGCCTGACGTGTGAGGGGAGTAAACGGCTCGTTTGCTTTCTGATCTGTTAGCGTCTGAAACTTTCAACACAGGAGGTTATGCGCATGCGTCTTTTCCTCAGTCTTGCCGCGGTTTTGGGTCTGGCGAGCGCTGCGTTTGCCGGTGAAAAAGACATCGTTGATACCGCCGTTGAGGCGGGTTCATTCAAGACCTTAGTTGCGGCCGTGAAGGCTGCGGGTCTTGTCGACACGCTCAAGGGCGAGGGGCCGTTTACCGTGATGGCTCCGACTGACGAAGCCTTCGCCAAACTGCCCAAGGGTACTGTTGAGACGCTGCTCAAGCCCGAAAACAAGAGCAAGCTGATCGCGATTCTGACTTACCACGTTGTCCCCGCGAAGGCTCTCGCCGCGGACGTCGTTAAGCTTGACGGTCAGTTGGTAAAGACCGTTGAAGGCGCGTCGTTCAAGGTCACCGTGACCGATGGTAAGGTCATGGTTGACAAGGCGAATGTCATTAAGACAGACATTCTTTGTAAGAACGGCGTGATTCACGTCATCGACGAAGTCATCCTTCCGCCCGCCGACGACACTAAGTAATCGGGCACTCTCCTTGATTTGTTTTCGATAGCCGACGGGTTTATGCCCGTCGGCCCTTTTGGATTAATGACGTCCTCTACAATTTCAATTGTGCAATGGTGAATGGGTGTCCGCGTGGGCGATAATGTGCGTTCTTTGCCGTCACCAATCCGACTACTTCTTATTGAACGCTCGGCTCGCGAGCGTTGCTTAAACGACCCGAATTAGCAACCGCCTCACTCCGGGCAGGGTTAGAGGGATCAACTCGGGCGGTGTTAAACGCTTTTTTTGGGGCGGCGTTCCCGCCGCTACGGCGCGCCGGATCATGACGCGGGCGAGTTCGGGCTTGGTCGCGAACGCGGTTTACTGGGGAATTCCGGCCTCGCGACGACGCATGTGATCGTCGGACCACTCCTTGAGCAGGTAGAGGGAGCGATTGATGAACGCCGTCCCTCGCGGGGACCGATAGGCGAAGAATACGCCGATCTGACTGTTCTCCAACCGCCCCGCGAGGCCGCTGTACTGCCGCGCAACGCCCGGGGGATTTGACCCCATTGTTGAGAATGCCCGTCTCGTCGACAATGAGCACGCCGTCGGGCTCGCCGAGGTGCGCGACGAGCGCGCCGAACCGCGCCTGCCGCAACTGCGGATGAAATGCGTCGGCCATTCTTGACCTTCCGTGTTTGTGCTGGTTCACCGTGAACTGGAATTCTTGCCGATTGGCGTAAGTGAAGTGAAGGAACGTCGTGTCACGAATTTCGCGGCATCCTGCCGCGAAGGTTTGTCGCTTTCGTGCCAATCCCGGAGCATC